>CAYQRM010000189.1:0-2900 GCA_964419785.1 uncultured Solibacteraceae bacterium | reverse complement strand
ACGCTCATGACGTCGACCTTGAACGGCGGCGTGTTGCCGAGCAGCGCCGTCGTCAGATACTCGCTCGCGCCGCCCGCGCCCTCCGGCTGGACGATCAGCACCGACACGGGCCGACTGGGCGAAAGGACGAACTGGAACACGTTGTTCTTCGGCATCTTGTCCGTGCCGGCGCGGACCGTGCCCTGCATGTTCGCCTCGGCGACCGTGAACGCCGGGAACGTCACCGACGCCGAAGTGTTGGGCCCGACGGTCACCGGGCGGCTGCCGATCTCGCGCCCGTCGATCTCGAGCTTGACCGCGACGTTCGTGAACGTCTCAGCGCCGCGATTGGTGAGGCCGACCGTCGGCGTCACGCGCTCCTCGCCCGCGAACGACGTGCGCGGCAGCACGACCGATGAAATTGACAGGTCCGAGGTCTCGTACTCGGACACCGAGACCGGCGTGAGCGTCGCGCCTTCGGGCAGACGAATCTCCTCTTGCCGCTCCCAGCCGCTCTTCTGGAAATCGCTGATGAGATACACCTCTTTGCGCGGCAGCTGCGATTGGGTGAGCAGTGTCTGCGCGAGCCGCAGCGCGGGGCCGAAGCGCGTCGAGTCGGACGAGACGGTCGCTTCTTTGATCGCGGCAGACAGCCGGCCGCGGTCCGGCGTCGCGCGCACGTTCTGCTCCGTGTTGCGCGCGAACAGCACGAGCGTGCCTTTGTCGTCGCCGCCTAGCGTGTTCACGATTTTGTCGGCCTCGGCCTGGGCCCTCGTCCAGTGATCGCCGTAGCCCATGCTGGCCGAGTGGTCGAGCAGCACGATGACCTCGCGCGCGCCGGTCGTGGCCGCCGCAGCCTTCAGCGGATCGACCTTCATGAACGGCCGTGAGAACGCCAAGATGATGAGCGCCATCGCTGCCGTGCGGAGCAGGAGCAGCAGCCAGTTGTGGATGCGCCGCCGCTCGACCGACTGATACGGAATCCGCCTGATGAACATCAGCGACGGGAAGTAGATCACTTCCTTCCGCTCGCGCTGGATCAAGTGCACGAGGATCGGGATGCCGATCGCGAGCAAGCCGACGAAGAAGAGCGGCGCGAGGAAAGACATCGTGTCAGCGCACCCGCATCAGCCGCTCGCGATTGCCGAGATACGTGAACAACGCGTCATCGAGCGGGCGTGACGTGTTGCAGAGCATGTAATCGATGCGCGCCTCGGAGCAGCGCGTGGTGAACGCGTCGATGTGCGCGCGAATCATCTCGCGATATTGATCGGCGAACGACTCGGGCACGACCGGCACCTCCTCGCCGCTCTCGAGGTCCTCGAACCGCGAGGGATCGGTGTACGGAAAATCGATCTCCGCCGGATCGAGCACGTGAAAGACGACGACGTCGTTGCCGAGAAACTTGTAGGGCTTGAGCGCCTCGAGCACGGCGTCGGGCGACTCGTAGAGATCGGAGATCAACGCCACGATGCTGCGGCGCTTGAAATGCTCGGCGAGCTTGGCCAGCGGCTCGAGCATGCGGCCGGGCCGCTCGGCGCGCGCCCGATCGAGCGTCTGGAGCATCACGTTGAAGTGCTTCGCCGACGGCGGCACGTGTGTGACGATCTCCTGATCGAACGTCACGATCCCGACACGGTCGCGCTGCCGCTGCGACAGGTACCCGAGGCACGCCGCCAGAAACGACGCGTACTCGAGCTTGGTGACCCCGCGGCTCGCGAAGCTCATCGACTTCGACACATCGACGAGCGCCATGAAGTTCGCGTTGGTGTCGGCCTCGTACTGCTTGACGAAGTACTTGTCGGTCCGCGCGTACAGCCGCCAATCGACGCGGCGGATGTCGTCGCCCGGCACGTAGCCGCGATGCTCCGCGAAGTCGATCGACGCGCCGAAGTACGGCGCCCGGTGCAGCCCGTTGATGAAGCCGTCGACGACCGTGCGCGCCAGCAACTCGAGGTTGCGGATCCGCGCAAGAACCTGCGGATCAACGAACCGCGCGCCGGGAATAACGTGAGTTTCCATTCAGCGTCTCTGTCGGTGTCTGTGTCCGTGTTTGTGTCTGTCTCTCAGTCAGCGTTCAGCTTCGAACGAATCATGGGGACAGGCCCCGGCTTGCGCCACCGGGGCCAGGCCCCTGCTCAACTCGGCCGGTTCCGTCATTGCCTCATTGCCCCACTGCCCCACTACATCCCGCTCCTAGGTGTCGGCACGCTCTTGAGTAGCTCGTCGACAATGGCGTCGCTCGTCACGCCCTCCGACTCCGCGCGGAAGTTGATCAGCACGCGGTGGCGAAGCACCGGATGCGCGAGCGCCTTGATGTCGTCGAAGCTCACGGCATAGCGGCCGTCGGTGAGCGCGTGCGCCTTGGCGCCGAGAATCAAGAACTGCGCCGCGCGGACGCTCGCGCCGAACGAGACGTACTTCTTGACGATGTCGGGTGCGTTCGGCGACTTCGGCCGGCTCGTGCGCACCAGCTGCAGCGCGTAGCGCATGACCGGCTCGGCGACCGGCACGCGCCGCACGAGCGTCTGAAACTTCACGAGATCGGCGCCCGTCACGGGCCGTTCGAACTTCGGATCGAGCACCGCGGTCGTCGTCCGGACGACGTCGTACTCCTCGTTTTCCGGCGGATGGTCGATGATGATGTGGAACATGAAGCGGTCGAGCTGCGCTTCCGGCAGCGGGTACGTGCCCTCGAGCTCGATCGGGTTCTGCGTCGCGAAGACGTGGAACGGCTCCTCGAGGATGTACGTGCGGCCCTGAATCGTGACGCGGTGCTCCTGCATCGCCTCGAGCAGCGCCGACTGCGTCTTGGGCGGCGTCCGGTTGATTTCGTCGGCGAGCACGATGTTCGCGAAGATCGGGCCGGGCGAGAACACCATCTGGCGCTTGCCGCTCGCGTCCTCCTGAATGATGTCCGT
>CAYQRM010000188.1:0-13072 GCA_964419785.1 uncultured Solibacteraceae bacterium | reverse complement strand
CAGTCGGTCGGCCGCAAGCAGGCGCTCGCCGATTTCACCGCCAAGAAGCCGCCCTTCGCCGATCGCGACTTGTACGTCGTGTGCCTCGGGCCGGGCGGCGTCATCACCGCGCACGGCGCGTATCCACCCTATGTCGGGATGTCGGCCGACGCGCTGAAGGACGCCAATGGCAAGCCGCTCGGCTCGTCGATCTGGACGCTGGGGTCGACCAAGGGATCGGGCACGATCGACTTCATGATGGCCAATCCCGTGACGAAAGCCGTCGAGCACAAGACGAGCTACGTGCAGAAGGTCGGCGAAGACGTCTGCGCGGTCGGCGCGTACAGCCCGCAGTAGTCAGACGTCGAGCCCCACCGAACGCATGAGCTCGAGGGCGTTGCTCTTCTCAACAATCCCCGGCCGGAGCCGGTAGTCGAAGTGCATCCGGCCGGCCACCAGATCGTCGGCGAAGTGCACGTTGGCGCCGCGGGTGCCGAGCGACTCGGCGACGTGCGCCAGCGCGAGATCGTGGGTCGTCACGAGCCCGATCGCGCCACGATCGACGAGGCCGCGGACGATGGCTTCGGCGCCGATGCGACGGTCGTGCGAGTTGGTGCCGTGCAGCAGCTCGTCGATGAGAAACAGCAGCGGCGGCGCGTCCGCCGCGCGCCGCATGATCGCGCCAAGCCGCGTGATCTCGGCGTAGAAGCGCGACACGCCCGCGAGCAGCGAGTCGTGCACGTGAATCGACGTGCCGATCTCGAGCGGCGTCATTCGAAGGTGCCGAGCGCGCACCGGCGCGCCCGCCTGTGCCAGCACGGCATTGATCCCGACCGTCCGGAGCAGCGTGCTCTTGCCGGACATGTTCGAGCCGCTCACGACGAGCACGCGCAAGTCTCCGGTCAGGCTGACATCGTTCGGCACGGCGACCGTCCCGACCAGCAGCGGATGCGCGACTCCTGCAGCGTCGAAGCTTGGCGGTCCCGCGATGAACTCCGGAAAGACGTCGTCGGGATGCTCGTAGCGATAGCCGGCCAGCGACGACAGCGCTTCGATTTCTCCGGCCGCATCGAGCCAGCGCCGCACGGCCGCACGGCAGATTGCCCGCCACCGCTCGATCGCGTAGACAAGATGGATGTCCCAGAGGACGAGCGGACCGAGCAGCCGGATGAACACGTGGTCCCGCGAGTCCACGTAGCCCATGAGCGTGTGCAGCCGCGCGATGCGGCGTGACGGCGGCTCGCCTTCGCTGTCGAGCGCTGCGCGCAGCGAGGCCAGCCGCGGCGCTGCGAACCGCTCGGCTTCGATCCGCCGCAGGACGCCGGCGAGCAATCCGAGATCGCGCGCGGCCGTGTCGGCATCGTGGAAGATGGCCTCAGCACGCTGGCGGACGCGCCACGTGACGCCTCCGCAGATCGCGAACATTGTCACGATGTAGAGCCGGAGGATCGCCATCGTGCGCTCGTCGAGCGCCAGCGCCCCTAGCGCCGCCGCCAGCCAGACGATGATACCGACGAGGGCGATCGCCCCGGCCGCCGTGAGCGGCCACGCCCAGATTGGAAGCGCCGATCTGCTGAGACGCGCCGGCCCTTCGCTCCACGCCGCGAGCGTCTCGGCGCGGACGACGGTGCGCGCGTCCTCGCCGAGCACCGCGAGGTCTTCGCGCAAATCGGTGCGCGGCGCGAGCTCAACAATCGCCTCACGTCGCTCTTGGACGACGGCGGGTGCGGACGGGGTCTTCAGCCACGCGGCGAGTGTGGCTTCGCCCATTCGCGTGCGCGCACACGTCAACAATTCGAAGAGCGACGCGGGACCGAAGAGATCCAGATCGCGTGCGTACAGATGTTCGGCGTCGAGGAAGCGATCGCCAGTTTCGGCGCCGGTCCCGACCCAGCGACCGTCGAGGCGCGCCAGCGCGCGCTCGTAGAACGCGACGCCGCGGCCGAAGCGCGCGCGATCGTGAATCGCCCGCTCGAGCCGGCCGCCGATCCAGAAGTACGCCGCCGCGAGCGCCAGCAGCCACCATCCCGAGAACAAACCACGACCGAAGGCAAAGTACGTCGCGAGCACGGCCGCCACCAGCGCGGCCAGGCGCCAGTTTCCGTACATGATGTGTTGCCGCACGGCGACGCCGAGCCACTGCCGGCGAGACTCGAGATGGCGCGTGTAGTCCGCGCGGGGATCGGCGACGACTTCAGAGTTGGACATTCGCGGATACAGCGTACACGCGAGTGGTGACCGTCGAGAACTACGCGAACACGGGCGCCAAGCAGGGCGCCGTGGTGCGGGTGCACGAGCGGCGCTGATCGTTTAGAGCGTGATCAACTTTCCGGGGTTCATCACGTTCTCAGGGTCGAGCGCTCGCTTGATCGCCCGCATCACGTCCAGGCTCTCGCCATGCTCGGCGGCGAGGTAGTTCAGCTTGCCGATGCCCACCCCGTGCTCGCCGCTGCACGTACCACCGAACCGAAGCGCCCGCTCGACCAGACGCTCGCTGAACGCCGACATCGTCGCCAGCTCGCGCGCGTCGGCGGGATCGATCATGACAATGAGATGGAAGTTGCCGTCGCCGGCGTGCCCGACCAGCGGCGCGGCCAATCCTGTCGAGCGAATATCTGCCTGCGTCTCGACGATGCACGCCGCCAGGTGCGCGATCGGCACGCAGACGTCGGTCGTCCACGCACGAGCGCCCGGCCGTGAGGCGACCGTCGCGTAGTACGCATTGTGCCGAGCGCGCCAGAGGACCGCGCGCGCGTCCGCGTCCTCTGCCCACCGAAAATCCTGAGCACCGTGCTCACGCGCGATCTCCTCCACGGCCCGCACCTGCTCCTCGACCGTGACGGCCGAGATGCCGTGAAATTCGAAGAAGAGCGTCGGCGCGATCGCATAGTCGGTCTTCGAGTACGCATTGACGACGCGCAGCTGTGCGTCGTCGATGATCTCGATGCGCGCGACGGGAATGCCGAGCTGGATCGTCTGAATCACGGTGTTCGCGGCGTCCTCGATCGAAGCGAATGGACACACCGCCGCGCGCACGGACTCCGGCCGCCCGTGCAGCCTTAGCGTGACTTCAGTGATCACGCCCAGCGTACCCTCCGACCCGACGAACAGCCGCGTGAGGTCGTAGCCTGACGATGACTTGCGGGCGCGGCCGCCGGTGGTGATCACGCGGCCGTCGCCCAGCACCACCGTGACACCCAGCACGTTCTCGCGCATCGTCCCGTAACGCACCGCCGTCGTACCCGACGCGCGTGTCGCCGTCATGCCGCCGATCGTCGCGTCAGCGCCCGGATCGATCGGAAACATCAGGCCGGTGTTCCGGAGCTCACGATCGAGCGCCGAGCGCGTGATGCCGGCTTCGACGGTGACGTCGAGGTCGTCGACGCTCATCCGCACGACCCGCGCCATGCGGGTGAGATCGATCGAGACGCCACCGCGAATGGCGTTGACGTGCCCCTCGAGCGAGCTGCCCATGCCGAACGGCACGATCGGCACGCGCGCCGCGGCACACGCCGCGACGATTCGACTGACCTCCCCGGTGGATTCGGGAAAGACGACGGCGTCTGGCACTCCGGGCGGATGCCACGACTCACCGTGACTGTGGTGCTCGCGCGCGGCGACGCCCGTCGAGACGCGCGGACCGCAGATGTCCTGCAGGTGCCTTAGCAGATCGTCGTCGAACGGCATCGGCGCGGGCGCATCTTACCGCGGACCGGAGTGCGTGAAGACGAAGTCGCGCGCTTTGCGTATCCCCATCCGCCCGAGGCAGCAAAGCGCTTCGAGTCCTTCAGGGAACCGCGTGCCCGGTAGCCATCCAGGAACGCTTTCATCATCACCGGGTTGCCAACCACGGCCTTGATGCTTTCGTCGGTTTGGCTCGGCGCAATGACCTGCCAACCTCGTACCCTTTGAACTCCGACAAGGCGAGGCCGTTCGGCACCTTCAGACTCCCGCGGTCCTGCGCGGCAACCGTCAATCTCAGAACCCAGACAGACATGACCGTGACAAGGATGGCGGTGACATATCGAAACGGCATTCGAGACCTCGCTTCCCAAGGCATGAGCGGGGGAAGGCGCCGCAGGGTCCTATCAGACACGATGCCGACGAATGCCGGCGTCCCGGGCTCGGGTAGCGCCTCGCGCTCGCAGTGCGATTACTGCTCCCGATACGCGGCAAAGTCTTTCCAGACTTGCGCGATCAAGACCGGATCGATGACGCGCGTCTCCGTCTTGTCGGGCTCCTTGACCGATGACAGAACAATCGACACGGAGCCGCATTGAGGGCCGATGGCCATGGGATCGAACGCGTAAAATCCCTCGTCCACGGCGTCGGTCTCCGACACTCGCGCGCGAATTCTGAAAGGATGCACGGGCGCGATCTCTTTGCTCCCGCAGATCACTCGCATACGCGAGAATCCTGGGCCGAGGTGCTTGATCGGCGGAATCGAGGCGCCCTGCGTTGACGCGGCGCCTCGCGCGAACTTCATCCAGAAGCTCTCCGCGAGTTTCGGCGTCGCGCGAATGAACAGCACCGGCGGTCGCTCGGCGACGTAGCGCGACCACTCACCGAAGTCGATCGCCGCGCGCCATCCACTCAGCGCGTCGCTGGCGCCGCCGGCCCGCTCCTGCTGCGTTTCCGCGCCGGCGAGCAGCGCCGGTGTGATGAACAGAATGTCGAACTCAGTTGACGCGCTCGCGTATGACGACAAGCTCAGGGCGCGCGCGGGCGCGGCCGATTGAATTTCCGCCAGCGGCAGCGGCTTCGAAGATTCTACCGGCAGAAGAGCCGCGCTCGGCGCCTCGGTGGCGGCGAGTTTCTGTTCAGCCGTCGAGATCAGCGCGCAAAGGGCGGCCGCCCGAACCACGCGCGCCTGTCCCCTCCCCGTCGTCTCGTCGGTCCCAGGCATCGAGGCAAGCCCGACCGCAGGGCCATCGTCCGCGAACACCGGTCCGCCAGCAGAGGCGGCCGACAACCGCAGATCGGTGTCGATGATCTGCGAATCAAGCGCGACGATCGTCCCGACGGTCCAACTCTTCGCGCCCAGGAATGGCACCTCGAACGTGAAGAGATCCTGGCGGCTCGTCAGACTCGTGGCGGGATCCGATCCGCAGGCCAACGGCACGGGCGCACTGGTCGAGACCGCGGGATTGATCTGCACGACGGCGAGGTCATGCGTCGCATCGGTGGCCAGCACGCGCCCAGACACTTTGTCTGTCGGCGAGAGCTGAACCTCGACCGACGTCGCATCGCCAATGCCGGACAGACTGGTGGCCACCAGTCCCTTGCTGACGAGGAATCCGGCGGCATGGCGGTGTTCGGTCCAGAGCGCGGCGACGCTGTCCTGCCATTTCGCGAAGAGCGACGAGGCGGGCAAACGCTCGGCCGGCGTCGAGTTGACCTCCGTCTCCGCGGTGACCGGACCAACCTCGGCGTTCGCCACCGTCAGCTCGAGCGTGGTGTCGCGCCCGGCGACCAGGTCGACGATTTGGGTCCATTGGTACGCCCGTCCGTCGACGACCGAGGGCCGGTCCGATTCCACCGTATAGCTGCCCGCGCGCAGACGGATGTCCGCTGTCCCATCTGGCCCGGTCACGATGCGCACCGGGACGGACGTGGCCGGGTTGTCGCTGACAAGCAGCGCATGGCGCTGAACGGGCACCGGCCGCTGATTGGTCGCGGTGATGGAGATTTTGATGTGCAGAACGCTCGTGCCGGGTATGGCCGTGCCCTGGATCGCGACGACCAGGAGCCACGCGAGGACGGACGCGCGAGCCATGGTTCCATCGTCGCTGCCCGATGGCGTAGTGTCAATCTGATGCGAGAAACGCGCTACTTTTGCGCCGCGACACGATAAGCTACGTCGGTTGGTCGCGCCGGCATGGAGCCGACCGTCGATCCACCGAGTCAACAGGAACGTTCCCTATATGGCACAAACTGCAAAGAAGAAGGCCTTCAAAGTTACGCCCGCGAGCAAGCGTCGTTCACGAGGCGATGTCATCAAGCAAGTCGCACTCGGCACCGACCTGAAGCCGGGCAAGGTCAGAGAAGTGTTCGAGGTGCTGACGGCGATCATCGCCGCCGACCTGAGCAAGAAGGGCAGCGGCGAATTCAACTTCAACGGGCTCGTCAAGTTGCGGACGGTCAACAAGCCGGCGACGGCCGCCCGAAAGGGCCGCAACCCCTTCACCGGCGAGGAAATCATGATCAAGGCGAAGCCAGCCAGCCGCAAAGTGCGGGCGCGCGCGCTTCGCACCTTGAACGGCATGATCTAGGCAGACTGACTCCGTCGCGCACGACAGTGGATCGCTCGCCAACCGCGAGGGTCCGCTCAGTGCCGGCGGAGTTCGTTCACCGGTCCTGGACCTGTCGGTCCTTTGTCGGATGGTACCCTCCCACGACCACCGATCGCAGGCGCTCGACGCCCTGCGGGCGGTGGCCGTTCTGCTGGTGCTCGGATTTCACGGCGGCTATCTCGGCGCCGGCCTGCCGCAGCCGCTGGCGCTGGCCATGCACGTCTGGAACCGCGTCGGCTGGGCCGGCGTTGACCTCTTCTTCGTTCTCAGCGGGTTCCTGGTCTCGGGGCTGCTGTTTCGCGAATTCAAGCTCTACGGACGTATCGATGGCGGGCGCTTCCTGGCGAGGCGCGGACTGAAGATCTATCCCGCGTTCTACGTGTACCTCGCAGTCGTGATCGTCACGCTCGCCGTGCGCGGCATCGCGATTGACTGGCGAACCGTGTTGTCGGAAGCGCTCTTGGTCCAGAACTTCGGTCCGCGCTTTCTCGTCCACACGTGGTCGCTGGCCGTGGAGGAACATTTCTACTTGCTCGTGACATTCGTCGTCGTTGCGGCGGGCGCCCGCATTGCGAATCGGCGCGGCGTCTTTGGGATGTGCCTGGTCGTCGCGGTCGGCGCGCTCGCGGCGCGTTCGATCGTCACCGCGATTTTCGGAGTCACGAGCCACCTGCACGACGCGACGCCGTTCCGAATCGACGCGCTGACCGCCGGGCTGTTCCTCGCCTACCTCTATCACTTCGAACCGGCGGCGTTCCGGCGGCTGGCCGACCGGCGCGTGGTGCTGAGTCTCGCCGCCGTCATCTTGATCGTCCCTGCGGTGGTGCTGCGCTTCGACGACCCGTGGCTCGGTACCGTCGGCTTGACCACGACCTACGCCGCGTTCGCGGCCGTGCTGGTGCTCGCGGTCGATCGCGAGCCAGCCGCACGCGGCGCAACGCTCGCGATCGCCGCCCTGGCCGTCATCGGCCGCTATTCATATTCGATGTACCTCTGGCATCTGCCAGTCCGGATCGCGATGCTGTGGCTCGCGCGCCGGATCCCGGCGTTTCCCGCCACGGGCGCTCTGGGCTTCGTGCTGTTTGTCGCGCTTTCGATTGTCGTCGGTGTGCTGACGGCGAAGGCCCTCGAACTGCCGGTGCTGCGCATTCGCGATCGGTACTTTCCATCGAGAACCGGTCTGCCAACGGGCTAACACGCGCTACCATCACGCCATGCTGAAGAGCGTGCTGCCTGCCGGTCTCGGGCTTGCGAGTGTCCTTCTGAACACCGTCGCCGGTCAGCCGCGCGGCGTCAGCCTGTCGCCGGAGACATGGGCCAGCGACTACACGAAGTATCTTGCCGCCCAGGATGTCGACCGCACGACGGCTGGCGTCGCGACGGGCACGCACGGCGCGGTGACCGTGGCCTACAACGGCATCGCCGCTCGCGCCGGCCTCGAAGCGCTCAAGCGCGGCGGCAATGCGATGGACGCTGCGCTGACGGCAGCCGTGACGCAAGTCGCCGTCACCGCCGGCGCACCGATCAGCTATTTCGGGATCTTGTCGCTCGTCTACTACGACGCAAAGACCGGCAAGGTCTACACGATGAACGCCGAGTGGAACACCGTGCGCGGCGAGACCGAACCGATGACGATCCCCGGCAGCCTCAACATGGCGTCCGAGGCCGGCCTTCGCGGCACCGCCGTGAGCGGACGCACGGCGCTCGTCGGCGGCTTCATGAAAGGCGTCGACGCCGCGCAGCATCGCTTCGGCAAGCTGCCCTTCAAGGCGATCTTTGATCCGGCGATCTACGTCGCCGAGCACGGCATGCCCGTCACGAAGCACCTGGCTGACAAGTTCGTGTTTCGCGCGGACGATCTGAAGCGTCTCGCCGATACGCGTGCGGTGTTCATCAAAGCCAATGGCGCGCTCTACACGCGGGGCGAGACGTTCCGTCAGCCCGCGCTCGCGAAGACGCTGCGCGCCGTCGGGGACCAGGGCACCGACTACATGTACAAGGGGCCGTGGGCGAAGAAGCTGGTCGCCGCCGTTCAGGCCGATGGCGGCAAGATGACGCTCGACGATCTGTCGAGCTACGACGTCATCTGGGACGACCCGCTCTCTGCCGACATCGGCAACGGCTACGCGATCTCCACCAACCGACCGCCAAATCTCGGCGGCGTGAACCTCATCGAGGCGCAGTTGCTCGCGGCCGCGTCGGGTCTTGCGACCGATCCGCACTGGTCCACGTCGGCAGCCTCGCTGCGGAAAGCGCTCGACATCTCGCAGATGTTCACGCTGAGCTATCTGCCGCCGGCCACAATCGCGCAGATCTACCCGGGACTCGATGCAACCCCCGAGGCGCGCGTGACGCCGGCGCACGCGGCCGAACTCTGGAAGCGGATGCAAGCGGGCGTCGTGCCGTTCCGCTGGAAGGATTCCACGCCGCATCACTCCGACGACGTCGTGGCGATCGACGAGGAAGGCAACATCGCGGCGCTCACACAGAGCATCAACTGCGTCGACTGGGGCAAGACCGCGATCGTCGTCGACGGCGTGTCGATCGGCGATCCGGCGTCGTACCAGCAGGCCCAGATCGCTCGCATTCCCCCAGGCAGCCGGCTGCCCGCGCCCACCGAGACCGGTATCCTGTTCAAAGACGGCCAACCGATGCTCGGCTTCGCGTCGATGGGGTCCGGACTTCACCAGCGGACGATGATCGGGCTCTTGAACGTGACGCGGTTCGGCATGACGGTCGACGAGGCGATCAACTCGCCGGACTTTTTCCTGCCGGACGCCGACCTCACGACCGGGGCGCTCACCGTTCGTCTGCCAAAGGGACGATTCCCGCCCACGCTTCTTGGTACGCTCGGGCGTGCGTACAGGGAGTACGACGGGTCAGACGATCGATTCGGCGGCGAAGGCTTGTGGGTCGCGATCAGCCGCGATCCCAAGACGGGCGCGTTGCGCGCCGCGTCGCACAACCGCAACAACAGCGCGGCGGTCGCGTGGTGAGCTGGTCGCAACGCGCGGATGCTATAGTGCCTGGTGCGCCTGATATCTTGAATGCGCTTTCGGCTCCCATTCGTCCGTAGCACTCGTTTCTCCCACTGGGCCGCTGTACTGCTGGTGCTCGCCGCGCCTGGCGCGACGGCCATGGCGCAGCCTGCCCGGACCGCGGACGTCGCGCAAACGCCGGCCCCGACGCCCACGCCTTCGCCCGATCCATCCCCGACGCTGCCGATCGCAGGCGACAACAATCAGGGCCGGACCGATCTGCCCGATCTCATTCGCACCTGGCGCGACAAGCCACTGCGGCCGCCGACCGAGCACCCCAAGCTCGCGTGGACGATCGTCCCGATCATCAGCTCGAAGCCGAGCACCGGCTTCAAGGCTGGCGCCGGCGCGGACGCGGAGTTCAACCTCGGCCACGCTGGCACGACGCGCTTTTCCTCAATCACGACGTCGTTCGCGTACTCGACGCAGAACCAGGTGAGCATGGGCGAGAACTTTCGACTGTACGGCGAGGAGAACCGCTGGATCGTCGAAGGCCAGAACCACTACTCCGGACTGTCATCGGCCAACGTCGAGTTCGGCACGAGCTCGACGACGAACAACGAGCCGAAAGTGAAGTACTACTCGCTGCAGTTCATCGACACGTACTACTACCGCCTGACGCGGCACGTCTACACCGGCGGCGGGCTGTACTTCATTAGCCAAACCAACATCGGACCGAATCCCGAGCAGAGCCCCGCATGGGACACGTCGCCCTTCCGGACCTACAGTGACGCGCACGGATTCAGCGACACCGTGCAGACCGCGGCCGGTCCGGGACTCGCGATTCGCTTCGACAGCCGCGACAGTCAGAACGACGCGACGCGCGGGTATTACGCGCTCGCGTCATTCCGCACGTTCATTCACGGATTTCTCGGCGGCGACTCGACCTGGTCGGAGCTGTACACCGATGCCCGCACGTACCGTAACCTCACAGGCGACAAGCGGCATCGCATCGCGTTTTGGGGACTCGGCACGTTCGTGACGTCGGGATCCGCGCCCTACCTGTCGCTGCCGACCAACGGCGGCGACGAGATCGGTCGATCGGCGCGAGGCTATCCGGAAGGTCGGTTTCGCGGCAACGACTTACTCTACGGCGAGGCCGAATATCGCGCGCTCGTCACGAACAACGGGTTCCTCGGCTTCGCGCTCTTCGTCAACGCGACGACGGTCAACGACCCGACCACGGGCGAGCGCCTCTTCGACTCGGTCGCGGTCGCCGGCGGCGGGGGCCTGCGCTTCCTGCTCCACAAGCACTCGCGCACCAACTTCTGCGTGGACTACGCGATTGGCCAGAACGGATCGCACGGGCTCTACATCAGCCTCAGGGACGCGTTCTAAGCGACCACCCGGCACACCTACTCCAATCGCTGCCTGACGCCGAAACGATCGTCATGCCCGCACGAAGCCTCGTCGTGTGCCTGACAGTCTTGACCGCAGTCGGGTGCAACGCGCTCGCGGACAACGGCACGCACCTCGCCGCCGCGCTCGACGCCGGTGCGAGTAGCTTGCGCGCGTCGCGCGCGACCGAGACCGTCGTGCGCTACGAGCCGCTCGACGGCCCGAACGAACCCTACTACGTCGAGATCACGCCGTCGTACCGCACGTCCGGCCAGACGACCGGCGTCTGGAGCAGCTATCTCGTGGTCTCGGGCCATCACTCCGGCGGCACGAGCGCTCACAACCACTCCGTGTTCGTGCCAGCGCGGCTCTACATCGAGAAGACCGGCGGCGAGACCCAGCTCGTCCTTCGCAAAGACAGCGATCGAATCAGCGTCGTCGACATTCGATAACGGCTCGAGCCGAGATCAAGCGCGCCGGCACCATGGCGTCCTGCGATCCTGCCGTCTCACGCCATCGCGCCTACTTCGGAATCGAGTAGACGCCCACGCTGTCGAAGTCCACCGTACCGTCGCGTTGCCCACGGGCCTCCTCCGCCCTGCATCTGATCGTTGGCTCCCACCGTCGCCGAGGAGGTGCGGCTCACGGTGATTTTTGTCGCCGTTGCCAAGCGTCTCGACGAAACCCCCGTGGCCCTTGATCCCGGGCGCGTCGGGAACCTGGTCTGGGCGATCACGGACGGTCGTGCCGAGTCCGGCGAAGAGCACGGGGAGCAGCAGCCGCGTCCATCTGACCCAGTGATATCCCATAGGGGCTGACGACCGATCACGCCGGCCGGCGCCGCTTCAAATAGCTGACGGCCCCGATCGCCGCCGCCGCCATGACGATGGCGATGAACTGCGATGTGGACAGCAGGCCTCCGAAGACGAATCCCCGGTCCGCGTCGCCGCGGAAGAACTCCAGCCCGAAGCGCGCGACGGCATAGAGCAGCGTGTACGTAACGATGATCTCGCCGTCACGGTGCGTCTGGCGTCCGAGCGTCACGAGAATGGCGAACAGAACAAGGCAAGCGGCCGATTCATAGAGCTGGACCGGATGCAGCGGCACGTGGAGTGGCGTCCCGCCCAGACGAGCGGCTTCAGGATCGGTGAAGGTCACGGCCCACGGCAGGCTCGAGGGCCGGCCATAGTCGTCTCCCGCCATGAAACAGCCGACACGTCCGATGGCCTGACCAAGCGCGATGGCCGGAGCGCAGACGTCTGCGGCGCGCCACACGGGAACGGCCGGATGGCGCCAGAAGAAGAGCGCCGAGGCCACGAGGCCGCCGATGAACCCGCCGTAGAAATCGCCGGCGCTCGTGAGCAGTGACATGGACCACAAGTCCGAAGTCGAAAAGCTGCCGTCGAGGATCGATCGAAGTATCAGCAGGCCTTTCGCACCGAGGAGCGCTCCCACAATCGCCCAGGCCCCGAGCGACGCGAGGGCGTCGGGATCCAGACCCGCTCGTCGCGCGCCGCGGACCATCCACGCAAAAGCGCTCAGATAGGCGGCCGCCAGCAGGACGCCGAACGTATAGATCGTGATGATGGGGGTGACAATCAGACGCGGATACATGAGACATCCATCGTCGCACTTACTCAGAGCGCCTTAACAACACCGCGGGCCGGCTGAATCGCTTCAGCCGGCCCGCAGCGTGGCTTGGTCTCTTGCCGAGGCTTCGGCGAGGAGGCGTCAGTGAGTGACGACGTCGGTGTCCTTCTTCTTGCCGAGCCCCTGGATCTGCAGGCCCGACGCGACCTCGGACTTCGCTTCCTTCAGGACCACCTGGCGGTAGAGCTCGGCCATCTTTTGATGTTCCTGCTGCGCCTTGCGCGCGCGCAGCTTCTCTTCGCGCGCGTTCTTGGCGATGCCCTTCTCGTCGAGATCGGTCTGACGGCCCTTGGCCACAGCTTCGGCGTCGAGCTTGAGGCTGTGGTCGGTCGACTCGAGCGCGACCTTCTTGCCGCCGGCGAAGATCTCGTGCCGGCCGTGCTCGTCGTACCACTTCGTGAGCGTGGCCGTCATGTGCATCTTCTCAATGATGTTTCGCCAGCCGATGCCCGTGTTGTACGCGCAGAAGCTGATCTCGCCCTCCTGCGTCGCATACGGAATGATGCAGCGCTCGGTGCGGCGGAAGTCGTAGTTGAAGAGATCCTGGAACCACATGCCGGCGATGAACAGGAAGTTCCAGCGATCCGACCGCCGCTTCTCGATGTCCTCCATCGTGCGGTCGCCCGACACCTTGCCGTAGTTCTTTCCCGTCGCGTTGAACGTCTTGTCGAATTTCTTCAAGAGGTCGGTCATCTTGAAGTGCGTCGGCGACTTGAACGGGTCGTAGTTCTTCACGAGCGCCAGCGCCATGCCGACGACCGACAGGAACTTGCC
>CAYQRM010000187.1:0-3461 GCA_964419785.1 uncultured Solibacteraceae bacterium | reverse complement strand
CGCGACCTGATCGATCGACGTATGGGGCGAGCAGCACGCCGGATCGGGTGTCATCACGTCTCGTGCGCGTTTGGTCATCAAGTGTCCCTCCAGCAATTGACGTGATGGCAGGTAGCAGTCGCGATGCCAACCCGTCGAAGCTCGACGGCTGCTGGACGACAGGCGCCGTATGTGAGCCGACCGCTTAGGTCTACAGCCACGCCGGATGAGCTGACAACTCGTCCGCGGTTCGGCCTCACACACGAGCGGTCGTCACATGCCGCGATTACATCATTGGCACGGCGCGTCCACCGCGATGCCGGAAGTGAAAGCCGCTTACACGTTTGATGCCTCGGCGAGCCGTTGAACGATGCCGTGCGGCACGAGCGTGCTCGCCGCCTGCTTCCGTAGTTCTGACAGTCTTGACTCGATCGCATCGCGAACGTATCGTGTAAAAACCCCCCGCAAACGGCGCGGACGTCCACGCGCCTCTCATGCCCAGTCGCTCGCGATCCATCGTCGTCGTGACGTTGGCGGCGATCTACGTCATCGCCGCGAAATTCGTCCTCCCGCTGGCCTTCTCCGCCGGACAGGCCTCGCCCGTGTGGGCGCCGAGCGGGCTGTCGCTCGCGGCGCTGGTGGTGTTCGGCGCCGACGCCTGGCCTGGCGTTCTCCTTGGCGCGTTCGTCGCCAACGTCACGAGCCATCAGCCCGTGCTCGTCTCGCTCGTCGTTGCGGCGGGCAACACGCTCGAGGCCGTGGCAGCGGCCTTCGCCGTGCGGCGCTTCGCCGGCGAGGCGGAGCCAGCCAACTGGCTGCGATACGCGCTCGCGCTGATCGTCGGCGGGTCAATCGCCAGCAGCACGATCAGCGCGACGATCGGCGCCGTCAGCCTGTGTGCGGGCGGGATTCGTTCGTGGTCGTCGTTCTCGGGCCTCTGGTCGACGTGGTGGATGGGCGACGTCGCCGCCGACCTTCTCATCGCGCCCGCGATCCTGACGTGGAGCGCCCGGCCTCGATTGCGAAGCTGGCGCGACGCCGCGGAAGCCATCGCACTCGCGATCGGGCTCATCGGCGCCAGCAGTCTCGTGTTCGCGCGCTCGTTCGCCAGCGCCGCGCCGCAGCTCGGGTACATGCTGTTCCCGTTCATCATCTGGGCCGCGATCCGCTTCGGCGTCTCCGGCGCCGCACTCGCCAACCTGATGACGTCGACGCTGGCGATCTGGGGAACGGTCCACGGCGGCGGCTACGCTTCCGGTCCCGCCGAAGATCGGCTGATGTTCGTCCAGATGTTTCTTGCGATTGCCGGCGGCTCGGGCCTGATTCTTGGAGCAACCGTCTCGGACCGCGACGGTTCGCGCAGACGCAAGGCGGCGATGCTCGAAGCCGCGCTCGACTGCGTGATTTCGATCGATCACCTCGGGCGGATCGTCGAGTTCAACCCCGCGGCGGAGCGGACGTTCGGCAGAGCCAGGGCCGATGTCATCGGCAAGGACATGGCGCGCCTGCTCATCCCCGAGCGCCTCCGTTCGGCGCACCGGAGCGCCGCGGAGCGGGCCGCGTCCATGGACTCGGTCGAGGTGCTCGAGCGCCGAATGGAGACCACGGCGATTCGTGCGGACGGCACCGAGTTTCCGATCGAGTTGTCGCTGACTCGTCTGCCGTCAGACGGTCCTCCGGTGTTCACGGCGTTTCTGCGCGACATCACCGCGCAGCGCAAGCGCGCGCATCAGCTGACATTCAGGGCCACGCACGACAGCCTGACGAAGATGCTGAACGGCGGGGCCTTCATGGAGCGCGTCGCCGCCGCCGCGCGGCAGGCCAACATCGGCGGACGGAGCGACGTGGCCGTCCTGTTCGTCGATCTCGACAAGTTCAAGGCGATCAACGATCGGTTCGGCCACTCGACGGGCGATAGCCTGCTCATGGCGGTCGCACGCCGGCTGCGCAGCTGCGTGCGTCCGACCGATTCGATCGCGCGCATGGGCGGCGACGAGTTCGCGATTCTCCTCGAGCGCGTCGAAGACGAATCGGACATCACGGCCGTCGTCGAGCGCATCCGCGACGAGCTCGAGCGTCCATTTCACATCGACGGTCACAACATCCGGGCGAGCGCGAGCGTCGGCGTCGCCCTCGGATCGCAAAGCGGTCCCCGCGCCGAGGACCTGATCAAGGCCGCGGACCGGGCGATGTACGAAATGAAAGCGTCGCTGGCCGCGCGTCACGCGTAATGCGTACGTCGGCGGAATGCGCTACGCTGAGCGTGTGGCCGCGAACCAGGACCGAACGGACGGTGCTGTCAAGGAACGTCCCGCCGTCAAGAAGCAGGAGCCGACGGTCTACAAGGTGATTCTGCTGAACGACGACTACACGACGATGGACTTCGTCATTCAGGTTCTCGAAGTCGTTTTCCAACGGTCGCCCGCGGAAGCCTACCGAGTCATGATGCACGTGCACGTGAACGGCCGCGGCCTCGCCGGCGTGTATCCGTGGGAAATCGCGGAGACGAAGGTCCAGACCGTGACGACGATGGCGCGCGAGGCGGGATTTCCGCTCAGGGCGGCTATTGAAGAAGGCTGAGGGCTGAGCCGAGTGTTTTCCGCATCCGTTGAAATCGTGCTGGCGATTGCGTACCGCGAGGCCGTCTCGCGGCGTCATGCGTACGTCACGCTGGAGCACTTGCTGTACGCGCTCGCCCACGATCCCGACGGCGAGCGGATTCTGACGGCCTGCGGCGCCGACCTGAAGCGGCTGACGCTCGATCTCGACGCGTATCTCGATCGGGCGATCGAGAAGGTGTCGAAGGGAAGGGAAGGCCAGCCCGAGCAGACGGCGGCCTTCGCGCGAGCGCTCCAGACAGCCGTGCTGCACGTGCAGAGCGCGCAGCGCGATGCCGTTCAGGCCGGCGACCTCTGCGCGGCGATTCTCCAGCAGCCGAAGAGCCACGCTGCGCGACTGCTGATGGATCAGGGCGTGACGCGGCTCGACGTCCTCGAGTACATCTCTCACGGCATCTCGAAGGCGCCCATCGCCCGAGCCGACTCAGGAGAAGACGCGCAGGGCGATGCTCCGGCTGGCGCCGGAGAAGAAGGTCCGGCCACCGCGCGCGATCCGCTGTCGGCGTACTGCGTCAACCTGACCGAACGCGCGCGGCGCGGGCTGCTGGATCCGCTCGTCGGCCGCACGGCGGAGCTGCAGCGGACGATCGAAGTGCTGTGCCGCCGGCGCAAGAACAACCCCGTCTTCGTGGGCGACGCCGGCGTCGGCAAGACCGCGATGGCCGAAGGTCTGGCGACACGACTGTTGACCGATGACGGGCGCGGCGTGTTGAAGGACGCCGAGGTCTTCACCCTCGACACCGGCGCGCTCCTGGCGGGCACGCGCTTCCGCGGCGACTTCGAAGAGCGCTTCAAGGCCGTCATCAAAGCGCTCGACGCCAGAAAGAAGCCGATCCTCTTCATCGACGAGATTCATGCGACCGT
>CAYQRM010000186.1:0-19224 GCA_964419785.1 uncultured Solibacteraceae bacterium | reverse complement strand
CGACTTCCCGACTTCCCGACTTTCACCCAACTACTGCCCTCGCTCTAATCTGATCGCCAGCCACTCGGGCAGTCCGGCCTGGAGGATTCGCGCCTGCGCGCCGGCGATGTCATACGGGACGCGCCGGAGGCGGAGCGTGTGGCGCGTGACGTCGAGCACGCCGTACGCGGCGCGAGGGTCGCCATCGCGAGGCTGGCCGACCGAGCCGACGTTGATGAGCGCCGGGCCCGAGGCCGGCAGCGCCAGCTCGTCCTCCGCGCCGTCCTCGCTCGCGCGCACGGGATCGTCGCCCGTGGCAAAAAGCGCGGGCAGGTGCGTGTGGCCGAAGAAGCAGATGCGCGACGTCGCGGCGGCGATCGCGCGGCTCGCGTCCTCGGCGTCGAAGATGTAGTAGTCCTCGTCGAACGGCGCGCCGTGGCAGAGCTCGAAGGTGCTCGTGAGCTGGCACGGGCCCTTGGGCAGATCGGCGAGCGTTGCGAGCTCGGCGGGCGAGAGCTGCTGGGCGGTCCACTCGATCGATCGGCGCGCGACGTCGTTGAAGAGCTCTGGTGACTCGAGGCCGGCGGCGACCTTGTCGTGGTTGCCGCGCACCATCGCGACCGGCTCGAGCGAGAGCGTCCGGGCCATCACTGCCGACGGGTCCGCGCCGTATCCGACGAGATCGCCGAGCACGAGCGTCGCGTCGTAGCCGAGCGTCCTGGCGTCGGCCAGCACGGCCTCGAGCGCGTGAAGATTTGCGTGCAGGTCGCTGAGGATGAGATAGCGCACGCGTCAGAGGTCCGGCGTCGACTGTTCGAGGATCGGCGGCAACTCGTGAATCGCCTCGAGAATGCGCTCGACGACGGCCGACACGGGCACGCGCGCGGCGCAGACGCGGACGTGCGCCAGGCGGTACGCGTCGACGCGCGCGGCATACAGCTGTTCGAGCTGCTGGCGGTTGGCCGCAAGCGGGCGACGGCCGTCGAGCGGGATGCGCGGGATGAGATCGCCGAGCGGCAAGTCGATCCACACCGACACGCCGTCGAGATTGATCAGCCCGCGATTCTCGGCGTCCGCGAACGTGCCGCCGCCGGTCGCGACGACGAGGTGACGCATCGGCTTCAGGATGCGCAAGATCTCGCGCTCGACGGATCGAAAGTACGGCTCGCCCTGTTGCGCGAAGATCTCCGAAATCGTCCTCCGCTCGCGCGCTTCCACGAGATCGTCGATATCCTCGGCGCGCCAGCGCAACCGCGCCGCCAGCGCGCGGGCGATCGTGCTCTTGCCGCTCGCCATGAACCCCACCAGATAAATCTTGTCCGTCGTCACGCGACCAGCTCCGCGAGGTCTGAGGCAAATCCTGGATACGACACCGCGACGGCTTCGGCGCCGTCGATCGTCGTCGATCCGGTGGCGCCAAGCCCGACGAGCGCGAAGGCCATGACGAGACGATGGTCGCCGTGCGCGTTGACGGTGCCGCCGTGCGGCCGGCGCGAGCCGTCGATGAGAAATCCGTCGGGCCGCTCGTCGGCGTTGACGCCGAGCGCGCGCAGGCCGCCCACGAGCGCGGTGATGCGATCGCTTTCCTTGACGCGCAGCTCGCTGGCGCCAGTCACGTCGAGCCGGCCGCCAAGGGCCGCGCACGCGGCGAGCACCGGCAGCTCATCGATGAGCGCCGGCACGTCCGCCGCGCCAATGGTCGCCGAACCGAACGTGCCGTGCGCCACGGTGATCGTTCCAATCGGTTCTCCCGCACTCTCGCTGGTGCGATCGATCGTCACGCGGGCGCCGAGCCGCTCGAGCGCGGCAAGAAAGCCGAGGCGATGCGGATTGAGACCCACGCCGCGCAGTTGCACGGACGACCCCGGCAGCGCCGCCGCGGCGGCGGCCCACACGGCGCTCGTCGAGGGATCGCCCGGCACGACGAGCGGCATCTTCGGCGCAGACCCGGTCTGGCCGCCACGGACGCTGACCTCGCGGCCGATCACGGAAATGTCGAGACCGAACGCGGGAAACGCGCGCTCCGTATGATCACGTGTCGGCAGGACCTCCTCGACCGTCGTGGTCCCTCGAGCGCGAAGGCCGGCAAACAGTAATGCACTTTTGATTTGGGCGCTCGCGACGGGCGGGCGCCAGCGGATCGCGGTGAGCGCGGCGCCCTGGATGTCGAGCGGCGCTCGGCCATCGGCGGACTGGATGGCGGCGCCCATCTTCGTGAGCGGCTCGATGACGCGCGTCATCGGCCGCCGGCGCAGGGAAGCGTCGCCGGTCATCACGGTACGGAACGGATGGCTCGCCACGATGCCGGCGAGCAGGCGCATGGTCGTGCCGGAGTTCTGCGCGTCGAGCGGCGCGTCGGCGGCCCGCAGGCCGCGCGCGCCACAGCCGGTGACGCGGACGCTGAGCGGGCCGGTCCGCTCAATGGTCGCACCCAGCGCCTGCATGCAGGCGAGCGTGGTCGCGACGTCTTCGCCGGGCGCGAGATGACCGATCTCGGTCGTCCCCGCCGCGAGCGTCGCCAGCATCGCATAGCGATGCGCGATCGACTTGTCGCCGGGAATGTCGAGCGCGCCGCGGACGCGCGTGACCGGCTGGATGAGGAGCTGACGTTGCGCCACGTCTGCCACCTATGTTACTTACTCCGGGCCCATGGTTGCCGACGCACACTTGATTCGGCTCGTCTTGCCTAGCTCGTTCGAGCTGCTCGACCTCGTCCAGCTGCTCAGCGATCGGATGTCCGCCCTCGCCGGCCTCGACGAGGACGCGACCCACTGGGTGAGTGTGGCCGTCCGCGAGTCGGTCATCAACGCGATCAAGCACGGCAACCACGAGGATCTGCGGAAGCACGTGACCGTCGAGTTCACGCTGCGGCCGACGGCCAAACCCGACGAGTTCGAGGTGAGCGTGCTCGATGAGGGCGCCGGCTTCGATCCGGATCACATCGCCAACCCGCTCGATCCCGAGAACGTCCTCAAGGCGAGCGGCCGGGGCATCTTTTTCATGAAGAGCTTCATGGACGATGTCTCGATTCACCGGCGTCCGGAAGGCGGCATGGCCGTCCGCATGAGCAAGAGATTGTCCTGATTGGCGCTCGATCCGCTCTTACTCGCCACCGCCATTGAAGCCGCGCTTGCCGCGGGCCGCATTCAACGCCGCTACTTCCGCCGCCCCATCGACGTCGTCAAGAAAGGCCCGATCGATCTCGTCACGGCCGCCGACCTCGAGGTGGAGCAGGCGTTTCGCGCGCTCGTGGCCGAGCGGTTTCCGTCGCACGTCGTCCTCGGTGAAGAAGCCGCAGATGGGCCGTCGTCTGCCGCGTCGGGCTATCGCTGGATCATCGATCCGGTCGACGGCACGACGAACTTCGTGCACGGTCTCGCGCTGTTTTCCGTGTCGATCGCGCTCGAGATCGACGGACGCGTCGATCTCGGCGTCGTCTACGATCCGATTGGCGGGGAGCTCTTCACGGCCGAGCGCGGCGAGGGCGCGCGCCTCAACGGAGCGCGGCTGCACGTCTCGATCCGCAACGCGATGATCGACGCGCTGCTCTGCACGGGTTTCCCGTACAACCGTGAGGGCGGACGCCGGCAGCAGGTGGAAATCTTCACGGCGTTCCTCGAGAACGCGCGCGCGGTGCGCCGGCTCGGCTCCGCGGCGATCGATCTCTGCTACGTTGCGGCGGGCCGCTTCGACGCGTTCTGGGAAGAGCAACTGCATCCGTGGGATATCGCGGCCGGCGCGCTCATCGTGACCGAAGCCGGCGGGCAGGTGACCGACTACGACGGCGCCGCCGTGGCCCTGACGCGCGGCCAGATCGTCGCGTCGAACGCCCTCATGCACGAGCAGATGCTCACAACGATCAATCGCGTGCGTGCACTCCACGGGTGACACCTCCGGCCTTTTCGCTCGTGTCGCGCCGGAATCTGAGCAATCCGCGATTGGCATCGTTCCTGCTCCTCTGCGGATCAGGACAACCTGAACGGCAAGTGACCAGCCATTCGTCGCCGAAGGCGACGGAAAGGGGAGGCCATGTTGCGCAGAATGAGAACGAGCGCGGTAGTTGGCACGCTGATGTCGGCGGGCGCCGTACTGGCGCTGACGCTCGTCAGCCCATCGCCAGCGTCCGCACAAATCGTGCAATCGGCGCAAATCGGTTTCGGCGTGTTCTTTCCGCGCGGCTTCGACACACGCGTCAGCGGCGACACGCTCGTCGCGGATTTGACCGACGCCAACCCGCTATTTTTTCAAGTCAGCGATTTTCGCGGCGCCGATATCCACGGTGAGTGGAACGTGTCGTTCGGGCAGCACGTCGAGGCCGGCGTCGGCATCGGCTACTACCAGCGCAGCGTGCCGAGCGTCTATCGCGACCTCGTGAACGCCGACGGCAGCGAGATCGCGCAGGAGCTGCGGCTGCGCATTGCGCCGCTCACCGGCGTCGTGCGGTTTCTACCGATCGGCAACCAAGGACAGATTCAGCCGTACGTGGGCGTCGGTATCGCGGCGCTGTTCTATCGCTACAGCGAGGCGGGACAGTTCGTCGATCCTACGGACCTCAGCGTATTCACGAATGCCTACACGACCTCTGGCACTGCGGTCGGGCCGGTCGTCCTGGGCGGCGTACGCTTTCCGATCAAAGGCGACATCTACGGGTTCCAGACCGAGTACCGCTATCAGTTCGCCAACGCCAACACCGGCGGCCTTGCGAGCGGCTTTCTCGGTCCGAAGATCGATCTCTCCGGTGGTTCGCTCAGCTTCAACTTCCTCATTCGTTTCTAGTCGATTTCCTTCCAACTGAGTCACCCGGGCGCAACGGGCGCCCGGGTGAACGTCTCCAGGGCGACGCGAGACCCGCGCGCATATAATCAGCGTCTTGCAGCGTCTGGTCGCCTTCCTCGAGCCGCTCGCCACAGGCTTCGGCGGCTTCGGGTTGTTTCTCGTCACGTTCCTCGATTCGTCGTTCCTGTCGCTGCCTGAGGTCGCCGACATCGCGATTGTCTGGCTCGTGATCGGGCATCCGTCGCGCTGGTGGTACTACGCGCTGACGTCGACGGCCGGATCGGTGCTTGGCTGCTACATCCTGTACGTCATCGCTCGCAAAGGCGGCGAGGCGTTCATCCGCAAGCGGCTCAAGGAGCACCACGTCGCGTGGGGACTGCGCGCATTTCAGAAGTACGGCTTGCTCGCGCTCATCGTGCCGTCGCTCATGCCGCCGCCGATGCCGTTCAAAATCTTCATTTTGCTTGCAGGCATCGCGGACGTTGCGCCGGCCACGTTTCTCGGAGCGCTGCTCTTCGGCCGTGGTTTTCGGTACGGTGGGGAGGCGCTGCTCGCGTACCTCTACGGTCCACAGGCGCTCGATTTCATCCAACACAACCTCGTGCGGGCGTCGCTCTGGCTGGCGGGTGGGATCGTGGCCATCGGCGTCGTCGCGATCCTGTGGCGGCGCTGGCGCGGCGCGCGGCCAGCGTAGAATGAACGCCAAGCCGTGACCCCCGAGCTCTCGGTCGTCATCCCCATCTACAACGAAGCGCCTAACCTCGAGCCGCTGTACCGCGAAATCACCGAGGCGCTGGGCTCGTGGGGCCGCCCGTACGAGGTGATTCTCGTTGACGATGGGAGCAGCGACGAGTCGTTCGAGCTCCTCTCGAAGCTGCAGGCGGCCGATCCGCGCGTGCGCGTGATTCAGTTCCGCCGGAACTTCGGCCAGACGGCCGCGTTTGCCGCGGGGTTCGCCCTCGCGTCCGGCCGGCTGATCGCGACGTCGGACGGCGACCTGCAGAACGATCCGCGCGACTTGCCGCAGATGGTCGCGCTCGCCGATCAGGGCTACGACATCGTGTGCGGTTGGCGGAAGGTGCGGAAGGACCCGTGGCTGTCCCGCCGGCTGCCATCGATGATCGCCAATCGGCTGATCTCCTGGGCGACCGGCGTGCACCTCAACGACTACGGCTGCTCGCTGAAGGTCTTTCGTGCGGAGGTGGTGAAGCCCTTGCGGCTCTACGGTGAGATGCACCGGTTCCTGCCCGCGCTCGCGAGCGAGATGGGGGTCCGCATCGCCGAGGTTCCCGTCAACCACCGGCCGCGGATCCATGGTCGATCGAAATACGGGATCTCCCGTACGGTTCGCGTCGTGCTGGACCTGCTGACGGTCAAGTTCCTGGCGAGCTATTCGACTCGGCCGCTCCAGATTTTCGGCCTGCTTGGGCTCGGGATGGGCGCGCTGGGCGCGGGCTTGCTGGCCTATCTCGCGATGAGCCGGCTGCTGGGGTACTCGTCCCTCACCGAGCGGACCGCGACCGTGCTGTTTGGGGTTTTGCTCGTCTTCACCGGCCTCCAACTCGTCACGCTCGGGTTGCTCGCCGAGATGCAGGCCCGCACGTACCATGAGTCCCAAGACAAACCCATCTACGTCATCCGGCGGACGCTGCCACCATCGACGCCGGGCGAGGCGGGCCGCGCCGGTACTTAATTCACGCCGGATCTTATCTGCAGGAGTGCTTCTGCCGAGACTCCTGTAGGTGCCTTCGGTTACAATCGTTCGGATCGCCGTGTTTTGCCCGGCCCGGCGTATGTCGCCAGTACCGTGTGTGGGCGTAGGAGGTTTGATGAAGCATTGGTTACCCGCTGCTCTGGTCAGCGCTCTCACCCTCGTTCCGATGTCCGCAGCCGCGCAAACGCCAGCCCCCAGCCAGGCTCAGCAGGCATCGTCCCCATCGATGAATCTGTTCTACGTCGGCGCCAACACCGGCATTGCCGCGGTGGAGAAGGTGGGTGGAGTGTTTGGCGGGGAGGCCGGCGGACGAGTGTGGAAGAACCTCGACATCGTCGCGGAGCTCGTGTGGATGCAGAACGTTGTCACGCGACGCACGCTGGACAACGCGACCACGATCGCGAACTACCTGCAGACGACGCAAGGCCAGACCGCGACGAGTGACGTCGAGGTGCCCGCCTTCTACGTCGGCGCGGGCGCGCGCTGGGTGTTCGAAAAGACGGACTTCGGTGGATTCCGGCCGTACGTCATCGTGACGCTCGGCAGCACGCACACGAACATCAAATCGACGTTCACGCTCGGCGGCACCGATGTCACGAACACGCTGCCGCAGTATGGCGTGACGCTGGGCTCGGATCTGGCCGGCACGTCGAACAATTTCACGGTGAGCCCGGGCGCCGGCGTCGTCAGAGCGCTCAAGTCGTCGTGGTACACAGACCTCGGCGTGCGGCTCGTCAGCATCAGCATGCAGGACCAGCACGCGAACGTCGTGCGTGTGGTGATCGGCGGGGGGTACAAGTTCTAAGACAGAGGACAGAGGACAGAGGACAGAGGGCATTCAAGCCCAAGAGATACGAGGAATCAGGACGATGAAAGTGAAGCCAGGCATTCTTCTCGCGGGAGTTCTCGGGGTGACGTCGATGCTGTACGCGTGCACGTCGTCGAACCCGAATCGGCCGTCGATGACGTTCGGGGCGCCGCTCTTGCAGCAGCCCGCCAACGGCGTCTCGTACAACTTCAACCAGCAGCCCCTGACGCTGACGATCACCAACTCGGTGCGTACGGGGTCGGATCCAATCACGTACTCGGTCCAGGTCGCGACCGACTCGGCCTTTACGAACAAGGTCTTCACGCGCGATGGGATTCCCGAGGGCTCGAACGGGACGACCAGCGTGACGATCAACCAGCTGGCCGGCAACACGAACTACTACTGGCGGTGGAACGCGAATGTCGGCGGTGTCGCCGGCGCGCCGTCCCCGTCGCAGAGCTTCTTCGTCAAGCCGAACATCACGTTGAACGCGCCACAGCTCTTCACGCCGGCCAACGGCGCGACGGTGAACTCGGTGCGCCCGACCTTCACGGTGGTCAACTCGACGTTCACGGGACAGCCAGGGCCGATCTCTTACGAGTTCCAGGTCTCAGCGAGCTCGACGTTCCAGTCGTTGATCACCTCGGCGACCGTTGCCCAGACCGCGAATCAGACGTCCTGGACGCCTGGCGTCGATCTGCCGGTCGGGACGACGTACTGGCGCGCACGCGCGCGTGACCTGCAGAACGGCGTGGACAGCGGGTTCCAGAGTGCGACCTTCGAGCGCAAGGCGGGCCTCGATCTGAACTCCGTCGTCTACCAGCTGGGCCCGAACATCGCGAACTGGCCCGAGACGCGCCAGATCACCGCGACGTTCGACAGCAGCATCGGTCAGCTCTGCATTTTCTGGACGGGCGAGGACTGGCCGGCCATCCCGTTCCCGTTCGACGAAACGGCGACGATCGAGGGCAATCAGTGGAACTTCGTCCAAATCAACGGCACGTGGTACGGCGGCGCCAGTTCCTGGTACAGGCCTAATCAGAACTGCAAGACCGAGGGCGGCGACACGTACTTCTCTGACAGCTTCATGGGCATCCAGCCGATTTCGTCGGCCCACTTGAACCCTGGCGATCAGTTCGCGGTCGCGATCAGCACGCCGGCGCGCACCTGGCCCGATCCCCAGACGCTCAATCACCGCAGCAACGTCATCTTCGTGACCTGGTAGGGCGCGAAGGTCTTGGACGCCGGGAGTGGAAAAGACTCCCGGCGTCATTTTTTTCTAATTACAGATCCGCGATCGACCGATAAGCCTCAGGGTCGGGGTGTCCCACCCCATTTCGTCCCTGGCTCGTGAGGTTTGTCCATGGCTCGTTTGTTCTGCCGTCGCTCGACTCTCTGGCTCTGGCCTGTGCTGCTCCTGGCGGGCTGCGAGCAAGCCAAGAGCGCGAATCCGACCAGCCCGTCGATCGCCGGCCCCATCGCGGGGGTCACGATTTCCGCACCGAAACTGTTGCAGCCCGCCGCGGGCTCGCAGCTGTCATTCGAACAGCAGCCGATCACGCTGATGGTCGCCAACGCGACCTCGACGGGCATCCGCCCGCTGACGTATGTCTTCCAAATCTCGACGGACTCGGGGTTCGGCACGACGCTCTTCTCGCAGACCGGGGTCGCGGCCGGGACGAGCGGCCAGACGAGCTTCCGGCTGCCGTCCATGCTCAGCGCCGACCACACGTACTATTGGCGCGCGCGGGCCGAGGATGGCGCCAACACGGGTGACTATGCCGCCCCCGCCAATTTCAAGGTCTTCACGGCGATCACGATTGCCGCGCCGACGCTCGTCGCGCCCGCGGATAACGCGACGCTGACGACCTTGAATCCGAAGTTCACGGTGAACGACTCGGTGACGACGGGCCCGGTCGGGCCGATGTCGTACCTGCTCGAGGTCGCGACCGACGCGGCGTTCGCCAACAAGGCGCTGTCCGTTCAGTATCCGGAGACGAGTGGCACGACCAGCCTGACGCCCGCGACGCCGTTTGCGGGGGGCACGCGCTTCTATTGGCACGTCAAAGCGAGCGACACGGGTCACGAGAGCGCGTTCTCGCCGACGTTCTCGTTCGTGACACCGGCCGCGGCGCCCACGCCGGCGCCGGGACCAACGCCGCCACCAGGCGGAGGCAACCTCGGACAAGGCGATCAGCTCGATCTGTCGAAGGTGACCATCGTGCTCGGCGCGCAGGCGATCGCGAGCTGGCCGGTCACGTCGCAAATCACGAGCACGACGCAGCAGGATCACAACCTGTGTATCAATCACACGATGCTCGGGCAGTGGCCCAGCACGGCGTTCTTCGGCGATCCGAGCACGCAAGTCGAAGGCAACCAGTGGGTCTTCGCATTCATCAACGGCCAGTGGTACGGCGGGGCGAGCGACTGGTACCGCCCGGGCCAGGCGTGCAAGGACGTGACGCAGGCGAATATCGGGTCGGACGGCTTCTACAACTGGGAGCCGCTCAAGTCGTGGTCGCCGCAGAACGGCGAGACGTTTGGTTTGATGGCGTCGACGCCGGCGCGGCTCTGGCCGAGCATGAGCACGGTCGACCAGCGGTCGAACGTCGTCCTGGTGAAATGGGGACAGTAGAGACTTGAAAGTCGAGAAGTCGAGAAGTCGAGAAGTCGAGAAGTCGAGAAGTCGGGAAGTCGGGAAGTCGGGAAGTAGCACCGCGGATAAGGTGCTGACGGCGCGCGGCATGAGTGATCGTATGCTTACGCAGCGCGCCGTTTTGTGTCTCTGACCCTTTTTCGCATTCGACATCTTCTGCCCGCGGTCGCGCTTTCAGCCCTCGCGGCGTGCGGCAGCCACAAGACGGACAGCAGCCCGCCTCCGCCGCCAGTCGGAAACCCGAAGATCGCGTGTCCCGCGAATCAGATGGTGGTGGCGCCGGGACCGTCGATCGTCGTCTCGTATCCGCCGCCGGTGGCGACCGACGGCACGCCGCCGCTCGCCACGACGTGCAAGCCCGCGTCGGGTACGAGCTTTCCGATTGGCGTCAACGACGTCGTGTGCACGACGACTGACGCGATTGGGCGCCAGGCGACGTGCACGTTCCAGGTCGCGATCACGCCCGCGCCGGTCCTCAAGGGCACGAACTTTCTCGCCTTCGGTGACAGCATCACCGCCGGCGAGGTGACGAATCCGTCGTACTTGCTCGTCGTGCGGCCGGATCTTTCGTATCCGACCGATCTGCAGAAGCTGATGACTCCGCGATACATTTCGCAGACAGTCGCGGTTGCCAACTGTGGGCTTTCGAACGAGCACGCCGTCGACGGCGTCGATCGCCTGCGGAGCGTGCTTGCCGGCGGCTCGTGCGATTCCACCCCGCAGGCGTCTCGCCGACGGCTCGGGGCGAGCTCGTTCGATGCGCTGCTGCTGCTCGAGGGAATCAACGATCTCAACACAGGCGCCTCCGACGCGATCTCGAGCGTTCGCGATGCGCTGCGCTCGGACATTCGCAACGCGAAGAACGCGGGCTTGAAACAGGTGTTCCTCTCGACACTCACCCCGGCGTTTGTGTTCGGCGGCGACATGGTGCCGGCGATGAATGACGAAATCCGCGCGCTCGCGGCGAGCGAGGGCGTGGTGCTCGTCGACGCGTACGCCGCATTCGGCGGCCAGTCCACCACGCTCATTGGCGTCGACGGCCTGCACCCGACAACCGAGGGCTATCAGGTGCTGGCCGAGACGTTCTTCGCCCAGATTCAGGCCAATTTCGAGACCGCGGCGACATCCGCGAACGTGCGCCGCGTGCGCCGATAACCTCTCCGCGCGCCGCTTGACGAACTCCGAACACGCCGGGTAATGTGGGAGGTTCGCGTGTGGCGTGAGCTCCCATCCTCACGCCGCTCGCAGTGCAGTGCCCATCTCCAGTCGACTCCCCAGCATGCTCGGCCTGGCCGGCACGGTGTTTTTTGCCGCGTGCGGAAGCCATTCGTCAAGCCCGAGCCCGACGCCCACGCCCGTGCCCGCGTTGAGCGTCGAGTGTCCGAGCGATCAGACGATCAACTCATCGAGCGGCTCGACGGTCGTGAACTATCCGCCGCCGACGACCTCGGGAGGCACGGCACCGGTCGCGACCAAGTGCACCATTCCGTCCGGGGCGTCGTTTCCCGTCGGGGTGAGCGACGTGATCTGCACGGCCACCGACTCGGCGAGTCGCACGGCGTCGTGCGTCTTTCACGTCGACATCTCGCTGCAGGTCAAGCTCAAGGGCACGAGGTTTCTCGCGTTCGGCGACAGCATCACCGGGGGGGAAGTCGCGGCGTCCAACTCGCTGCTCGACTACCGTCCGGACCTCTCGTACCCGACGGTACTCGCGCAGCTGATGACCGCGCGGTACACCTCACAGACGATCGCGATGACCAACTGCGGCCAGTACGGAGAGACGGCGGTTGGTGGCCAGAGCCGCCTGAAGAGCGTGCTTGCCGGCGGATCATGCGGACCGGCGATCCCGATGTCGCTGCGGCCGTTCGACGCGGGCCTGTTCGACGCGCTGCTGCTGTTGGAGGGCACGAACGATCTCAATCAGAACGCGGGCGATGAGTCGATCATCCCGAAGGTCATCGACGCGCTCAAAGGCGACATTCGCCGGGCGAAGAGCGCGGGCGTGCAGCAGGTGTTCGTGTCGACGCTGCCACCCGAATTCACGTTCGGTGGCGAGATGGTGCCGGACATGAACGACGCGATTCGCACCCTGGCGGCGAGCGAGAACGTCATTCTCGTCGACAGCTACACCGCGCTTGGCGGCGCCACGTCGACGTTCATCGGCGTCGGCGGCATCCATCCGACCGCCGACGGTTATCGCGCGATCGCGCAGACGTTCTTGTCGACGATCGAAGCCAACTTCGAGGTGCCGCCGACGTCCACGTCAGCGGTGCGCCGCCGAGTCGGGCGCTGAGCTCGCCATCGGGCCGGCAAGTACTCGCCGCAGACCAATCAGCAGCAGCACGACCGTGAGCAGTTCGGCGGCCAGCGTCGCAAACGCGGCGCCGTTGCGGCCGTACCGCGGAATCAAATAAAAGTTCAGCGCGATGTTGAACGCCGCACCGATCGCGGTAGTCCGGAGGAGCAGGCGCTCCTCGAACGCGGACGTCGCAACTGCCTGCAAGAGCCATGTCACGAAGATGAAGCCCAGGCCCGCCACGAGGATGCGCAGCGTTTCCGCGGCGGTGGCGTAGTCGGGCGACGTGCCCGTGCCGAACGCCAGCGTCAGTGCAGGCTCGGCGAGCCACCACATCGCCAGCGCCACGACGGCGGCAAGCGCAATCGCGCCGGCAATGCCCGCACGCGCGAGGCGCCGGTGCTCGGCGCGGTCGTCTTTCCATAATCGCGACAGTCGAGGTGTGAGCACGGACGACAGGATCGCGGGCGCGTAACTCAAGCCTTCGTAGATCGTGAACGCCGCGGAGTAGAGCGCGGTCTGGTCCCACGTGCTCAGCCGGCCGAGCATGACGGTGTCGATGTACGAGTAGAAGCCCTGTGCGACGAGAAACATGCCGAACGGCAGCGCCGTGGTCTGCAGCTCGCGCCACGCCCCGAGATCGAACTGCAGCGCGAGTGGGCCCACCAGCCGCCGCGCGATGCCGAGCGCGCCGGTGACCGCGATGATGCGCACGACCACGAACGCGACGCCGAGATCGATCAGGTGCCCGCCGTGGAGAAGCACCGCGACGCCGCCAGCGAACAGCAGCAGGCGATCCGACACGACGATGAGGCAGTCGGCGCCGAAGTGCTCGAGGCCGATCAGCACGCCGCGCGCGGTGAGGATGTACGAGCGCAGGATCGCGGCGCCGAGCATCAGGAGGCACACGACGCGCACGTCCCACTCGGGCTGCAGCCAGAAGGACACGACGCCCATGACGACGAACATCACGACGGCGGTCGCCATCTTGAGCGCGAGCGAGCTCTGAAGCAGTCGCACGGCGTCGGCGCGATCGCGCGCGATTGCGCGAATCGTGATCTGATGGATGCCGAGGTCCATCAACGCCTCGCCGATCGTCGCGAGCCGCAGCGCGTAGCTGAACTTGCCGAAGTCGTCGCCGAGGTGCTGGCCGGCGACCGCATTGAGGAGAAACAGGAATCCCGCGCTCGCCGCGGCGATCGTCGCGTACGCGAAGTTGCGGTGCATCCGCGCGGAGTCGCTCATGTCGCTGGCGTCAGGCTCACGAAAGCAGCGGCCGGATCACACGCCAGTACCCGCGGAGCCAGGCGTCGTATCCGCGCTTGAACCAGCCGCCGACGCGTCCGCCGACCAGGTCCTGACGGACGACGAGCGGCGCGGCGATGAACAAATCGCGATCGCGGACGACGCGCAGGCTCTGAATCTGCCGCCGCTCCGGGCCGAGCGTGCGCAGCCACGGCAGCAGACCGCGGACGGCTTTCACGTACGCGCCAAAATGCCCTTTGACGATGAGCACCGCGAGCTGCAGCGGCTCGTGAATCGCGAGCGCCGGCGCGATGAGCAGGAGCGTTCGCACTTCGTAGTTCTTGAGCAGGAAGTGCCAGCGGTTCCGAATCTGGCAGGGGAACAACCACGCCGATCGCGGCTTGCTGCGGTGCTCGACGATCGCGCGGGGCTCCTCGACCAGTCGGTAGCCAGCCATCACCAGGCGATGGCAGAAGTCGCCGTCCTCCTTGCCGATGAAATACCGATCGTCGAAGAGGCCGATCTTGTGCGCGACGGCGACGTCGATGAGATACGCGACGCCGGGCGCCGCGCCGATGTCGCGCGCGTCGCTGCCGCGGGTCGAGAGCGGGCGGTCGAGCCACGGGTTAATCGCCTCGCAGATGAAGTGCATCGACCCGCCGGCGTACTGCACCGTGGCCGGATCGTTCGTATGGACGACGACCGGCACCGTCGTGCCGACCTTCTGGGACGGATCGAGCGCCGCGCGCAGCCGCGCCGGCGCGTCGGGCCGGACGTAGGCGTCAGCGTCCAGCAGCAAGAGATACGGCCGCGTCGCGGACCTCAGCGCGAGATTGCGGCCCGGATCGGGGCCGTTGTTCGTCGGCAGCCGGACGACGCGGACGTCGTTGTGCTCGCGGGCGAGCCACGCAGGGCTGTCGTCGGTGCTCGCCATGTCGTAAATCGTGATGCGATCGCCTGGCGCGCCGCTTTCGCGGACGCACTCGAGCAGGCGCGGAAGCGTATCCCGCGCGTTGAAGGCGACGACGGCGACCTCGACGTCCTCGGGAAACGTCGGCGCGAGAGTCTCGGCGAGCGCGCTGCCGCTCATGCGAGCGTGACGAACACGCGGCGTCCCTTGCCGGGGAGCGCGAAGATGTGGCGGCTGTGAAGGCGCTTGAGGAAGTAGGGATCGTCGCCGGCCGCGACCGCGAGCCGGCCCGCCGGCCGATTGGCGAACGCCGTGAGATAGCCGAGACGCTCGAGGGCGGCGCGCGTCTCGTGGCTCGTGACGCCCCATGGCAGGCAGATGTGACGCACCGGCGCGCCGATCCGCGTCTGCAGCTCGTCGCGCGAGCGCGCGAGCTCGTCGTCGATCGCGCGCACGCGGGCAGCGTCGGCTTCCCAGGTGCCTGTGACGGCGCCGAGCCGCGTGCGAAGGGTGGCGTCAGCGTCCGGCCGTTCGAAGAACTTGTCGCCGCCCTGGCTGGTGACGAATCGCTCCATCGCCGCGCACGCGTCCGCATCGGGTTGAAACTGGCGCGCGCTCGAAAGCCGCGATCGGCGCGCGAAGAGCGGATAGCCGAGGCGTCCCGGCTCGAGAAACTCCGGCGGATCACTTGCGTTGACGCGCGGCCGGACGAGCACCGGTTCGCTCGAATAGTCGGGACGGACGACGTCGAAAGGATCGCTGTCGGAGAAGATCATCGAGTGCGACCACGAGTGCGATTGCACCTCCACGCGACCGGAGGTGGACAGCGCGCGCAGCTCCGGCCAGGTCGCGAACGGATTGGGCGCGCGATCCGCGCCCTCCGCGTCGACTGGGCCATCGGCGACCGTCGGTCTCACGTTGGACGCGTCGACGACGCGCGCGGGAATCGCGAAGGTCACGGCGCTCAATCCGTACTTGGCGAGCAGCGGGCCGACCACCAACCACAGGCTGGACCACGCATCGTCGAAGTTGAGCATGACGGTGCGCGGACCCGGATGGTGGCCGTGCAGGACGAGGCGCGCGATCGCGTCGGTGCCGACGGTACGGTAGTCGTTGTCGCGAAGGTACGCGAACGCGGGCTCGAGCGCCGCGGCTGTGGTCTCGTGAAAGTGAAAGACCGGCAGGATGTCGCCGACGGGACGCCCGAAGAGGAACCCGGGATAGCGGCCGGCCGCGAGATCGAGGACGCCGCGGAGACGATTTCCTCGCTCGTCGAACGGGGCTCCTCGTGGCACGCGAGGCATTCGCGGTCAGCATACCATCGGCTAGAATCGCGTCGCGCATGATCGCAACGCGTGAGTGGGTACGCTCGCTCGGTCTGGCCATTGGTCTCGTCTTCGTGCTCACGTATCCGACGCTTCCCGGCCTTTCGCACATGGGCCGGCTCGACACGAGCGACGGACGCTTCAGCATCTGGAACGTTGGCTGGATCGATCACGCGCTCACGACAGATCCCACGCATCTGCTCGACGCGAACATCTTCTATCCGCACACGGGGACGCTCGCGTACTCGGAGCTCAATCTCGTCGCGGGCGTGCTGGGGCTGCCCGCGTATCTCGCCACGCACAACGCGATTGCCGCGCTCAACTTCGCGATCGCGGTCGCGCTGGTGCTGAGCTTCGTCTGCATGTGGGCGCTCGTGCGACGGCTGACGGGATCGAGCGGCGGAGGCGCCGTTGCGGCGACGGCGTTCACCTTCTGTCCGTTCGTGCAGTGCCACACCGCGCATATTCAGCTGCTGATGGTGTTCAGCCTGCCGCTCACGTTCCTTGCGTTCGATCGACTGCGCGAGCGGCCGTCGTGGCGCCGCGCGGCCGCGCTGGGCCTCGCCGTCGCCGTGATGGGGCAGGCGTGCGCGTACTACGGCATCTACGGGGGCGCGGCGCTTGCAGCGATCGCTGTGCTGCTCGGACGTCGCGACCGGCAGTACTGGCTCTCGCTCTCGCTCGCACTGGTGGTTGCTGCCGCCGTCACGGCACCGATCCTCGTGCCGTACATCCACGCCAGAGCAGCGTCGGGTGCGGCCGACTCGCTGGCGCGGCCTGACTCCAACGCCTATGCGGCCACATGGCGCGACTATGTCACGACTCCGTCGCGCGCTGACGCGTGGCTGAACCGCAATGGCGCCGACTGCGCGTTTCCTGGGCTCGTGACGATCGGCCTGGCGATCGCCGGCGTCGCGTTTGGGCGTCGCAGTGACTCGGCGACGCGACGTGTGGTCTGGGCGTTCACCGCGCTTGCGGCCCTTGCGGTCTGGGCGTCGTTTGGTCCGGCCGCCGGGCTGTACCGCGTGATCCAGATCCTGCCGGGCGCGGCCTTACTGCGCGCGCCCGTGCGCCTCGCGATCGTGGTCACGTTCGGGTTGTCGGTGCTGGCCGGTTTTGGCACTCGCGCGCTGGCGAAGTCGCGCCCGTTGCTCGCCACCGGGCTCGCTGCCGCGCTGGTGCTGGAGCTGTCGGCCGTGCCGTGGCCCCTCGTGGAGCGCGGGCCGATTCCGCGCGCGTACGAGATGCTGGCGGAGCTCCCGCGCGCGCCGGTGGTCGAGTATTTGTTCAACTACAAGTCGTCCGACTTTCACAACCAGACGCATGCGATGCTGAACTCGACGTATCACTGGCAGCCGCTCGTCAACGGTTACAGCGATCTGATGCCGGCGGGATTTGAGGACATGGCCGTAGCGATCAACGATTTTCCCGACGCGGCGTCCTTCGAGCTCCTCCACAAGCTGAGTGTGCGCTACGTCGTGTTCGATTTGAACGACTACCAGGGCGAGGCCCGGGATCGGCTGCTCGCGCGGTTCCCGCCGTACGAATCGCACCTCCGGCGGCTGACGACGGATCGCGACGTGTGGCTGTACGAGATCGTCTCGTGGCCGGATGCGCGGGGCGGCGAGTGAGCGCGAGCATGCGGGGCCGCGCGATCGTCATGGCGCTCGTCGTGCTCGCGGCGACGTTCGCCGGGCGGTGGATCGACGTTCCGCGCCACGCGGGGTTGATCAAAGGCGACGAAGCGACGTACGTGGCGATGGCGCTGAGTCTCGCGCACGACGGCGATCTCAAATACGAGCCGCGCGATCTGACGCGATTCCAGGCGCTCTATCCGCAAGGGCCCGAGGGCATCTTCCTGAAGCGCACGTATCGGCTGAACGTGCGCGTTCAGGCGGCGTGGCCGCCGGTGCGGCTGGAGAAGACGGCTGTCCCGGTGACGGAAAGCCTGTCATACGCCAAGGCGCTCGCGTATCCGATCGTCGCCGCGCCGTTTGTGTTCGTCGGCGGACTCGGCGGCATGCTCATGCTCAACGTGCTCATGCTCGCGCTCGCGACCTGGTGCGCGATGCGGTTTTGCCAGGAACGAATGGGCGCGTGGGCCGGTGGCATCCTCGGCGCCGCTTTCGTGCTCGCCTCGGTCGTCCCCGTCTTCGTCGTCTTTCTCACGTCCGAAATCTTCAACTTCACGCTCGTCCTCGTCGGATATTTCCTGCTGCTGAAAACACGCCGGGAGTCTTTTTACGAAAAAGGTAAAAAAACACCCGGCGTGATTTCGGCGATCCTGCTCGGCGTCGCGACGTACTCGAAGCCGGGCATTGTCGCGGCGCCGCTGATTCTCGCCGGGTTCTTTCTGTGGCCGCGGCGGCATTTCCTCAAGGTCGCGAGCGCGCTCGTGATCACCGTCGCGAGCCTGTTCGTCCTCACGACGCTCGTGACCGGCGAGTGGAATTTTCAGGGCGGCGATCGCAAGTCGTTCTACGACGCGTATCCGTTCGGCGACGCGTCCGTGTCGTTCGACACGATCGGCGGTCAGATGACGACCAACGACGCCGATACCGGAACAGTCTTCGCGCCCGAGACGCTGCGATTGCTTCCGGCCAACGCGTGGTACTTCCTCACCGGTCGCGACGCCGGGCTCGTGCCGTTCTACTTTCCGGGCGTGATGATCGCCGCGCTCTGGCTGCTGCGTCTTCGTCAGTCGACGTGGCTGCAATGGACCATCGCCGCCACGTGCGCAGGCTCGATCGCGGTCTTGCTGATCTACTTTCCGTTCACGTGGAACGGCGCGGGCGGTCCGCCCGGCAATCGATATTTTCTCGCCGTGTATCCGACGATGCTTTTTCTTCTGCCGGCGGGCGTCGGCCTCGTTTCGGCCGTGACGACCCTGGTGGTTGGAGCGGCGTTCACCGGCGCAATGGTCGTGCAGCCGTTCGCGGCGGCCTCCGACACCTGGCGCAACGTGGCGCGTGCGCCGCTGCGATGGCTGCCGATCGAGCTCACAATTGTCGACGACCTGCCCGTGCGGTTGCATCGCGAGCGCAGCCGAATTCCGTTCGTACACGATCCGACCGTGCTCATGTACCACATGGACCCGAGCACGTTCTTTGCCGAAGGACAGGCGTTCTGGATTGAGGGCGACGCATCCACCGAGATCGTCTTCCGCACCGAGCAACCGCTGACGCGGCTCGAGCTCGACGTCACGACGCGCGTGGCGAATACGTTCACGTTCAGCTTTGGCGGTCGATCAGGACGGATTGATTTGCCCGAGCACGGATCCGCCAAGATTCGCATCGCGCCCGGTCCCGCGATGGATGTTCATCACAGCTTTCCGTACGTCTTACGACTGTCCACGACCGCGGGCTTCGTGCCGGCGGACACGGATTCGGGATCAACGGACACGCGCTATCTCGGGGTGTTCGTGCACGTGTCGTTCATGTACGGCCCGCATGGCGAGCCTCTGGCGTCGCCGCTTCCGGCGACACCCGGCGGCGGGTAACGTTGGCCACCGCGCC
>CAYQRM010000185.1:0-19323 GCA_964419785.1 uncultured Solibacteraceae bacterium | reverse complement strand
TAAATCCAAGTGCGTTGGATCGCGCTCAAAAAAAGCGCCCTGCAATACCAACTTTCCGCGATCCGCGCGGGCTTTGCGATCCGGCGTGTCCGGGGTCTCGCGAGCGAACGGCGCGGGATCAGGAATTCTTGCGAGCGAGCCGCGCAAGCGAGCCGGCGGACCGGAGTGGGGATCGTGGGGTCCCCGCGAGCGGCGCCGCGAGGGGTCGGGGGACGAAGTCCCCGGATCAAAATGGAGGCGGCGGGAGTCGAACCCGCGTCCGAAAGGCCTGTCGCCGCAGAACTCTACATGCGTAGCCGTCCTTGTTGTTTCGCATCGGGCATCAAAGAACGGCGAAAGCGCCTGACGCTAGTCCGATTGAGTCTCGCTCCGTCTTTGCCGGACGACAGGACGGAGCCAGCCGACTGAATGGCGTTCGTCCCCGGCCCGTCGGCTGATCGGGGCGAACGTCACAGCCTAATTAGGCTGCGAGCGCAAGCTGCGTGTTCGCAGTTACGTGGTTTGTCCACCGGTTTAACGAGCGAGATGAACAAGCTCGGCATGCATCCCGCGGTCCCTTGCCCCCGTCGAAGCCAATTCGCCCCCACAAGGCCGGAAACGCGCGTGCTTCCTTAATTGTAGCGTGCCTGTCGGGTCGCGTGCTTGCGGCGGCTCAATTGGGGCCGAGGTCAGCTTCCGCCCTTCAGCCGCTTCGTGCCTTCAATGAGCGCGTGCCATCCATACACGAGCGAGACCGAGAAGTTATCCATGCGCAGGTCCCCGGGATTGAGGTCGCTGACGGTGGACTTGTAGCCCAAGGTGAGGCCCAGGTTGTCGTTGATCGCGTAGCCCAGAGCCAATCCGAGGCCGAAGTTGTTCAGCTTCTCGCCCGCGACGCCGTTGATGGCTGGCCGGCCGCCGGTGTACCAAGTGGTATCGAACGATCCCCAGAAGTGCTCGGTGAAGTCGCGAGTCACGTGCGCATCGAGCTGGAACATGGGATCGGTCTCGAGCGTTTGCCCGACGTAGTCGTTGTTCGCGCCGAATAACCATACGACGGGCAGAAACTCCACCGTCGTCCGTTTGCCAGGCACCCACGGACCGAGCTGCCACACAATGGGCGCGGCGAGGCGGCCGTACCAGCGGTTCTGTCCGAGATTCAGCGGCTGAGTGTTGTCGTACTTGCCGATCGGCAGGGCGAGATCGCCGAGAACATCAACCGAGAATCCTGGCTCATATCGTAGGGAATCCGGAAGGTTCTTCTGCGCTCGCGGACCGATGACGTTGAAGTCGAACTCGACCATCGGATCGCCGAACCCGTTGGCTGATTGGTTGACCGTCCTGCCCGCGACCGTCGCCGTGCCGGAAAGGCGTCCCATCGGCGCGATGACCGCGACGAGCGCGGAACGATCGAAGAACGTCAGGGTGCGCGCGTAGCCCACCAGAGCCATGGTCGCGTCCACCTTCGCGTCCGCCGAGACGATACTATGTGCCGGGTCGAACGGATTCGTGTTCCCGCTGATCGAGTTGACGATGACGGGCACCGCGTTTGCCCCCGACAGCGTCTTCCAGTAGAAGCGCGGCGGAACCTGGGCGAGAGCCAGCGCCGGAGAGAACGTGGCGGCGGCGACCATCAGGGCGATGAACCATCGCCGCGGCGAAACAGAAGAGATCGAATCTCTGGGATCGACTCGCGCAGTGGCTACGCTCACCGGCCTCCTCCCTTGGGTTTGGCCATCATGTTCGGCGGCGGGACGAACTGCTTCTTGTTGACGAGCGGCGGGTAGCCAGGGTCATCAGGCGTTCGCCACGGCAGCTGGTTCTCGAGCGTTTCGAACACGGAACGGCTCGGCAGCACCACGTTGTTCGCGCGCACGTAGTCGTCCCAGATCGCGACGAGCGCCTGCACTTTGTCGGGCCGCTCGGCGGCGAGATCTTTTCGCTCCGACGGATCGGCGGCGAGATTGAAGAGTTCCCACGCGCCTTTGCCGTACGGCTTGTACTCCCACCGCAGCTTCCAGTCACCTTGCCTAATCGCACGGTTTCCGAAGAGCTCCCAGGCGAGCGAATCCTGCTCCGTCCTGGGTGACTCCGCTTGTCCGGCCAGCACCGGGCCCCAGGACTTGCCGATGAGGGCCGGCAACTCGCGACCACCGATGGTCTTCGGATAGCTGGCGCCAGCGATTTCGATCAGCGTCGGCATCAGGTCGGCGACGTGCATGAGGCCGCCGTTGACGCTGCCTTTGGGCCGCTTGACGACTGGGCCACTCACGATGAGCGCGTTCCGGATCCCGCCCTCACCGAGCCAGCCCTTGTACTGACTGAACGGCGTCATCGAGACCTGCGCCCACATCGGTCCGTAGGCGACGTACGATCCCGGATCGCCCCACGCATTGGGATTCGTCTGCGACCACTTGCTGGCCGCGAAGAGATAGTCGCGCGTGCCGGGCGTGCCGGCGATCATGGCGAAGAGGTCGGTGCCTTCGGCGCCGTTGTCGCCAAACACCACGAACACCGTGTTGTCGTACTCACCGATCTGCTTGAGGTGATCGATGAGCCGGCCGACGTGATAGTCGAGGTTCTCGACCATGCCGGCATAGAGCTCCATCTTTTTGCCGAGGAGCGCCCTGCTCGCCGGCGCGAGCAGCACGGGATCAGGCACGAACCACATCCGCTCGGCGAGCGGCGTCCCGGCGGACACAATGCCGAGCTCGACCTCGCGCTTCAAGCGCTCCTGCCGTACCGCGTCCCACCCCTTGTCGTACTCGCCGACGTGGCGATTCCGCCAATCCCTCGGCAAGTGGTAGGGATCGTGTGGCGCTTGGTGCGCAACGTACGCGAAAAAGGGTTTGCCATCGCCGCGATTGGCATCGATGAATCCAATCAACTCGTCGGTGTACGTCTTCGTCGCGTAGTAGTTCTTCGGAAGTTCGGTGAGATACTTTCCGTCCTCGGTGAAAACCGACCGCGGCGACGCGGCAGTGAAGTTCGTCATGTCCCAGTAGCTGCCCGCGCCATCCAGCAGCGAGAAGTCACGCTCGAATCCTCGAGCCGCGGGGATCTGATCCGGCTCTTTGCCCAGGTGCCACTTGCCGACCATGTAGGTGTGATAACCGACGTCCTTGAGCAGCTGTGGCAACGTCGCGACGCGGTTGTTGAGATAGCCTTCGTAGCCGGCGAGACCAACTTGGTTGGGCGCGGTCCACTCGTCCATGTTGCCGAGACCGTTCAGGTGTGTGTCAACGCCGGTCAAGAGCATCGCTCGCGTCGGCGAGCAGCTCGCATGCGTGTAAAAATTCGTGAATCGGACGCCTTCTTTCGCCAGCGCGTCCAAATTCGGCGTGCGGATTTCGCTGCCAAACGAGCCCATGTCAGCGAAGCCCATGTCATCAGCCAGGATGATCACGATGTTCGGTCGCCGTGGTGCGTCCAGGGCTGAAGGGGTGGCGAGCACCACGAGCATCGCGACCACGCCGAGGACGTGCTGCAGCCAATTCGGGCGGCCGGTTGCGATCTTCATTGCGCCTCCACGCTCGCGCATCGACACCTTCGAGGAGCGAAGCGCCTACACCCTCTGCAAACGCGGGTCCAGCGCGACGATGGCGAGCGATCTGCAGCAAGCCGAGAAAAGGGGAGGCTGCGGCTAGCCAAGGGCCGCCCGGGCGAAATTTTCCCCACACGAGCGAGTTTTTCCACGCAACTCAGTCAAGCGTTCCGCGCCTTCTTGTTGACGAGATAATGGAACGCGTGGCGCCACTCAGGCTGCTCGACAAATACGACGCCCCGTCGATGGTGTCGAACCACGCCGGACGGCGCTTTCATGTCATGGCGAAGCCGGGAGGTTCGACCTGCAACCTCGACTGTGACTACTGCTTCTACCTCAGCAAGGAGACGCTCCAGGCCGGCCCCGGAACGGGTCGGATGTCCGACGAAGTCTTGGAACGATTCATCCAGCGGTACATCGCCGGCGTCACGGGGCCTGAGGTGGTCTTTTCGTGGCAGGGCGGCGAGCCGACGCTCGTCGGCTTGGATTTCTATCGCAAGGTCGTGGCGCTGCAAAAGAAATATTCCAAGCCGGACCAGCGGATCGAAAACGACCTCCAAACCAACGGGACGATGATCGACGAGGAATGGTGCGCCTTTCTCAAGGACCACCGCTTCCTGGTCGGCTTGAGCCTCGACGGGCCACGCGAGATTCATGACCGCTATCGCGTCACCAAAGGGCGCCGGCCCACGTTTGATCGCGTCATGCGCACCGTCCGGCTTCTCCAAAAGTTCCGAATCCCGTTCAACACGCTCACGTGCGTCAATCGGCACAACGCCCGACGTCCGGTGGATGTCTATCGGTTCCTCCGGGACGAGGTGGGCTCAACGTACATGCAGTTCATTCCGATCGTCGAATACAAAGGATTCGAACGGACCGCGCCCCAGACGTGGGACAGCAACGCATTGCCGAAGGACGGCGACCCCGAAGCGCGCCCCGGCCACCCGAGCTCGATTGTGACCGCCTGGTCCGTCGATCCCGATGATTACGGCTATTTCTTGTGCCGCGTATTCGACCGATGGATCAGCCAGGACGTCGGGAGAATCTTCGTTAACCATTTCGAGACGCTAATCTCCCAACATCTGGGTCGTGGATCGCAACTCTGCATTTATAGCGAGTTCTGCGGCAAGGCACTGGCCATCGAGCACGACGGCAGCGTCTACACCTGCGATCACTACGTCTATCCTGAGTATCGGCTGGGAACCGTGCGGGATACCGCGCTTCACGATCTCGCGTTCTCGCGCACGCAGGTCCAGTTCGGTTATGCGAAGAGCGAGACTCTGCCGAACTACTGTCGCCAGTGCCAATACCTCAGCGATTGCTGGGGCGAGTGTCCGAAGAATCGCATCATCCGCACTGCCGACGGGGAACCGGGCCTGAATTATCTCTGTCGCGGACTCAAGACGTTTTACGCCCATGCCCTTCCGGAAGTGCCGCGCCTTGCCGCAGGGTTGCGCAGCGCATCGGGCGTGAGACTGTGACCTGCCAATACCCACACGCCACCCACAGTCACGGCGCGCACTAGACGCCTCTGTTTGAAGGACGGATGTCGAACGACGAGCCCGCCGTTCGACATACTGTTGGAGGGCATCTTTCGGCCAGTGGCTCCGAACCCGTGGTCTCGGATATCGTAGATAAGGTCGTCGCGGCAAGCGCACGGCGGAGAGTACGCAGCGCGTCAGTTCGCTTCCCCTTCTCAACGCGGATTTCACCCATGTTGCACGTGTTCGATTTGGCACAGGCTCGTGGCATCAGGCCAGGAGCGAGGGCACGACTCATTCAGGCGGCGGTGGGGACCGCGTTCGGTCTTACGGCCGCGTGTGGCGGCGGTGCGCCGGCCGGCGGCCAGCAGGCGGGAGCCGCGGGCGGCGGTATGCCCGCCATGCCCGTCGAAATCGTGACGCTTCAGCCGAAGCCGGTCGAGCAGGTCAGCGAATTCATCGGGACCATCAAGTCCCGGCGGTCGACGACGATCCAGCCCCAGGCGGAAGGGATCATCACGAAGATCGCCGTGAAGTCGGGCGACCACGTCCAGGCGGGCATGCTGATCCTCGACATCGACGCCGGTCCGCAGCGTGCCATGGTCCAATCGCTCGAGAGCGTGCGCGCCGCGCGTGAGTCCGACGCCGTCTTTGCGAAGCAGCAGGCCGACCGCGCCAAGTCGATGCTCGACGCCGGCGCGTCGAGCCAGCAGGAGTACGACCAGGCCGTCGCGCAGCAGCACTCTGCTGAAGCCAACCTGAAGTCGATCGACGATCAAATTCGCCAGCAGCAGGCCGAACTCGCGTACTACCACGTCGTCTCGCCGGTGGCCGGAGTGGTCGGCGACATTCCGGTCCGCGAAGGCGATCGCGTGACGAAATCGACCGTGGTCACGACGGTCGACGCGGGCGGCGGTCTCGAGGTCTACGTGAACGTCCCGGTGCAGCAGGCGTCGAGCCTCAAGCTCGGCCTGCCGGTCCGGATCGTCAGCGACAACGGCGATGCGTTGCTCACCGAGCACATCAGCTTCATCTCGCCGTCGGTCGATGACCTGACGCAGACGGTGCTCGTCAAGGCGCCGGTCGCGGATACGGTCGGCTTCCGCCCGGATCAGTTCGTCCGCGCGCGCATCGTGTTCAGCACGAATCCCGGGTTGATGGTGCCCGTGACGGCCGTCAATCGCATCAACGGCCAATTCTTTGCGTTCGTCGCGCAGAACGGCCAGCGCGGACTCACGGCGCATCAGATTCCGGTGACGCTCGGACAGGTCGTCGGCAACGAGTACGTCGTCGTCTCCGGCCTCAAAGCTGGAGATCAGCTGATTGTTTCGGGCCTGCAGAAGATTGGCGACGGTGCGCCGGTGCAGCCGCTGCCGCCGGGCGCGGCGCAGCCGCCCGCGGCGGGCGCCGGGCGGGGAGGCGTGTAAGTGTTCTCCGAGCTCTTCATCCGGCGGCCGATCCTCGCATCGGTCTGCTCGCTCCTGATCATTCTCGCGGGCGCGATCTCGATCCCGACGCTGCCGATTGCGCGGTATCCAGACCTGACGCCGCCGGCGGTGGCCGTCGCGGCGTTCTACACCGGCGCGAACGCCAAGGACGTCGAAACGGCGGTGACGACGCCGCTCGAGCAGGCCATCAATGGCGCCGAGGGCATGCTCTACATGACCTCGTCGAGCACGAATACGGGCGTGTCGACGATCACCGTGACGTTCGAGGTCGGCCGCAACGCCGACCTCGCCGCGGTCGACGTGCAGAATCGCGTCAACGCCGCGCTCGGACGCCTGCCGGCCGACGTCCGCACGAATGGCGTCACCGTCGGTAAAACGACGGCGGGATTCTTGGGCGCGATCGGCATCTACTCGCCGGACAACCGCTATGACGCGCTCTTCCTCAGCAACTACGTCGACCTGTACATCCGCGACGCGCTGAAACGCGTGCCGGGGGTCGGCAACGTGATCATCTTCGGCGAGCGCAAGTTCGCGATGCGGTTGTGGGTCGATCCCGACAAGCTCGCGGGCCGCGGCCTCACGGCCGGCGACGTCGTCAACGCGCTTCGGGAACAGAACGTGCAGATCGCCGCCGGGACGATCGGCGACGAGCCGGCGTCGTCGAACCAGATGTATCAGCTCAGCGTGCGCGCGGTCGGGCGGCTGACCGATCCGTCGCAGTTCGAGAACATCGTCCTCAAGTCCGGCAAGGACGGCGCGCTCGTGCGCGTGAAGGACGTCGCACGCGTCGAGCTCGGCGCCGAGACGTACTCGGCGAACCTGCGATTCGGCGGCCTCAACGCGGCCGGCATCGGCATTCAGCTGCTGCCGTCGGCCAACGCGATTCAGGTGCTCACGGGCGTCGTCGATCAGATGAACAAGCTCGAGGCGAATTTCCCGCCCGGGCTCAAGTGGCAGCTCGCGTTCGACAACGTGTCGGTCGTGCGCGAGTCGATTATCGAAGTGCTGAAGACGCTGGCGGAGGCGATCGGCCTCGTCGTGCTCGTGATGTTCGTCTTCCTCCAGAACTGGCGGAGCACGATCATCCCCGCGATCACGATTCCCGTGTCGCTCATCGGCACGTTCGCGTTCGTCAAGCTCTTCAACTTCTCGATCAACACGCTGACGCTCTTCGGCGTCGTTCTCGCCACGGGCATCGTCGTCGACGATGCGATCGTGGTGATCGAGAACATCGAGCGGCACATGCGCGAGGAGAAGAAGCACGCGCTGCCGGCGGCGATCGACGCGATGGGCGAGGTGTTCTCCGCGGTCGTCGTCATCGGCGTCGTGCTCGTCTCGGTGTTCGTGCCGGTGGCGTTCTTCCCGGGCACGACGGGCCGGATGTATCAGCAGTTCTCGCTGACGATCGCGTTTTCCGTCGTGCTCTCGGTCTTCAACGCCGTCACGTTCACGCCGGCGCTCTCGGCCGTACTGCTCGAGAAGGCGTCGCACGGGACGAGCCGCTTGTTCCGTCCGATCAACGCGATCATCGACGGCGGCACGCGCGCGTACGTCAGTACCCTGCGTACCGCGCTCGCGTGGAAGTGGGTGATGGCGCTGCTGTTCCTTGGCGCGCTGGCCGCGACGTGGTTCACCTATCGCGCCGTGCCGGGGTCGTTCGTGCCGGCCGAGGACGAGGGCTACTTCATCTGTATTCTGCAGGCGCCGCCGGGCGCGTCGCTCGAGTACACGACCAACATCGCGGCGCAGGCCGAGGCGATCATCGCAAAGCAGCCGGAGGTAGCGGCGCAGTTCTCGGTCGCCGGCTTCAGTTTCAGCGGCGCGGCGGCCAACCAGGGTCTGATGTTCGTCCGGCTCAAGAGCTTCGACGAGCGACGCGATCCCAGCCAGTCGCTCGGCGCGGTGCTGAACAGGATCCGCGGGCCGCTGTTCGGGATTCCCGGCGCGATCGTGGTACCCGTCTCGCCGCCGGCGATTCAGGGACTCTCGACGTTCGGCGGATTCCAGTTCGAGGTGCTCGACGCGAGCGGCGGGGACATCAACACCCTGGCGGCCGTCACGCAGCAGATCGCGATGAAGGGCAACACGTCGGGCAAGCTCGCCGGACTGTATTCGAGCTTCACGGCGAACGATCCGCAGCTGGTCGTGTCGATCGATCGCGACCGCGCGCGAAATCTCAACGTGCCGGTGAGCGAGATCACGAACGCGATGCAGGTACTCGTCGGGTCGAGCTACGTGAACGACTTCGACTTCAACAACCGCGCGTATCGCGTCTACGTGCAGGCGGATCAACCGTTCCGGGCGCGGCCGCAGGACCTGGATCGGTTCTACGCGCGCGCGACCAACGGGCAGATGATTCCGCTCAGCGCGCTCGTGCGTCTGAGCGAGGGCACCGCGCCGTCGGTCATCAGCCACTTCAACCTGTTCCGATCGACGGAAATCACGGGTCAGGGCCTGCCGGGCGTGAGCTCGGGCCAGGCGCTTCAGATCATGGAACAGATCGCGCACTCCACCCTGCCGGCAGGATTCGACTTCGCGTGGGCGGGGCAGTCGCTCGAGGAGATCAAGGCTGGATCGCAGGCCGTGTATATCTTCGCGCTGAGCCTCCTGCTGGTGTATCTCGTGCTCGCCGCGCTCTATGAGAGCTGGGTCCTGCCGCTCATCATTCTGCTCGGCGTCCCGCTCGCGGTGTTCGGCGCGCTCAGCGCGCAGTACTTGCGCGGTTTCGCCAACGACGTGTTCTGTCAGGTGGGACTCGTGATGCTCATCGGCCTCGCGGCCAAGAACTCGATCCTGATCGTCGAGTTCGCCGAGCAGCTGCGCGAGGGCGGCCGGTCGATCGTCGACGCGGCGGTCGAGGCCGCGCGCATCCGGCTGCGGCCGATTCTCATGACGTCGTTCGCGTTCATCCTCGGCGTCATGCCGCTGGCGCTCGCGACCGGTGCGGGGTCGGCCGCGCGCAATTCCGTGGGCACCGCGGTCGCCGGCGGCATGGTCGCGTCGACGTTTCTGTCGATCGTGTTCATTCCGGTGCTGTACGTCATCATTCGAACGATTGCGCCGGGACGGGCGACGCGCGAGGTGCGCGCGCCGGCCGAGCCCGCGACTTCAGGAGCGACTCATGCGTAGGGTGGTGGTCGGGGTGATGCTCGTCGCGTCACTGGGGCTCGTCGCCGATCGGGCGGTGTCGGCAGGGCAGCTCATCCAGCCGCCGCAGGCAACGCCCACGCCGCAGCCCACGCCCATGGTGCGGCTCGGGTTCGACGAGGCCGTGGCGCGCGCGCTCGATCGCAACCCGACCGTTCAGATCGCCGCGACCAACATCACCCGCGCCGAAGCGCTCCTCCAGCAATCGCGCGCGCTCGTGATGCCAAACATCGGCGCGAGCGTGACGAACGTCACGCTCAACACCGGCACCTCGTTTCAGGGGCAGACGATCACCCCGCAGAGCCAGGTCATCTTTGGCGCCTTGTTCTCGATGCCGTTTCTCGCGCCATCGCAGTGGGCGGCGGTGACGCAGGCGCGCGATCAAATCGAGGTCTCGAAGAAAGAGCTGCTCGAGTCACGCCAGCAGATCGCCGTCGCGGCGGCGCAGGCCTACCTCGCCGTGACGTCGGCGAAGCGCCAGGCGGACGTCGAGACGCGCGCACTCGACAACGCCAAGGCCCACCTCGACTACGCGCAAAAACGCCTCGAAGGCGGTGTCGGCAGCCGGCTCAATCAGCTCCGCGCGGCGCAAGAGGCGTCGACCGAGCAGACGCGGCTCGAGGCCGTGAATCTCGCCGTCATCACGGCGCAAGAGGCGCTCGGCGTGCTCCTCGCGGAGGACGGACCGGTCGACATCGCCGCCGAGCCGACGTTCGACGTGCCGCCGCCGCAACCCGAATCCGAGTGGATGGGGCTTCGTCCCGATATTCAGTTCCAGGAATCGGTGATCAGCGCCGCCTCACGGGTCGTCGAGGACAGCTGGAAGGACTACCTGCCGACGGGCAACGCGCAGTTTTTGCCGCAGGCGGTCGTGCCGGCCGGCATCTTTGCGCCGGTGCGGTCGTGGCGGCTGACGCTCGTGGTCAACGAGGAAGTCTACGACGGCGGCCAGCGCAAGGCGCTCAAGGCGCTGCGGCAGGTCACGCTCGATCAGTCGAAGCTGCAGCTGACGAGCTTTCAGATCCAGGCGCGGTCGGAAGTGCGGACCGCGCGGGCGTCGCTCGCGGCCGCCGAGCGCGCGCTGGTGAGCGCGCAAGCGGCGTCGGATCAAGCGAATCAAGTGCTGACGATCACGACACAGGCCTTCGAGGTCGGCGCGACGACCAACCTCGAGGTCATCGACGCGCAGCGGCAGGCGCGCGACACGGACACGGCGCGCGCGCTCGCGGAAGATCTCATCCGGCGATCGCGGCTCGACCTGCTCGTTGCGCTCGGGCGCTTCCCGAAGTAGCCAGAACGGCGCAGCCGCCGATCTCAGTCCTGAAACGTCAAACCTGAAACCGGCCCTCAAATTTGTGACGGGACCCGGCCGCTTTTTCCCGATTGCGGCCCGGTTTTCGCGGCATGAGATTCGCTCCTTCTGATCCTCATGACGCGAGTGTCTTCGTACGCCGTCGTGGTGGTCATGCTCTCCGGCGGCGTCGTGGCCTGCGATTACAAGCATTCGAGTACCTCGACCTCGCCCAGCTCGATCGCCAACGGAGCTGCGGCGGGCGTTGGGTCGCTGCTCGGGGTCTGGACCTCAGGCTCTGGCGGCACTGGCGGCAGCCTGCCGGTGCCCGATCCGAAGAGCTGCAGTAACTTTCAGTGGTCGATCACGCAGCAGACGGGGACCGCCGTGTCCGGCACGTTCTCGGCTGTGTGCATGAACGCGATTTCGCTGTCAGGCACGGCGAACGGCCAACTCGTCGGCACGTCGGTGCCGATGGTCGTCAACGGCACGGCGACGCTGCCGGGCCTTGGCAATTGCGGGTTCACGATCAACGGCACGGGCTACGTCGAGGACAGCGGCAATTCGCTCAGGATTCCGTACAACGCGACGACCTGCATCGGGCCGTTCTCGGGCGAGGAGACGCTGCATCGTCCGCAGCCCGCGGCGGCGTCACCGACGCCGACGCCCGATCCGCCGGCACCGCCGCCTCCACCACCGCCGCCGCCACCGGCGTCGCCGGACCAGATCGATCTGAACACGGTCCAGATCATGCTTGGTCCGAACATCGCGACGTGGCCGCAGACGTCTACGGTGACGAGCACTGTCGCCGTCGACCACCAGCTGTGCATCTACCACACCAAGCTGGGGCAGTGGCCGAACACGATCTTCTTCGACGATCCGAACACGCTCGTCGAAGGCAATCAGTGGATCTTCGCGAACATCAACGGCCAGTGGTACGCCGGCGCGGGCGATTGGTATCGGCCCGGGCAGGCGTGCAAGGACGTGACGCCGCAGACCATCGCGCACGATGCGTTCTACAGCGACAACATGGAGCCGCTGCGCTCCTGGGTGCCGCAGCCGGGCGAAGTGTTCGGGTTGATGGCGAGCACGCCGGCGCGCGCGTGGCCAGCGATGCGCACGGTCGATGAGCGCTCGAACGTGGTCTTGGTACGTTGGGGTCAGTAGCGTCTATTTCTTGATGGCGGTGGCGACGTCGACGTTGAATCGCCGGAAGTTCGAGTAGGACGCGCTGCCCGTGATCGTTTCGCCCAGCGACGACTTGTAGGTCTCGTTCATCTGGACGGGCACGCGAATGTCGAGCTTGGGCACGGTCCCGTAGGTGACCGTGATCGTCGCCATGAGCGACGAGGGCGTCAGCTTGATTTGGGTGCGGACGACGTGACCGTCGGGCTCGATCCAGAAACGCCCGGTGGCGACCGCATCCGTTTCGCCCGATCGGATGACGGTCGGGTGCTGGATTTCGGTGAAGGCGAGGACGCGCGTCTGGACGCCTTCGATTTTGGCCGTGCCCTCCAGCGTGAAGCTGGAGCGCGGCTGGTTTTCGGCGCGGATGTAGGCGAGCGCCATGGTGGGGACATTGATGTTGCGCTTGACGGTGCCGAGGTTGTATCGCGCGCTCTCTTCGGCAATCTGCCGCGCGTGCGCGATCGTGTCCGACGCGGCGTCGACGAACAGCTTCATGAGCCGCTGATCATGATCGCGCACCGGACGCCCATCGACCTCGTACACGTCGCGGAAGCCCATCCAGCCGCCCTCGCCTGCGTTGATGACCAGGACGTCGCTCTTGAGGTCTTTCCGGAGCACGAGCCCGCGCGTCCGATCGTCGATCTGCTGATAGCGCTCCTCGGAGACGACGGCGGCGAATTTCGTCTCGTACTCTTTGACGTAGGCGGCGGTGTGGTCGAGCAGCTCCGCGAGCGTGGGTGCGATGGGCGCTTGAGCGCGCACGCCGGCGAGCGCGCACACGGCGAGCGTGATGGACGCCGCGATCGACGCCGAACGCGAACCAGTCATGGCGAGGGTGAGTCTGGCCGCAGCATAGCACCAACGGCCTTGTACGGCCCAGCCGCTTAAGCGATAATCAGAGGAATCGATGGCCCTCGAGAATCGAGTGCGCGAGACAATCGAAGAGTTCCTGATGCGGTTGCGTCAGGAGATCGACATTCACGGCCAACGACTGGGCCGCGACGTCACGACGCTCGTCGCGCGCGGCGGCGGCGAGGCCTCAACCGCCGAACCGGCGAGCGATGCCAGCCGCGTCGAAGTGTTCCGCCGGCTGCTCGCCGCCATTCGCCAGATCGATGCGGCCTCGTCGCTCAAGGGCGTGCTCGAGGCGCTGTCGCGCGGGTCAAAGAGTGAGGCCTCGCGCGTCGCGCTGCTTCTCGTCGATCACGACAAGTTGATCTCGTGGGGCCACTTCGGATTTGCCGCCGCCGACGCGCCGTACGACATGGTCATCGGCGTCGACAACCGGCTGGCCACCGCCGTCAGAGAGAAGCACACGGTGGCCGTGCCGACTGCCGCGCAGAATGCGAGCATCTCGACGCCGGACTTCATGCGTGTGGCCGCCGGCCACGTCGGTCTCATCTCTCCTCTTGTTGTTGGCGACAACGTCGTCGCGCTGTTGTACGCGGATGGGCCCGAGCGATCGCTCGGACGCAATCCTGGCGCGATCTGGACCGAGCAGGTCGAGATCCTCGTTCGTCATGCCGCTGTCAGGCTCGAGAACCTGACATCGATGCGCACGGTCGAGGTCTTCAGCCAGCCGTAAAGCACTCCCATGGTCCTGCGCGCCATCCTGCGAACCAGCGGAGCGACAGTCGTCGCGCTGTTGTGGATCGCGGGATCGGCTGCGGCGCCGGAAGCCGTGCACGGCGCGCAGGCCGCGCCGCCGGAACTGTGGCTCGCGCCGTCGAGCCTCCCGCCGGCCGGCGCCTTGCCGCCGTTTGGGGTCGCGGTCGTGAGTCTGAACGCCGGGAAGGGCGCGGTCGCCGAGCCTGTCTTCGCGCGAATGACCAAGGATCCGACGCTCGGCGGCTACGGCTTGCTCTACCTCGGTCGCGCGCAACTGGTCGACACCAAGCCCGCGGCCGCGTTGTTCTCGGCGCAGGAGCTTCTCAAGCAAACGCCGACCGGTCACTTGTATGAAGCCGCGCTCTGGCTCGCGGCGGACGCCGCCGAAGCCGCGCACGATTCCGCGGCTCAACTGCGTGCGCTTCAGACGCTGACGACGCTCCCAACCGCCGAGCCGGATCTGCCGTGGCTGGCCCTGGCGCGAGCGCAAGTCGCCGCCGGCGATCGCCCGGCCGCGATGCAGTCGTACGCGAAGGTCTACTACGAGTACGCCCTGACCGATTCGGCATCGACGGCCGGCGAGGAGATGGCCAAAATTGCGGCCGGTCCAATCGTGCCCACGAAGGACAGCTACGCGCTCGATCTCGGCCGCGCGCAGCAGCTCTACGGCGCCCGCCGCTTCACCGAGGCGCGCAAGGCGTTCGAGGCGCTGCGGCCGCTCGCGACCGGCGACGATCGGTCGCTGATCTCGCTGCGGCTCGCGGAGTGCGATTTCGGCCTGCGCCACTTTGTTGTCGCGCGCGACGCGCTTCGCGCCTATCTCGATCAGGCGACGCTGCGTCTTCCCGAAGCGCAGTACTTTTATCTCTCGACGATTCGCGACACCGGCCGCGCCGATGACTATATCTCTCAGGCGCATGCGTTCGTCGATCGTGGTGAGGATCCGACGCTCGCTGAGGAGACGCTCAACGATCTCGGCAGCTACTTCATCCGCCAGGACGATGACGCGAGGGCAGCGTCGGTGTTTGCGGAGATGGTGCGGCGCTTCCCGCAGGGCGTGCACGCCGATCGCGCGACGTGGAAGACCGGATGGTGGGCGTATCGCAACGGCGAGTACACGGCGACGATCAACCTCTTCCAGAACGCCGCGATCACCTTGCGCAAGTCGGACTATCGGCCGGCGTGGCTCTACTGGACCGCGAAAGCCCAGTCCACGCTTGGCGATCGCACGGCCGCGCGCGACACGTATCGCCAGGTCGTGAGCGACTATCGTAATTCCTATTACGGCCGCGAGGCGGCGAAGGCGCTCGAACAGTTCACGCCGGCGTCGAGCGGCCCGTCGGCGCACCCTGTCGCGTCGGTGCGCCGCGACATCCTGCCCATGATCAACACGGGGCCGGCCCCAGCGAACGCGCCGCTCGTGCGCGCGCTGCTCGCCGCCGGACTCTACGACGACGCGATCCTCGAGCTGCGGACGGCGCAGCGCGAATCAGGCACGTCGCCGATGATCGAGGCGACGATCGCGTACGCGCTCAATCGCCGCGGCGATCTCCGGCCTGGCATCACCGCGATGCGCCGGGCGTATCCGCAGTTCATCGCCGAGGGCGGCGAGGGCCTGCCGTCGGGCATCCTGACGGTCATCTTTCCGATCGATTACTGGAACTTGATCTACAAGTACGCGACGGCGCGATCGCTCGATCCGTATCTGATGGCCGCGCTCATCGCGCAGGAATCGACGTTCGATCCAAAAGTGAAATCCGGCGCGAACGCGTGGGGCTTGATGCAGGTGCTGCCGTCGACAGGGCGGCAGTATGCCGCGCGACTCGGCATCCGTCCGTTCCGCACGACCTCGCTCACCGAGCCCGAAACCAACATTCGCATCGGCATGGCGTTCTTCGCCGATCTCGTGCGGCAATTCGGCAACGTCGCGCCCGCGCTCGCCGCCTACAACGCCGGCGAGGATCGGGCGTCGAAGTGGCTGGCCGAGCGGCCTGGCCTTGGCCGCGACGAGTTCATCGACGACATTCCGTACCCGGAAACACAGAACTACGTGAAACGCATCATTGGACAGGCGGAGGACTACCGGCTGCTGTATCGTAGACCTGGTCCGGACACCGCGCCCTCCCATACGGGCGCCGGGTCGCACCAGGAGCCATGACTCGTCCACGCACGTCCGAAAAAGCCGCACGCTTCACAGAATCGGTCATCCGCGAAATGACGCGCCTCGCCAACCAGCATGGCGCCGTCAATCTGTCGCAAGGCTTTCCGGATTTTCCCGCGCCAGAATCGCTCAAGACCGCGGCATGCGATGCCATTCTCAAAGACATCAACCAGTACGCGATCACGTGGGGTGCGAAGCCGCTCCGCGACGCGATCGCCCAGGACGTGGCGAAGCGTTACGGCCTCACCGTCAACCCTGAAACGAATTTGACCGTCTGCTGCGGCTCGACCGAGGCGATGGTCTCGACGATGCTCGCGATCGTCGATCCGGGCGACGAGGTCATCGTCTTCGAGCCGTTCTACGAGAATTACGGGCCGGACGCCATCTTGTCCGGCGCGACGCCGCGGTTCGTGCGCCTGCGCGAGCCGGACCCGGCTCGTGGCCGGGCCGACTGGTCGTACGACTCGGCCGAGCTCGCGGTTGCGTTCAACAACCACACGCGCGCGATCATCATCAACACGCCAAACAATCCGACCGGCAAGGTCTTCACGCGGGCGGAGCTCACCGAAATTGCGGCGCTCTGCCAGAAGTGGGGCGTGATTGCGGTCACCGACGAAATCTACGAACACATCTTGTACGACGGGACGACGCACATCCCGATGGCGACGCTCGACGGGATGGCGGATCGTACGGTGACGATCAATAGCATCTCGAAGACGTTCAGCGTGACCGGCTGGCGCGTGGGCTGGACGGTCGCGCCGGCCGACATCACGAGCGCCATTCGTAAGGTGCACGACTTTCTGACGGTCGGCGCCGCGGCGCCCCTCCAGGCGGCCGCGGCGTCGGCGCTCCAGATGCCGCAGACGTACTACACTGACCTCGCGAAGACGTATGGGGCCAAGCGCGAGCGGCTGATGCAGATTCTTCAACAGGCGGGCTTCGTCTGCTACGAGCCGAAGGGCGCGTACTACATCATGACCGACGTCTCCACGTTCGGATTCCCCGACGACGTCGCGTTCTCGCGGTATCTCGTGACCGAAATCGGCGTCGCGAGCGTGCCGGGCAGCAGCTTCTATCGCGATCCCGCCTCGGGCCGCACGAAAGTGCGCTTCTGTTTCTGCAAGAAGGATGAAACGCTGCAGGCGGCCGACGAGCGCCTGAGCCGGCTGCGCGTTCAGAGTTGATCGCACGCTTCCGTCAGCTCGCCGGTCCCGCGATCCTCGGGATCGCGATCTGGTGTGCCGCTGGCCGCGTCGGCCTGGCGTCGGCCGACGCCGCATCCTCGCGCATCGTCGTCCTCGCGCCGTGGTGGTGGCTGGCTGCCGGCGTCCTGGCCGGCCTGATCATTCCCAGAATTCGACACGACCCACGCGTCGCGCTGCCGGCGATCGTCTCGACGATCCCATGGTGGCCGGTGCCGCTTCCGGCGATCGCGCTCGTGTGGACTGGACCGCTCGCGTGGCTGCCGATTGGATTGGTCCTGTTCGCGGCCGTGCTCGGCGACGGTGGGCGTTCGGCATCCGCGCCGGTGAACACGCCTCAGCCGACGCCGCGCGGTTCGGTCGTGCTGGCCGGCGTGCTCACCGGCATCGCCGTCGTCATCGCCGCGGCGATCGCGAGCCCGCACGTTCCTGGGGGCGATGAGCCGCACTACCTGGCCATTACGCAGAGCCTGCTCCGCGACGGCGATTTGAAGATCGAGAACAACCATCACGATCCGGATTTCGTCGCGGCGTTTGGGGATCTGCCGCCGCACTACATCGCGCGCGGCAAGAACGGCGCGATCTACTCGATTCATGCGCCCGGGGTCGCGGCGATCGTCTTGCCGGGATATGCGCTGGCGGGCTATCGCGGCGCGCAGGCGACGATCGTCCCGCTCGCCGCAATCGCAGGCGCGTTGATCTGGCTCGCGGCGTGGCGAGCCACGCGTCAGTTGTCGGCGGCCTGGTTTGCATGGGCGGCGATCGCGCTCTCGACGACGTTCCTGCTTCAAGGCTTCATGGTGTTTCCTGACGGGCCCGGTGCGTTCGTCGTCGCCCTCGCCGTGTGGCTCGTAGTACGGCTCGCCGATCCGAACGACCGCGTGAGCACTGGTTCGCTCGTGGCCGTGTCGCTCGCGCTTGCGGCGCTGCCGTGGCTGCACACGCGCTTCTCGGTGCTTGCGGCCGGCTTTGGCGCGATCGTCATCTGGCAGCTCTTCACCGAGGAGCGGCCGGAGAAAGCGCGACGCGCGCGGCTCGCGGCGTTCGTGGCGATTCCCGTCCTCTCGGCCATCGCCTGGTTCTCGTTCTTCATCGTCATCTACGGCACGCCGAGTCCTACGGCGCCCTACGGCAACGTCAACGGTCCGGACGGCACGCATCTGTCGTACGCGCCTGGCGGCCTCATCGGTTTGTTCTTCGACGAGCAGTTCGGACTGTTCACCTACGCGCCGATTCTGATCGCGGGCATTCTGGGTTTGACGCGTGTCGGCTGCGATCGCATCGCGCAGGTGACCCTGGCGGCGGTGGCGGTGGCGGCAGCGTACTTGTTCGTGGCGGCGACGTACTGGATGTGGTGGGCGGGCGTGCCGGCGACGCCCGCGCGGCTCGTGACGGCGACACTGCCGGTGCTCGCGGTTCCGCTCGCACGCTGTTGGGCCGACGCACGGTCGGCGGTTCGCGCGATGCTCGGCGCGCTCTTGACGGTCACGATCGCGATCTCAGCGGTCGTCATCGGCTTCGATCGCAGCCGGTTCGGCTGGAACGTGCGCGACGCGGAGTCGGCGTGGCTCCAGTGGCTCGGTCCAGTCGTCAACCTGCGGCGCGGTTGGCCGTCATTCTTCTGGCGGCTCGATCCCGGCCACGCGCTCTCCGAATGGCGTTTCGCGTTGCACGCGATCGTCTGGGCCGCCGTGCTGATCGGCGTGTGGGTGATCGTGGCGACGTGGGCACGCCGCGGCCGCTGGTCTCAGCCGGTTGCGCGGCTCGGGTTTGCGTGGGCCCTGATCGTCGGGGTCACCGCCGGCGTCGGCGCCGGATGGCTCTTGACGCGCGCTCGCGCGCTCGATCCGGCAACGGCGCAGCTGTCCGTCGTCGACGACTGGTCGCGCGGCGCGCGGCTCGCGAAGCTCGACGCGTGGTCCGCGCACCGCGTCACGTCGCTCGCGGGGCTGATGCGCATCTCGCCTGGCGAAGTTGGACCCGAGGGCGCGCCGGGCTGGGCCACGTGGACGGACGTGCCCGCCGGTCGTTACGGCGTCAGCGTCAGCCTTGCGCGCCCACGCGCTGGCAGGCTACGCGTCACGGTCGACGGCGCAGTTCAGACACTCGATCTTCGTGCGATGTCCGAGCAGGTTGTTCTGATTACGGTTCCAGCCCGCGCCGGCCGACTCACGGTCGGCGCCGACGAGGGCTGGCAAGGGCCGCCGGGAACCGTACAGCTCGTGCCCTCAGGAACGAGATAAGGCGGCCACCCCGAGTCCCGAGTCCGGAGTC
>CAYQRM010000184.1:0-9741 GCA_964419785.1 uncultured Solibacteraceae bacterium | reverse complement strand
CTCGGCCAGGATCCCGACATCTATGTCGCGGCCGAGGATCGCGCGGCCGTCGACAGCGGATCCGCGATGGTGTATTTCGGGGCCATCGGCCGGCTGCAGCCGGGCGCGGCAGCCGACGCCGCGCGATCTCAAGTCCAGGCGATCGTCACGCGGCGCGGGCTCGCGGCGTCCGACCCGCGCACTCACACGGTCGTTGTCGAAGATCTCCGGACGTACTACACAGGCTCGAGCTGGCGCCCGCTGGTCTTCTTTCTGGGCGCCTCGATCGTGGTGTTACTACTGAGCGCGGTTAACGCTGCCACGCTGCTGCTCGCACGAGCGTCCCGGCGGACGCGCGAATTCGCGCTACGTGGCGCGCTCGGCGGTGGCCGCGGCGCCCTGGCGCGCCAGCTCATCGTCGAAGGCGCGCTCGTTGCGCTCCCCGCCGGCGCGCTCGGCCTGCTGCTCGCGAGCTGGGCGGTCAGGGCCGTGGCGACGACGCTTCCCGAGAGCCTGCTGCAGCACGGCACGTCCATTCCCGTTGACACTCGCGCCGCGGCGTTCGCGTTTGTCGTCACCATCGTGACCACCGTGATCTTCGCGCTTGCGCCGATGGCGTTCACGCGGCGGATCAACCTGTCGAGCGCGCTGGGCCAAGGCGAGCGGGCAGGGCAGTCCGGCGTGGAGGGCCGCGCAAGGCACGCGCTCGTCACGGTGCAGATCGCGCTGACGATGATGCTGCTTTTCGGCGCGGGCATCTTCATGAAGAGCTTCGCGGCGCTGACGCACGTTCCGCTCGGATTCAATCCGACGAATGCGATCGCCCTTCGCGTCTCGCTCAGCGGTCCCCGGTATTCGCAGGCGCCGGCGGTTCGCGACTACGCCGATCGCCTGCTCGAACAGGCGCGAGCCGTTCCAGGCGTGCAGCAGGCCGCCATTGGGAGCGGCTCGCCGCTCGGCAGCGGTCCGCTGATGCGTCTGGTCGCTCGCGATCTGCCGCACCCGGCGCCCGGCAGCGAACCGCGCGCGATTGCGCGCGCCGTGACTCCGGACTACTTTCGAACGCTCGGCATTGTGATCGTGCGCGGGCGCGAGTTCACCGCGGAGGACGCCGACACGGCGCCACGCGTCGCGATCGTCAACGAGTCGTTCGCGCGGCAGGTGTTCGGCAGCGATAGCCCGCTCGGTCGCATCCTCGATCCGGCTGCGCGGTCGGGACAGTGGGCCGCGCCGGCTCAGCCGGTCGTCATCGTCGGCGTCGCGCACAACGTCAAAGAGGTCGGACTGAACGAGGTCGACTTCGGCGATATCTACTTGCCGTTCGCGCAACTTCCGTCGCCCGCGATCGAGTTGGTCGCGCGCGGGAGTGTCCCGGCCGCTGGCCTCGCCGACACGCTCCGGCAGCGCGCGGCCCGGATCGATCCAGCGATGCCCGTCACGGGCGTCACGACGTTCGAAGCGCGCGTGTCGCATGCGTTGCAGGGCGATCGATTCAATTTGATGCTCATCGCGAGCTTTGCCGGTCTCGCGCTGGCGCTGGCCGCGATCGGGATCTACGGCGCGATTGCCTACAGCGTGCAGGCGCGGACGCGCGAGCTCGGTGTCCGTCTGGCGCTCGGCGCGCAGCCGGCGCGACTGGTCGGTGCGGTCCTCTGGCAAGCGGGGCGTCTGGGCCTGATCGGCGCCACGATCGGATTGGCGGGAACGCTCGCGCTCGCCGTGCCGCTCGGCAACGCCTTGTACCTCGTGCCTGGTGATCACGAAGGCCTCCTGTACGGCGTGTCGACGACGGATCCGGCCGTGCTCGCCGTGGCCGGTTTCGGCATCGTGCTGATGGCCCTGGTGGCTGGCGGGTTTCCGGCGCGCCGCGTCGCCCGCGTTGACCCGGTCCTCGCCCTCCGGCACGAGTAAGCCTCCAGAATTCAGAAAAACGTCACCTAGAAATCAGCACCGCGGCGGCCCGCGCCCGTTAATAATGGGCAGGTTCACCGCCATGTTGTCGCGTCTGCCGCCGGGATCCGGCATTGGCGTCACCCCCCGTTGGGCAGGGATGGTTCTTGCCGTCTGGATCGTCGTCTCGCCCGTCTCGCGCGCCGCGCAACCGAAGACCGCCACGTTCGACCAGCTGTATCGCGCCTACGCCGCCGGTGAGTACGACGTCGTCGAGCTGACGGTGCCGAAGGCGGACTACCGCAGCTTGAAGGTTCCCGACGCGGACCACCTGGCGCGATGGCTGGGCGCGTTCGATCGACGGAAGGCCGCGTTCCTGCTCGAGTTCGCGAGCGCGTCGGCCGGCCGCGCGCCGGGCGGCGTGCTGACCACGCTCTCGGCTGGGCGCGCGTATGTCATGAGCCGGCCCGCGCCGCTGAAGGTGTCGCGCAGCGAAGACGCGTTCGAGATCGCGTGGCACAAAAGCGCGATGGCGTTGCTCGAGAGCTGGTCGTTCGTGACGGCGGAAGATGTCTACCTCGAGTCGTTGACGCGCCGGTTCGGCGCGTCGGGCGGACTCGATCCCCGGTTCGTGCTGCAGCGCGCGATCGCGCAAGAGCAGCGATGCGCGAGCGACGACAAGATCGACAAGCGCGACACGACGGCGACCGCCGCCGCCGCGGCCGGCAAGCCCACGCAGTCGCTCGGCGATCTGCTGGCGCCGGTCACCGTACCGTCCAACTCGGCGTGCCTGACGGAAGCCAAGCATCGGTTTGCCGCGGCGGCGCTCGATCCGTCGACCGCGGCTGAAGCCAACACCCGCGGCGCCTGGGTGCAGTTCCAAGCCGGCGAGCTGGCGGGCGCGCGCACGACGATCGAGAAGGTCGACACGACCGAGGATGCCGACTTGATGTACTGGGCGGCGCTCTTTCGCGGACGGATCTACAACGCGGCGAACCGGCTGACGGAGGCGGAGCGCGCCTATCGTGCCGCCCTCCAGGTCCGCCCGGCCGCGCAGTCGGCCGCGATCGGACTCGCGTTCACGCTCTTCAGAATGGATCGCAAAGAGGACGCGCGAGCGACGGCGATTGACGTGGGCCGGCAACCGGACGGGGCCGTCGATCCGTGGTGGATCTACATGGCCGCGGATGCGCGCTTTCTCTCGCCCTGGCGCGCGGAGCTTCGCGCAGGACTCCGACCATGACTCGCACGCTGCCCATCGTCGCCGCGGTCGCGGCGCTCACCGCGCTGCCGTCCGCTCAAGGCATGGTCTTTCACGGAGGCGCGGACGCCGTGGTGCTCGACGTGACCGTGCTGCACGGCAAGACGCCGGTGCCGGGTCTTCGCGCCGAAGATTTCGAAATCGTCGACAGCGGCGTGCCGCAAGCCGTGACGGACGTGAGCTACAGCCGGGTGCCGATCGATCTCCGTCTGGTGTTCGATACGAGCGGGAGCATTACGGACGACCAGCTTCAGCGCTACGTGCGCGCGATGATGCAGATTACCGGAGCGCTGCAGCCCGCCGATCGCTGCGACATCCTGACGTTCTCGACGCGCGTGATCGAGCTGGCCTCTCTGCAGGCGCCGCCGATCGCGATCAACTTGCGTCGCGCGATGCCCAGGGCGACGTCCTTCTTCGATGCGGTCGGGCTGTCGCTCGTCACGGCCCGCGTGGACGGCCGGCGCCAGCTCACGATCGTGTTGAGCGACGCCGACGATAACACGAGCTTCTTCGACTACGAAACGATGCTCGAGATGGCGCGGCGCACCGACGCGGTCGTGTACACGGTGACGCCGGCCGACGCATGGCAGAGCGATCCGGATCGCGGCAAGCTCTTCCGCGAACGCCTCGAGCGGCTGGCGCGGCTCACCGGCGGACGGATGATTCCCGCGGAAACCGACGTCGTCCCGGCATTCCTCAGTGCGATTGAAGAGTTCCGCCAGGGCTACGTCATCATGTACAACGCCGCTGGAGTGCCAAAGGGCGGCTACCACCAGCTCGCGGTCAGCGTGAAGGGACAGAAGTCGCTCGCGGTCCGCACGCGTCAGGGTTACATCGGATAGCTCCGCCTTCTTCGGCGGCGGTACTTCGCTTCCCATATTGAGCAACGCCGCGTCCCTGACTCCTTGGCGCGTGGCCACGGGCGCTGGCATGCCGACTGCATCGTCTACCAACAGCGGTCATGTCTACGACGAAGGTCCCCCTCGTCGCGTCGCGGCTGGCGGCTGCGTGCGCGATCGCGGCGCTCGTCTCCTGCGGCAAAGCGCAGCTGCCGGCGGCCGACGTGCATGGAGTCGCGCGTCCGACGGCCGCTGAGCGGCTCGCGGACATCGCGCGCGCGCAGGTCTGGAAGCGTACGGACATCCCATCGATGGATCTGCGCGCGGGCCCGCAAGGGAAGGGCGCGCTCGCGCCGTTTGCGACCGTCACGTGCGATTATGTCGATCGCAAGATGGGCGGCACGCCGAAGTTCACGTGCGCGCTCGCACCCGACGATGACGTCAAGATCAAGTACGGCGCCGCCAACCCGGAAGTCTATGGCGTCGTGGCGGGAAGCCGGCTGCTGTGGGCGCTCGGATTTGGCAGCGACCGATGGTACCCGGTCACCGTGGTCTGCCACCATTGCCCCGCCGATCCTCATCGCAACCGGCATCCCACCGATCGCGACGTCACGTTCGACATCGCCGCGCTCGAGCGCCAGTTGCCGGGCAAGACGATCGAGACACGTGACGAGCAAGGGTGGAGCTGGTCGGAGCTCGATCTCGTCAGTGAGGCATCGGGTGGCGCGCCAGTCGATCAACGTGACGCGCTGAAGCTTCTCGCGGTTCTGCTGCAACACACCGACAACAAGGCTCAGCAACAGAAGTTGGTCTGTCTCGAAGGCGGTCACGCTGAGGGATGCGACACGCCGTTCATGTACATTCACGATGTCGGCCTGACCTTCGGCAAGACGAGCACGTTCAACTCGAGCGCCGGCAGCGGCGTGAACTTCGAGAACTGGTCCAAGGAGTCGATCTGGCACGATCAAAAAGCGTGCGTCGGGAATCTCCCGAAGTCCTATACCGGCACGCTGAGCGATCCCACCATTCACGAAGCGGGCCGACGATTCCTGGCCGACCTGCTGGTGCAGCTCTCCGATGCGCAACTTCACGATCTCTTCGAAGTGAGCCGATTCCCGCAGATTTCTCATGTCAGCGCAGACCAGTGGGCCGCGGCCTTCAAGGCCAAGCGGGACGAAATCATCAACACGACCTGCCCGCAGTAAGCGCGGATCACCAGACGATCGCGACGCCGAGGCCGCCGGCCATGGGCACGGCAGCAATCGTGTAGTTGTTGCGTCCGTGCCACGTCACCGAACGTCCGACGATGATGCCGGTCGCAGCGCCGAACGCGACGTCGCTCACGTAGTGTTCATTGTCGTGGAGACGCGACATCGCCACGTAGGTGGCGAGCAGGTAGGTGGGCACGGCCGCACGCCAGCCGAGGTGCTGCTGCAGCACGGTTGCCGACGCGAACGTCACCGCGGCGTGGCCTGACGGGAACGAGTAGCCTGAGAAGCGCGTGCCGTCCGGATTGAGCGGCCGCTCGCGCTGTACCGCGACCTTGACGACCTGGACGATGCCCTCGGTGAGCAGCTGGGCTTCGAGCAGGTCCATGCCGATGTGCTGCACGCGCGGCTGATGCCGTGTGCGGCCGACGATGTAGGTCGCGAACGACGCGGCGATTTGGGTCTCGGTGGCGCCGATGTACTTGCCGGGGATGAAGGCGTCGCCCACGGTGTCCGAGCCAACGAGCCGGCGATTCAGAGTCTGATCGAACGGGTGTACCGCAAGCGCGGTGGCGGTGCCGCCAACGAGCCAGTACGCGCTGTTGCGCCTCGGAATGTGCTTCACATCGTCGATCAGGTTGTGGCTGATTGCGCTGACGAATCCACGCGTCGGCTTTTCCGCTTCCGGCAGCGGATCTTGACCGTGGGGCTTTTGATCCTGCGTCGGCGATTCCTGGACTGACGCGTCGCTCGTTTGCGGCGCGTGCTGCGCGAGCACGTGCGGGACTGGCAAGACGTCCGCGCATTGCGCGGACGCGACGCCCGCGCTCGCGAAAAGCACCGCGAGCACGAACACACTCATTCGCGCCGTCGCGATGTCGTTGGCACCTCGACGATTCATCTGCGGCTCCTGCCCAAGACTTTGTGCAAAGCAGTTGCCATACCCCGGGCTGGTACGTGCGTTGCACCTTTGGACAGCAGACAACGCATGGATAGGGATCAGCACGAAGGAGAGCCGATATGAGCAAACCGCGACATATTTTCGCCGTGACGGCGGCCATGGTGCTCGTGGCCACCATCTGGACACCCGCGCGCGGACAGCGCAGTTATCCGTCAAGTGCAGATCGATTGGCCGGTACCTACGAGATCGATCGCGCGCGAAGCGACAACGCGGATCGACTCGCCGATCAGGCGACGCGCGATCTGCCGCCGGGCCAGCACGATCGCGCGTATCAGAATCTGATGGCGCGTCTTTCCGCGCCCGACACGATGTCGATCGACCTGCAAGGTCGATCGGTGACGATCGTCTCGTCCACCGGACCGCGACTCACGTTCGATGCCGACGGACGCGATCGCACGGAGACCGGCCCGAACGGGCGGCCCATGACGACGCGCGCGGATGTGCGTGGACAAATGCTGACGGTGTCGATGACCGGCAATCGCGGATCGGACTACACCGTGCAGTTCACTCCAGTGCCGGGCGGCCTGCAGGTCACGCGTCAGGTGAACGCGGATGCGGTGAACGGCGTCGTGCGTGCGCAGAGTTACTACCGCCGCGTGAGCGATCAGCCGCGGTGGGATGGATATGGCAACGGCAACGGCTATCGCGATAGCCGCAACGGCAGCGACTACAACGGTCGCGCCGTCCTCGTGCCGGACGGCACGCAGCTGACCGCCCGCCTCGATCGCGATCTGAGCTCCCGTACCGCGCGCGAAGGCGACGGCTTCACGATGACCGTCGTCTCGCCGGGCCAGTATCGTGACGCATCGCTGACCGGTGTGGTCGCGCACATCGAAGGCGGCAATAGCGGAAGCGTGGCGTTCGATTTCGATCGCATCCGTCTCAACAACGGTCAAGAAGGGCGATTCGAGGGTCAGGTTGAATCGGTTCGCACGCCCGACGGTCACGAGATCCGGGTGAACCGGTCGGGCAGCGTGCGCGATCAGAGCGGCTACGACGCTTCGAACGCCGGTCACGCGGCCATTGGCGCGACGCTGGGCGCGATTGTCGGCGCCCTTGCCGGCGGCGGCAAAGGCGCGGCGATCGGCGCAGTCGCCGGCGGCGCCGGAACGTTGCTGATCGAAGGCCCGAACGGTTCAACGCTCCCCGCGGGCAGCGAGATCCGCGTCGTGGCCGTGTCACCGCAGCAAGTGCGATGACGGCGCCTTTCCGTCTTTGGGCAGGAGCCGCTGCGATTCCTCTTTGAGCGTGGGCTTGCCGCTTGCGTACTGCAGGAACCACACGCGGTCGTACACAGCACCGGGCCACGGCGGCGGCGACGACACGCCGAGCGCCGTGGCCAGCTCGCGGATCGAGTCGTGGTGCCAGCAGATGAGCACGTGGGCGCCCGCGCAGTCGGGCGACGTCAGCACGTGCTTGGCGAGATCGGCGACGCGGGCGTTCGAGTACTGATCATCAATCGGCAAGTGTAACGACGCGGCCAGCGGCTGGACCGTTTCCACCGATCGCTCGCTTTGCTTGCTCGAGCGCATCGCGAAGAGCACGGTCGGCCGCGGAAATCTCGCGGGAAACAGCCTTGGGAGGGCACTCGCTCGCTCGCGGCCGCGATCGCTCAGGTGCGGACCGCTCTCGGGCTCCTCGGCGTGTCGGATCAAAATGACATCGGCAGGCCCGCGGCTCGCCCGCGCGGACGACTCACGTTGCGTCGATCCAAGCGCGACCGGCGCGCCGATCGCGACGAGCGACCAGAGAAACCCACGCCGATCCATCACGCGGCCTCCTGGTGTGCGGCGGCGCGCCTGAATCGCCCGACGCCGAGTGTCCAGGCCGTGAACCAGGCGAGCAGCGGACTGAACGCGGTGAGCAGCGCGCCGAGGCTGAGCTGATCTTGGAGCGGTCCTGTCGCGATGACCGCATGACTGAAGAAGAGCGCCATCGTCAGCGCTGTCGCGGTGATGAAACCAATCACGACGAGCTCGCGTGTGCCGATGTGAAGGGTTCGGTGCAAGCCAAGCTGAATGGCAAGACTTGCTGCGATGACGACGCCGATCGGCCGGCCGACGATCACCGCGATCGGCAGCGCCCACGCGCCCGACTCCTGACCATGCAACGGCACGCCGGCATTGACGAGCCCAAAGAGGAACAAGACCGCTTGCACCGCCGGTTCCCACGTTCGCTCGAAGCGCGAGAGCGTGTCGTGGTCGCCGGGAAGCGGATCGGCGAGCAAGCCAGGATCGCGCCGAGCGTGCGGCATGAAGGGCACGACCGGCACGAGCGCCAGCGCGGGATGGACTCCCGCCAGATAAAGGCCAATCCAGCACAACACGCCGGGTCCGACGAGATACGGCCACGGAGACGTCGTCCCCCGGCGCCGCAGCCACCGTGCGCCGAACGCTCCGATGAGCACGCCCACGACTCCCGCGAGCGCATGGACGAGCGTCGGCGGATTGGTAATGGCGATGACCGCGAGGCCGGCCGCGTTCGCGGCAATCGACAGCAACACCAGGAACGGAAGCGCGGGATGACGTCCGAAGATGAGGCTGCCCACCAGAAAGCAGACCGCGACGTCGACGGCCGTGGTCACGACCCACGCGGAGACCAGCATCGGTTCGGCGACGAGGTCGAGATATCCGACGTAGATCGCGATTGGCACGACGAGGCCGCCGGCGGCGGCCGCGATCGGCAGCAACGCGCGGCGCCAGGAATGAAGCGTGCCGCCTTGCAGCGTCTCCTCGACGACATGCTTCGTCATGATGCCGAAGAACAGCGCGAGGCCCACGTCGTCGACCGCGAAGTTCAGCGCGTGCGCGAACTGGTAATAGCGTTCCGGCCAGAGGTTCGCCCAGACGAGCGCGATGACACAGCCGACCGGCAGCACGATCGCCGAATTCACCACGAGCCACGGCAACCGACGGAGGCGCGTGATCACGACGCGTGCCTCCTGACGAGTGCGGGAGCTTTGCGCTCCTGCAAGTGCACTGTTCCGGAGTCGACGACGACTCCGGTCCGGCTCACGCACTCGAACGACATCGTCGTGGCCCCAACTTCGACGAGCATGAAGCTCTGATCGCTGTCGAAGCCCGCCGCGGTCATCGCGGATCGCCGGAGATCGCCGCGTCGCAACTGGCCGCCCGCGCCCGACACGAAGTAATAGATGCCCTTTTGCGGCGCGATGCGCTCGTAGATGTGATCGTGTCCGGAGAACACAACATTCACCCCGTATGTGATGAAGAGCGGCTCGAGAATCGTCCGCAAGTTGACGTCCGAGCCGTGCGTCGCGCCGTCCGAGTACAGCGGATGATGGAAGTAACAAATCTTCCAGGTTTCGGTGGCCGATTTGAGCGCACCTTCGAGCCACGCGAGCTGCGCGGGATCGAGCGAGTTGGTATCGAGCACGAAGAACCGGACTTGCTTGGTCGCGAACGAGTAGTACCGCTGTCCGCCCATGTTGAAGAGCGGATAGTTCCGGTTGTTCGGGCTGTCATGGTTGCCGAGCGACGCGTAGAACTTCACGCCCTCGTCGAGCAGCGTCTTGTAGGGCAGCGCAAACTTCTTCTCGAGGTCCGACGCGCTCTGGCCGCCGTAGATGTTGTCGCCGAGCAT
>CAYQRM010000183.1:0-38352 GCA_964419785.1 uncultured Solibacteraceae bacterium | reverse complement strand
CCGCGCGTGTACGGGACGACGCAGAAGGCGCAGAACTCGTTGCAGCCCTCGATGATCGTCACGCGCGCGCGCACCGGGTCCGCGTGGCGCACCACCCCCAGCGGAAACGCCACGTCGTCGTACGGCGTGACGTCGAGTTGCGGACGGCGTTCGGCGACGTGTCGATCGACGAGGCGTGGCAGCTGCTTCAGCGCCTGAGTGCCGACGATGACGTCGACGGGCGTGCTGCGATGAAAGAGCGCGTCGCCCTCCTGCTGCGCGACGCAGCCGGTCACGGCGATCACGGGCGGCGTCTCGCGCGCGGCCGTCGCGTCCTTGATTTCGCCGAGCCGTGAGTAGAGCTTGTCGACCGCGCGCTCGCGCACGCTGCAGGTGTTGACGACGACGAGGTCCGCGTCGGCGACGGACTCGGCGGCTTCGTAGCCGTCGTGCTCGAGCAGCCCCGCGACTCGCTCCGAGTCGTGGAAGTTCATCTGGCAGCCGAACGTCTCGACGAAGTACTTACGCGCCACGCCGCTGCCCTTTCGCCTTCCGGAGACTTTCGCTTTCGCCTTTTGCCTTAGTTTCGCTCGGCCGGCGAGTCGCGAGCATTTCGCGGGCGGACGCCAGCACCTTGGGCGAGACCGCCACGCCGGCAATCATTCGCGCCAGCTCCCCTTCCCTGCCCGGATCGTCGAGCCGTTCGACGGCGGTGGTCGTTCGCCCGGCCCGCACGTTCTTCGAGATCGAGAAGTGCGCATCGGCCCGCGCCGCGATCTGCGGAAGATGCGTGACCGAGAGAATCTGGAATCGCCGCGCGAGCGCCTGGAGCCGAGAGCCGACCGCGTCGGCCGCCGCGCCGCCGATGCCGGCGTCGACTTCGTCGAAGACGAGCGTGCGTCCCGGCTCACCGCGCACGGCGAGACCGCGCAGCGCGAGCATGATGCGCGACAGCTCGCCGCCTGACGCGATACGCGCCAGCGGCCGCAGCTCTTCGCCAGGATTGGGCGACAGGAAGAACTCGCCCTGGTCGATCCCGCTTGCCGACCAGCGATCACGCTGATCGCTGAGATCGATCAATCGCACGTCCACCTTCGAGTGCGGCATGGCGAGCTCGACGAGCGCGTGCTCGAGCGCTTGACTCAGCTTGCGCGCGGCCGTGCGTCGTGATGCGGCGAGCGCGCGGGCGTCGCCGACATACGCCGCGCGCGTTTCCTGCTCGCGCGCATCGAGCGCGGCGGCCCGCTCATCGCTCGCGTCGAGCGCGGCCAGCTCGTCGCGGAGCTCCGTTTGGCGCGTCAGGACGGCGGCGAGCGTCGGCCCGTACTTCTTCTTGAGCCACTCGAGCTTCGCGAGACGATCTTCGACGGCCTGCAAGCGCTCGGGCGAGGCGTCGAGATCCGCGGCGTACGATCTCAAGAAGAACGCGAGCTCCTCGAGTCTTGATTTGATGTCCTCGCGCTGATCGAGAAACGGGGCGAAGCGTGCGTCGAGCGACGCGAGGTCGCCCAGGCGCTTCCAGACGGCGCCGAGCGCGGATATCGCCGCGCCTTCGCTCTCATAGAGCGTGGCGTACGCTTCGTTCGACAGGCGGCTGAGCCGATCGGCATTCGCGAGCAGCATGTGCTCGTTGGCCAGTCGCTCATCTTCGTCCTCGGCCGGCGCGATCTGATCGATCTCCTGCAGCGCGAACGTGGCGAGCTCGATACGCGCGCGTTTCTCGCGCTCGTCGAGACGCGTGCGATTGCACGCCGCGACGGCCGCACGCCACGCGTCGAATCTTGCCGCGACGCTCGCCGTGCGGTCGCCGAGTCCCGCAAACGCATCGAGTAAATCGAGATGTTCGGCCGGATCGAGGAGCGCCTGATGTTCGTGCTGACCGTGAAGATCGAGCAGCCCGGCGCCGAGATCGCGCAGCGCCGAGGTCGTCGCGAGCGTGTCGTCGATGAACGCGCGGCTGCGGCCCTGATTCGAGATCTCACGTCGCACGATCGTCTCGCGTCCATCGGGACGCTCGAAGATCGCTTGCACCGACGCGAGACTCTCGCCGGTCCGCACGAGGTCCGCGCTCGCGCGCCCGCCAACGAGCAGGTCGATCGCCTCGACGACGATGGATTTTCCCGCGCCGGTTTCACCGGTGAGGACGTTCAGTCCGGGCTCGAACTCGATTTCGAGATGCTCGATGACCGCCAGATGTCGAACGCTCAGGAAGCGGAGCATGCCAAAGCCGGAACTCTCATGATATCAAACCCTTGTAAGCGTTCTGGTCGCGTGCTACGCTACCGGCAATCGCGCTGTTTCCCAGCGGCGCACCTGACCAGCGTTACTGGAGGTGTCGTTGCGCGCGTTTGGAATCCTGCTCTTGGCGCTGAGCCAAGGCCCCGGTACTTCACCCGAGGCGGCTCCCCCACCCACCGACATTCCCACGCTGATTCTGCACGCGAGCTTGGTCGTGCAGATCGTGTTGACGATCCTGTTGATTTTTTCTGCGACGTCGTGGGGCATCGTCGTTTACAAGAAATTGCAATTTCAGAAGGCCGCGCGACAGACGGCGTCGTTTCTCGACGTGTTCCGCCGGAGCAGCCGCTTCTCGGAAGTGCACGCCGTCTGCGGCAGTCTGAGCGCGAGTCCGCTCGTCGGGTTGTTCCAGGCGGGATACACGGAGCTCAACGCGCAGTTGCGCGGCGCAGGCGAAAACAAGCCGGGCGCGCCCGTGGCACGTCCAACTTTACGTAGCCTGGAGGCCGTCGATCGAGCATTGCTGCGCGCGTCGACGACGGAGGTGGCCAAGCTCGAACATCGTGTGCCGTTTCTCGCGACCACGGCCTCCATCACGCCGTACATCGGATTGTTCGGCACCGTGTGGGGGATCATGACGTCATTTCAAAACATCGCCGGTGCCGGCTCCACCAGCCTGGGCGTGGTCGCGCCGGGTATCGCGGAGGCGCTCGTCGCGACGGCGGGCGGCCTGTTTGCCGCGATTCCCGCCGTCTATTTCTACAACGACCTCACCAGCCGCGTGAAAGCGTCGGCCAACGACATGGAGGATTTTTCCATGGAGTTCCTGACGATCGCGGAGCGAAACTTTACGTAGAGGTCGATCGCGGTGCCGAAACTCGAATCGCTGCCGAACACGCCTGGACGTGCGGGTGCCCGCCGCGCGCGCGGCGCGCGTGTGTCGACGTCGCTCGCGGAGATCAATGTCGTTCCGCTCGTCGACGTGATGCTCGTGCTGCTCGTGATCTTCATGGTGGCCGCGCCGATGATGACGCAGGGGTTTCCAGTGCACTTGCCGGAGTCGCGACGATCGACGGCGATCGCCGAGCCGGTCACGATCACCGTGCCCGCGAGCTTCCGGCGCGACAACAAAGTGCGGCTCGGCAACGAGGCCGTGTCGATCGACGCGCTCGCCGAGCGCGTTCGTCAAGCTCTCACGACGAGTCAGTCGCCGAACGTCGTGCTGGCCGGTGACGGTACGGTCACGTTGCAGGAGCTCGTGCGGGTGTTCGACAAATTGATCGAAGGCGGCGTGACGAAAGTCGGCATTCAGACGACGCCGCCGACATCACAGGAACGCCGACCGTGAGGGAAGCCGTCGATGACGTGATCGCGCTGCGCGGCCACGATCCGGGAGGATTGCGCCGGATGATCTCGTGGTCGTGCGCGATCCACGTGACGGCGCTCGTGCTCGTGGCGGTCCTGCCGCGCACGTGGATCTTTCGCGACCGGCCGAAACCACCAGTGATGACCATCAGCCTCGGCGGCACGCTCGGGCCCCGATCGACCGGGATGACGCCCATCGCCGCGCGGCCCGTGGAAGAAGTGGCGCCCGAGCCGAAACGTCCGACGCCCGTGCCCGTCGCGGCGCCGAAGCCCGACGTGATGACCGTGCCGGTGAAGCCGCCGAAGGCGACGCCGAAACCGGAGACGAAGACCACGCCGAGCAAGGAGCCGCCTCCCCCGACGCCGAAGCCAACGGTCACGGGCAAAGTCGTCCAGGCCGGCACGTCCGCGGTCGAAACGTTCGCGCGCGGCGTCGGCGCCGGACTCACCGTCGGCGGCGGTGGCGGCGGCGCGCAGCTGAAGGTCGATTCGGATTTCTGCTGTCAGGCGTACCTCGTCGACGTCGTCAACCGCATCAGCGGTGTGTGGCGCAGCGTGCAGCCTGAGCACGGCACGACGATCATGGTGTTCACGATCCGGCGCGACGGGTCGATTACCGATATCAAAGTCGAGACGCCGAGCGGCAGCTCGCTGCTCGATCGGCAGTCGCGCGCGACGTTGATGGATCCGGCGCTGCGGCTCGGGCCGCTGCCGGCCGAGTACGGACCGGATCACCTGACGATTCACCTCAGCTTTCCTTACCAGGGGCCGCAATGACGAAGTCGTATCTTCCGGCAGCCGTGCTCGTGACCGTGGCGCTCGCCTTTCTGCCGGCGGGCCGGCCGGTCGCGGCCTGGATCAGCGAACCGCTCCAGCAGCCGCAACAGCAGCAACCGACCGACTTCCGCTTGAGTCTCGTCGGCGCCGGCACACAGCCGAAGGTCGGGTTGCCGGATTTCACGATCGAAGGCAGCGACAAAGACCTCGCCGACGCGACGATGACGCTCGTCAACGTGCTGTGGGACGACCTCGACTTCGAGAAGGAGTACTACCTGATTCCGCGCAAGTCCACGGCATCGATTCCCGTCGTCGCTGACGCGAAGAGCCTGCCGTTCGATCGCTGGAAGGAGATCGGCGCGGACTACGTGATCCTCGGCACCGCGAAGCGGCTCGGCGACAACCTCGACATCGAGTTCCGTCTCGTCGGCGTGCACGACGACAATCAGGGCAAGGAAGTGTTCAGCTGGCACTACGGCGGCAGCGGGTGCTCGCTCAAGAACGCGCGGTTCTGCGCGCACTTCATCTCGGATGATTTTCACAAGAAGACGCGCGGCGTCGACGGCGTGGCGCGCACCAAGCTCGCGTTCTCGTCGGATCGCGACGGCGCGCGCATGACCGGCCGGCAGATTTCCGGACCGGGGCCGGGCAAAGAGGTCTACATCGCGGACTACGACGGCGCGAATCAGATGCCGGTGACCGCCAACCGCAATCTGAATCTTGCGCCCGCGTGGTCGCCCGACGGACGCGATCTCGCGTACACGTCGTGGGTCTCCGGCTACATGGACGTGTATGTTCGCAGCCTGTTCGACGCGAAGCCGCCAACGCGGCCCGCGGGCAGCGACAACAACGTCGAGAACGGGCTCGCGGCGTGGTCGCCCGACGGCAGCAAGCTCGCGTTCGCGTCGACGAAGAGCGGCGACTGGGACATCTGGGTCGTCAATCGCGACGGCACAGGCCTGCACAACATCACGAATTATCCAAAAGCGATCGACAACGCGCCGGCGTGGTCGCCGACCGGCGCGCAGATCGCGTTCACGTCCGATCGCACCGGCTCGGGCAGCAACCAGATCTACATCGTCGGCGCCGACGGCGTCGGCTTGCGACAAATCACCTTCGGGTGTCAGGGATGCGATCGCCCGACGTGGTCGTCGCTCAACGTGATCGCGTACACGGCCGGCGCCGGGCCGGGCCACGACATCTACGCGGTCGATCTCAACAACAATAACCGCACGATCCAGATCACTGACGGCCAGGGGTCGAACGAGAGTCCGACGTTCGCGCCCAACGGCCGGCATGTGGCGTTCGTGACGACGCGCTGGGGCAAGGAGCAGGTGGCGACGATCGCCATCACGGGCAACAAGAACACGCTCAAGCGCGTGACGGAGGTTGGCAACAACCGTTACCCGAACTGGTCGCGCACCCCGGGCGGCCAGTGAGGCTTCGACAAGGACACCCCATGCTGAGACCACAGACGATTCTGATCCCCTTGGTAGCGCTGGTGCTGGTGGCAGGATGCGCGACGAAGAAACCGCCCGTCTCCGCGCCGACCACGCAAGTGCCGGCGCCCTCGCCCTTCCCCAGCAGCAATCAGTCCGGTGGCACGACGACGGCCGAGCGGCCGCCCGCTCCCCCGCCCGTGCCCGACACCGGCGCGGTGACGAGCGATCCGCTGGCGGATAAATCGCCCGAGGACATCAATTCGAACTCGCCGCTGAAGCCCGTGTTCTTCGCCTTCGACAGCGACGAGCTCGATGACGTGGCACGACAGGCGCTCAACGACAACGCGCAGGTGCTCAAGAAATACAGCACGTGGATCATCGCGATCGAAGGCCATTGCGACGAGCGCGGCACGGCGGAATACAACCTGGCGCTCGGCGATCGACGCGCGCTCGCCGCGAAGAATTTCCTGCTGTCGCTCGGCGTGAGCGCCGCGCGCATCAAGACGGTCAGCTACGGCAAGGAGTTTCCGTTCGATCCAGGCCACACGGAAGCGTCCTGGTCGAAGAACCGGCGCGCGCAGTTCATGGTGACCGCCAAGCAGTAGCCGCGATATTCTTGAGAGTCGTGGTGCGCCGCGAGGATCGAGTCATGACCAGCAGCCGACCGTTCGCGCTTCTTCTCGCCGTGGTGTTCGCTTTGCCGGCCGTTGCGCACGCCCAGAGCCGTGAGCAGCAGCAGATGTTCGCCGACCTGCGCATTCTGCAGGAACAGGTCCAGCAGCTGCGACTCGCGGTCAATACGCTCGTCGAGCAGCAGAAGGCGACCAACGCCAAGCTTGACGCGCAGGCCGAGCAGACGCGCAAGGACTACGCCGATCAACTTCAGCTCGTGCGCGAGCTCTCGTCGACCGTCGAAGCGCTCGGACAGAAGGTCTCGTCCAACAGCGCGCAGGTGACGAAGCTCTCTCAGGAGCTGCCGCCGCTGCGTGACGGGCTGAACATGCTGCAGCAGATGATCGCGCAGATCCAGTCGCAGCTGCAGCCGATGGCCGCGACCGATCCGAACGCCAGCGCGGGGGGCGGAGCCGGCACGGGCGCCGGTGGTCCGCCGCCAGCAGGCGGAACACCGCCGTCCGTCGGCAGCTCCGCGGCGCTGCCGCCATCGCCAAGTACGTACTGGAATTCGGCGATGGGCTACTACGCGGGCGGTCAGTGGGATCTCGCGGTCGAAGCGTTCCGCGACTTCATGCAGAAATTCCCGAACGCCCCGGACGCGGGCGACGCGCAATTCTTCATCGGAGAGTCGTATTATCAGAGCGGCAAAACGCGCGAGGCGCTCGCCGCTTACACGGCCGTGTCGACGAACTTCAAGGATTCGACGCGCGTGCCGGACGCCTACTTCAAACAGGCGAATTGCGACGAGCTCCTGAACCAGAAAGCGGAAGCGATCCGGGTGTACCAGCTGGTGGTCAAGCAATACCCCGAGAGCAGCGCGGCGCTTTCGGCAAACCAGGCGCTCAAAAGGTTGGGTGTGATCAAGTAGGGCAAAGGGCAAAGGGCAAAGGGCAAAGGGCAGAGGGCAAAGGGCACGACCGGAAGGACTCCCCCAATGGGCAGTGTGAACAAGGCGATTCTCATCGGCAACCTCGGGCGCGACGCGGAGCTGCGATACACGTCGGGCGGCGCGCCCGTGGCGTCCGTGCGAATCGCGACGACCGAGCGCTTCACGGACAAAGAAGGTCAGAAGCGCGAAGACACGCAGTGGCACGACGTCGTGATCTGGGGCAAAACGGCGGAGTCGCTCCACGAGTACCTCGTGAAGGGCAAGCAGATCTACGTCGAGGGCCGCATCCAGACGCGCAAGTGGACTGACAAAGAAGGCAAGGACCGCTACAACACCGAGATCCGCGCGGATCGCATCGTCCTGCTCGGCGGCGGCGGAGGCGGTGCCGAAGGCCGCGCGTCGCGCCCAGCGGCACGCGACTCGCGCTTCGCCGAGAGCCCCGAGCCGGCCGGCGAGATGGCGCACGTCGACGCGCCAAACGACGACGACATTCCGTTCTAAGAAGTTCAAAGTTAGAAGCTCGAAGTTAGAAGTGAAGAGGGCCGCGTGACCGCCTGACTGCGTGATCCTCCGAAACTTCTAACTTTGAACTTCTAACTTTGAACTTGATCCGTTACTTCCTGTCCTGTCTCCCGTACCTGTCTTCCAGCCTCACCACGTCGTGCAGCTCCGGCGTGGACGCCTCGAGGATGTCCGAGTCCTCGATTGCCGTCATGCGGTGCACGGTCTTCGGCGTGACGTGCACGGCTTCGCCCGGGTGCATTTCACGTTGGGTGAGCTTGCCGTCGATCTCGATCTCGAAGAGCAGCTTGCCCGACCAGAGAAAAATCGTTTCGTCCTTCTGGTTGTGGTACTGCAGGCTGAGGGCGTGGCCCTTGTTCACGTGGATGATCTTGCCCACGTAGCGATCGGTTTTCGCCCAGTGGAGCTCGTAGCCCCACGGTTTGTCCACACGCGTGACGTCGCTCATGGTCGGTCCTTCTCCGATGCGGTCATCGATCCGTCGACGGCGGCGCGGTGCATCGCGTCGGCGAGCGGTGCGAGCAGCGCGTCCACTTCGTCGACCGAGCGCGCGCGCAGCGCGGCCAGCGCGACCGTTGCCGCCTGGCGGCTGTCCACTGCGGCCAGACCGCGCTTGACGATCGGAATGGCGGCCGGCGTCATGCTGAAGGTCCGGAAGCCCAGACCGACGAGCAGGCCGACGAGCAGCGGATCGGCCGCCATCTCGCCGCACACGGACAGATCGCACTTGGCGCGGCGGCCCGCGACGGAAATCGCGCGCAAGAGCCGCAACACCGCGGGCGCGCGCGGCTCGTAGTGTCCCGCGAGCCGCTCGTCGGTGCGATCGATCGCGAGGGTGTACTGAATCAGATCGTTCGTGCCGACGCTCAGGAAATCCGCGTGCGCGGCGAGGTGGTCGACGGTGATCGCGGCGGCCGGGACTTCGATCATCGCGCCGATCGGCACGCTGGCGGTTACGCCGGCCTCGGCTGCGACCTCGGCGATGAGCGCCCGCGCCTGGCGCAGCTCGTCGCCGGTCGTCACAAACGGCAGCAGGATGCGGAGCGCGCCCGCCGGGGCCGCGCGAAGCAACGCGCGAATCTGCACGCGGAAGCGATCGTCGTGCTGCAGCGCCGCGCGCACGCCGCGCACGCCGAAGCGCTCGCGATGCCCGCCGCCTCGCGAGAAACTCCCCCACCGATCCTCGCCGGCATCGAACGTGCGGATCGTGACGGGGCGCGGCCGCATGGCTTCGAGCAGCGCGCTGTACGTCTCAATCTGCGCTTGCTCGGTGGCGACCTCGGGGCGCGCGGCGTCAATCAGGAACTCGGAACGATAGAGGCCGATGCCTTCGGCGCCGGCGTCGATGACGCGCCCGACCTCGTCGGCGATCTCGAGGTTCGCCTCCAAGCGGATGCGCACGCCGTCGGATGTCGCGGCCGGACGCGATCGCAAGTCGTCGAGCCGGCGCAGCGCCGCGGCCGCCAGCTCCGCGCGACGGCGCCAGCGCTCGATGGCGTCCTGGCTCGGGTCGAGCACGACCTCGCCCGTCGTGCCGTCGAGCGCGATCGTCTGGCCCGGGCCGATGAGCTGCGTCGCGCCGCCGAGGCCGACGACGGCCGGCACGCCGAGCGACCGCGCGAGAATCACGGTGTGATGCGTGGGGCTGCCGAGATCGCACACGAGCCCGCGGACGCGCGTCCAGTCGAGCTGCGCGGCGAGCGACGGCGGGAGCTCGTCGGCGACGATGACGAGCGGCGGCTCGAGCTCGTGCACGAGATCGACCAGCGGATCGCGGCCGGGACGGAGATTGCGCTGCAGCCGCCCGCCGACGTCCGCGAGATCGCCGATACGCTCGCGCAGCCAGTCGTCGCCCTCGCGCGCGAAGACGTCATGCAGCTCGGCAATCGCGCGCTCGAGCGCCCAATCGCCGTTGATGCGCTCGGATCGGATCAGCTCGTCGGCGCGCTTGGTGAGCAGCGGATCGTCGAGCATGAGGAGCTGCGCGGCGAAAATCGCCGCCTGCGCCGGGCCGACCATACGCGATACTCGCGACGAGATCTCCTCGAGCTCGACGCGCGTCCGCTCGCGCGCGGCGCGCAGACGCTGGCGCTCGCGATCGACGCCGCTCGAGGCCAGCCGGTAGCGCACCTGCCGCGCATCGCGCACGGCGACGACCGCGCGGCCGACAGCCGTGCCGGGCGACACGCCGCGGCCCGTGAGCTTCGTCATGCCTCTTCGAATCCTCGTTCGACCAGATCGCGCATCGCCTCGATCGCTTCGCCCTCGTCCGGGCCCTCGGCGGTGATGTCGATCTGACTCCCTCGCGCCGCGGCGAGCAAGAGCAAGCCGAGAATGCTCTTGCCGTCGACCGTACGCGCGCCGCGCGTGACGTGGATGCCGCTCCGGAACGTTCCGGCCAGTCTCACGAACTTCGCGGCCGCGCGCGCGTGCAGACCGAGCCCGTTGACGATCGTGACCCGCGCCGAGATCACTCAGCCCTCGTGGCCGCCCGCGGCCTCGGCGCGGAGCAGATCCGACGCCACGCGGATCGCCGCGCGGCCGTGCTCGCACAGCTCGCGCGCGCGCGTCGGCAGCTCGCCCGCCTCGGGCGCCTTCGCCAGCTTGATGAGCATCGGCAGGTTCACGCCCGTCACGAGCTCGACTTTGCCGGCCTCGAGGAAGGTCAGGCCGAGATTCGACGGCGTGCCGCCGAACATGTCGGTCAGCAGCAGCACGCCCGATCCGCGATCGACGCGCGCGATGGCGCGCTCGATCGCCTCGCGCGCGACGTCGACCGGATCCTGCCAGCCGATCGATACGGCCGTGAACCCCGGCAGATCGCCGACGATCATCTCGGCTGCGTTCAAGAGCTCGCTCGCCAGCTGGCCGTGCGTCACCACCACGACGCCGAACGGGTGATCTCCGTTGGTCACTTCCGCATCCTACCCTTCGGCGGCATCACGATGCCGCACGTGCAGCTCGATTCCGCCGGTCGCCTTGAGCCGCTTGCCGAGCGCTTCGGCGATCGCGACCGAGCGATGACGCCCGCCGGTGCAGCCGATCGCCACCGTCAGATACGTCTTGCCCTCCGCGATGTACTGCGGAATCAGGAATTTCAAGAGCGCGGCCGTCAGCTGCAAGAACCGACGCGCCGCGGCGGCTTTGAGGACGAAGCGCGCGACGCGCGGGCTCCGGCCCGTCCACGGTCGCAACGACGTGACGAAATGCGGATTCGGGAGAAACCGCACGTCGAACACCAGATCCGCGTCCGGCGGCACGCCTCGCCTGAATCCGAAGCTCAGGATGTTGACGACGAGCGGCGCCGCGGTGCCCGAGCCGCCGGTCGACTCGAGGATCCGCCGCCGCAAATCGTGCACGTTCAGCGAGCTGGTATCGAGAATCTGATCCGCGAGCCGCCGCAGCGGCTGCAACAGACGCCGCTCTTCGCGAATCGCCTCGGCGACGGGCAGATCCGTTGCGAGCGGATGCGGCCGGCGCGTCTCGCTGAATCGCCTGAGCAGGGCGGCATCGCTCGCGTCGAGAAACATGAGCCGCACCGCGTGCGCGGCCTGCCGCTTCAGCTTGCCGTAGATCACCGGGAACTGCGCGAGCGCCTGGCCCTCCCGCACGTCGACGACCACCGCCGCGCGGCGGATCTCGCCCTGGCTCGCGAGCGTGAGATCGGCAAATGTCGGGATCAACGAAACTGGCAGGTTGTCGACGCAGAAATACCCGAGGTCTTCGAGCGCGCGGATCGCCTGCGACTTGCCGGCGCCGGACATGCCCGTGACGACGACGAATCGTGCCGCGCGACGGCCGAGCCCGCGTCCGTGCGCGCGCCGGTCCCGCGTCACAGCTCCTCCGCCTCGGTGTCGTCGGCGTCGCGATCGGCGAGCCGTTCGAGCCGTCGCTCCAGCCGCTCGGTGAGCAGCCGCGCGGCGTGGCGGCCGCGGCTGCGGAGCAGCTGATTGCGCGCCGCGACCTCGACGAGCATCGCGAGATTCCGCCCCGGCGCGACCGGCATCCGCACGCACGGCAGGCGCACGCCCATCAGGTCGATCGTCTCGGTGTCGATCCCGAGCCGGTCGTACTCGCGTCCACTCTCCCACCGCTCGAGCTGCACGACGAGCTCGATGCGCTTGGACGAGCGCGTCGCCGACACGCCGAACAAATCCGTGACGTTCACGAGACCGAGACCGCGAATCTCGACGTGATGCCGCGTGAGCTCCGGACAGCTGCCGATGAGCACCGACTGCTCGCGGCAGCGCACCTCGACCGTGTCGTCGGCGACGAGCCGATGACCGCGCACGACGAGATCGAGCGCGCACTCGCTCTTGCCGATCCCACTCTCGCCCGTGAGAAAGACGCCGAGTCCCAGGATGTCGAGCAGTACGCCGTGCCGCGTCTCGCGCGGCGCCAGCCGATCTTCGAGCAGCGCCGTCAGCCGCGCAATTGCCGCCGGCGTCGGCAACGCCGTTCGCACGAGCGGCACGCCCGCGCGCTCGGCCTCCGCCGAGAGCTCCTCCGGTCCGTCCAATCCCATCGTCATCAGGACGCAGGGAAAATCGCGCGCGAAGAGCTTGCGCAGCACCTGCGTGCGCAGTGGCGTGTCCATGCGCTCGAGAAAGCGGATTTCGCTTTCGCCGAAGACGAGGACGCGCCCGGATCGGAGGTACTCGTCGAAGCCCGCGAGCGCAAGGCCGGTTTTCTGAATGTACGGGAGGGTGATGCGGCGGTCGAGGCCGGCGGCGCCGGCGAGCAGATCGAGGTCCAGCCCCGTTCCGGCCCCGCGGGCGCCCAGCAAGGCTCCAACCGTGACGCCGGTCGTCACGTCAGGCCTCGGGCTCAATCAGTCCGAAGTGGCCGTCGGGGCGGCGGAACAGGACGGCGATACGCTCGGAGGCGGCCTGACGGAAGACCAGGAACGCTTTGACGCTCACGGTGAGCTCGAGCACCGCGTCCTCGATGGTCATGGGCTTGATGGCGTAATCGCGCGAGCGAATGACGCGCGGCGCCGGACGCGATCCATCGTCGACGGGCCCGGTCGCGACGGCTTCGCGCGCGGTGGCGCGCTTGCGCGTCTTCCAGCGGTCGGCGAGGCGCTGCACCTGCTGGGCGACCTTTTCGACGGCGCCAGTCACGGCATTCGGCAGGCTCGCCGAGCGACCGGTGCCGCGCATCATGTGATCGGCGCGGGCGTGCACGGTCAGTTCGCAGACGTACGCGCCGCGCTCGCGGCCGATCACGCACTGCGCGGAAACGACGCCGTCGTTGAGGAGGCGCTCGAGCCGCGCGAGTTTGCGACTGATGTCGTTGCGAGCGGCCTCGGTGACGGCCACATGGCGGCCGGTGACGGTGAGCTTCATGCTCGACGGCTCCGTGCGGTCAGTACAGGACCTTGCGCTGATTGGACGTCGGGATCTTCAGCTCTTCGCGATACTTCGCGATCGTGCGGCGCGCGAGCGCGAGCCCTTCCTTCTGCAGGATGCTCATGATCTTCGAGTCGCTCAGCGGACGCCGGGCGTCCTCGGCCTCGATGATCTTCTTGATCCGCTGCTTGATCGTCACCGACGACACGCTCTCCCCAAAGGAGCTGCTGATGCCGCTGTGGAAGAAGAACTTCATTTCGTACACGCCTTGCGGCGTGTGCATGTACTTGTTGTTCACCACGCGCGACACGGTCGACTCGTGCATGCCGATGTCGTTCGCGACGTCGCGCAGCACGAGCGGACGCAGGTGCTCGATGCCGCGGTCGAGAAAGTCGCGCTGGAAGTTGATGATACTCGTCGCGACCTTGAGGATCGTCTTCTGCCGCTGGTCCACGGACTTGAGCAGCCAGAGCGCCGAGCGGAACTTGTCCTTGACGTAGGCGCGCGTCTCGTCGGTCGTTTCGCCGCCCTTGTCGAGCAGGCGGCGATAGACCGGGCTGATACGCAATTGCGGGAGTCCGTCCTCGTTCAGCACCGCTTTGTACCCGTCATCGGTCTTGACGACATACACGTCGGGGATGACGTACTGCGAGTCGGCCGGGCTGTAGCGCGCGCCGGGCCGCGGGTCGAGGCCCTTGATGAGCTCGATATGCGCCTTGACCTCTTCCGGCTCGATGCCGAGCGCGCGGGCAAGCTCCGGGATGCGGTGATTCTGGAGCAGTCGCAGGTGATCGCGGACGAGCACCTCGGCCGGCGTGCCGCTGAGGCCAAGGTGGCGGATCTGCAGCAGCAGGCATTCCTGCAGGTCGCGCGCGCCGACGCCAATCGGATCGAAGGACTGCACGTGCTCGAGCGCTTTCTCGACGAGCGTGACGTCCCAGTTGCCGAGCGCGGCGATCTCATTGACCGAGGCGACGAGCAAGCCGTCCTCGTCGATGTTGCCGATGATGGCCGCGCCGATCTCGCGAACCGTGTTGTCGCTCGTCTGAAGGTTCAGCTGCCACATCAAGTGATCGGCGAGCGAGCTCTTCGTCGAGAGCGTGTTCTCGATCGGCGGGAGCTCTTTGACCTCTTGCGGCTGGCGCGGACGGTAGCCCTCGTCGAGGTACTCGCCGAAGAAGTACTCGTAGTCGGCGTCGTCCCAGGTCTCGTTGCCTTCGTCCTTCTTCGCGGCTTCGGTCTGTTCCTGGGTCTGCGGCTGATCCGGCGGCTGGGCGTCCTCGGAGGGGACCTCCTCGAGCATCGGATTCTCGACCATTTCCTGATTGAGCAGCTCGGCCAGCTCGAGCGTCGACATCGGCAGCAGCTTGATCGCCTGCTGCAAGGACGGCGTCAGAATGAGCTTCTGAACGAGACGCGTGCTGAGCTTCTGGTGAATCGCCATCAGACCTGGGTGCCGCCCTCAATCTTAGTCCAGCCTGAAATCCGCTCCGAGGTAAATCCGCTTGACGTCCTCGTCGGCGGCCAGGGTGGCGGGTGTTCCGCTCCGGAAAATCACGCCATCGTGCACGATGTAGGCGCGATCTGTGATCTTCAGCGTCTCACGAACATTGTGATCGGTCACGAGCACGCCGATGCCGCGATCCTTGAGATGGACGACGATCTTTTGGATCTCGTTGACGGCGATCGGGTCGATTCCGGCGAACGGTTCGTCGAGCAGCATGAATTTCGGCGAGTTGACGAGCGCGCGTGTGATCTCGACGCGGCGCCGCTCGCCGCCGGAAAGTGTGTGAGCCTTCGAGCGCGCGAGCGGTCCGAGGCTGAGTTCGTTGAGGAGCGAGCGCAGACGCGTGGCGCGCGTCTCGGCGTCGATCGGCAGCGTCTCGAGGATCGCGAGGATGTTCTGCTCCACGGTGAGGCCGCGAAAGATCGAGGCTTCCTGCGGCAGGTAGCCGATCCCCTTTCGCGCGCGGATGTACATGGGCGCGTTGGTCACGTCCTCATCATCGAGCAGCACGCGTCCCGCGTCCGGCCCGACCAGCCCGACGACCATGCCGAATGTGGTCGTCTTGCCGGCACCGTTGGGGCCGAGCAGCCCGACGACCTCGCCCGACGACACGTCGACCGCCACGTCACGCACCACGGTGCGGCCGCCATACGACTTGGTCAGGCCTTGCGTCCGCAGCGTGGCCATTACTTGACGGGGTCTTTGATCGACACGGCGCAACTGGCCAGGTTTTCGGAGTGCAGGGCGCCGTCCGCGCTCCCGCTCTGCCGGGTGAAGGTCAGTTTCTCGCCGACGGATTTCGTGCACTGAGTGTGGTCGTTGTTTGGCAGCTTGACGCGCGCCGGAAACTTCGCCGTGCCGGTCAGCACGTAGGTGTCGTTCGCCGACGTGTACACCAGGCGCTCCCCCACCGCCTCACGGCCACCCTCGAGCTGTGCGTAGGCGCCCCCGGAGGCGTCGAGCCGATCGACGGAATTGCCCTGGTCGTTGAACGTCACTTCGATCCGCGGCGCTGCGGTCGTGCCGTCGACGCTGTCGAGCACAGCGGGCGCGCCGATGTACACCGCGACGCCATCCGCGTCCCTGTAGTCGAGTGAATCGGACGTCCCGTGATACAGCGTCGGCTTCGGCGGTGGCGATCCTGCCGGCGCGTTCGGATCGGGCGCCGGAGTGAGCATGTATTTCGACGAGACGTGCCCGGTCGCCTTCAAATTGTGCGTGCTCGTCTCCATCGCGACTTCGTCGCCGACGACGAGGTTCTGATCCTGGCGGGCCTGCGCGAGTTTGCCGCCGGCGCCGGTATAGACCGCGCGGCCCGTCTCGCTCGTGTAGTGGAGCTTGTCGCTCGAGCCGTAGATCGGCCGGTTCGGATCGTTGAAATCGAAGAGCGCCGACGTGCGTTGCTGCGGCTGGGGCGGCGCGTCGGGCGACGGGCGATTGACGGTCGTCACGCCCTCACCGGCGTCGAGATCGTTCGTGTTGACGTTGACGTCGATCCACAGCGCGTTGACCTGCAGCCCGCCGTCGGTCACTTGCGGCGCTTTTTTGGGTCCGCGCGCGGCCGAGCGAAGCTGCAGCTTGCCGTCGGCCTCGAAGTAGGTCGCTTCGTCTGCGTCGCCGCGGACGTCGGCGTCGGAAAACGTCGCGTCGCCGCGGAACACCGCGCGATCGATCGCGTCGATCTGACCGTTGAGTGCGAGGACCAGGGTCTTCGATTTGCCGGTGCGCACCGAATCCTTCGCGCCCTTCTCGCCGGGCACGATTTCCGTGAATTCGGCGCCGCCCTCGAACGTCGCTTGCTTCAGACCTTCCTTGTCGTTGCCCTGGGCGGCGAGCGTGGGCGCGGTGATCGTCCGCTTGGGATTGTCTGGCGTCTTCGGCAGCTCGACGCGCGCATGTCCCTTCGAGTCCAGGCTCGTGAGCGTGCTGCCATCGGGCGCGACCATGAGGTTGACGGCATCGCCCGAGACCGCGCGGCGTCCCGTCTGGTCGATGAGCTCGACCTTCGCCGGCGCCGATCGGCCCGTCAGCGCCGCGACGTGAAGCGTGTGCCCGTCGGGATGAAATCCCATGTCGATGTCGTCGGCGTGCATGTCCGGCGGGCTGCCCGCGCCGGCGTTGGCGGCCTGGGTGACGCTCGCGTGGCCGCGCAGCTCGATCAGCCGAAGGTGTTTTTCGTCCTCGGTGTAATAGAGCGTCGCGGTGTCGCCATTCAGCGTCTCCGCGTCGTGCGTCATCGTCGCGCCCTGCTCGAGTCGCGAGAACTTGTGGAGCCGGTCGAGCGTCATCGACTTCGACGAGGCGCTCATCGCGCCCTTGCCGTCCGGCTCGGGCGCCACGTCCACGTGCGCCTGATCGAGCACCGTCAGGACGTCCTGGAGGCGGTCGTATGTCGCGCCGACGCCGCGGCCCGTCATGCGCTCGCGGGTGAACGTCAGCGCGCCGGGAATGCGGACCCCACCCGTGTCGTCGTCGTACGTCGCCGACTCGGTGTGCAGCTCGAGCCCGTCCTTGGTCTTCACGCGCACGTGCCCGGTGAACTCCATTTCGCCGGGATTATCGGCATGAACGGACTTTCCCTTCGTTTCCGACCGGAGGGCCCACGCTTCGAACCCGCGCTCGTCGGACGACACGATGTGCGGATTCTCGAAGACCATGCGGTCGTCGGCGTAGGTTTTGGTCGAGGTGTAATCGATGACACCAACTTCCTGGTTGCCGCGATAGCGCACCAGGCGGCCCGCGCCGCTTTGCATGGTCGCCTGCGGATCGACGGCGACCTGGGGTGGCGGGGCGGGCTTCGGCGGCCGGCTCCGTGTGTACGCGAAAAGCGCGACCGCGCAGCCGATGCCGATCGCTGCGACGAACAGGCGCGCCCAGCGCTGCCAGATCATGACGCCGCGACCTCGGGCACGCGCACGTCGGCGACCGTGAGCTCGGTGACTCGCTCGCCGCGATATTCGCCCCGGTCGAGCGAGTACGCGAGCTCGAGACCGAAGCGATTGGTCGAGAGGTACGCTTCGCGCTCGGCGGCTCGCCATGCGATCGCGCGAAACGCGCGGCCGTCTTGCTTGAACATCAGCGAGAGGTGCCGCTCTTTCAAGCGCCGCGGCGCGTCCATCAGGTCGACCGGTGACGCGCGGAACACCGGCTGCGGATTGGCGGGGCCAAACGGGCCGAGCCGCGCCAGCTGTTCGATCACTTCACCCGAGATCTCGCGAAGCCCCAGCGGCGAATCGATGCGCAGCCGCGGGACGAGATCCGATGGCACGAGCGTCTCGTTCGCGACGGCGCAGAGGCGACGGCGCAGCTCACCGATCCGCGCAGACTCCAGCGTCAGCCCCGCGGCCTGGCGGTGGCCGCCGAATCTCAGGAATACATCCGCGCACGACTCGAGCGCCGCGAGCAGGTTGAACGCGGAGATGCTGCGCCCGGATCCGTGCGCGACTCCGTTCTCGATTGCGAGGACGATCGACGGCTTGCAGTAGGTCTCGGTCAGCTTCGACGCAACGATGCCAATCACGCCGCGGTGCCAGCCCTCGCCGGCGACGATGAGAATGTTCTGAGCGCCGATCTCCGGGTCGTGGTCGATCGTGCGACGGGCGTCAGCGAGTATTTCGGCCTCCTGCGCCTGCCGTTTCGCATTCTCCTCCGACAACTGCCGCGCCAATTCGCGCGCCCGTTCGCGCACGCTGGCCTCTCGGCCGCGCAGCAGGAGCAGATCGACCGCCAGATCCGGCGAGCTCATCCGCCCGGCGGCGTTCAGGCGCGGCGCGAGCATGAAGCTGACGTGGAAGCTCTCGAGCGTGCGCCCCAGCAGATTGCTGGCGTCGAGCAGCGCCTCGATCCCCGCACCGTGCGGACCGCGCGAGAGGCTCGCCAGTCCGTAGTGGGCGATCACGCGGTTCTCGCCGACGAGCGGCACCACGTCTGCGAGCGTCCCAATCGCCGCGACCTTGATGAAGTGCGGCAGCATCTCCGCGCCCCGGCCGCTGGACGTGAGCAGCGCTTGCACGAGCTTCAGTGCGACGCCGACGCCTGCGAGGTACTTGTCGGGATACGTGCAGTCCGAGCGCTTCGGGTTGATGACGGCCAGCGCCGGCGGCAGCGTGGCTTCAGGCTCGTGATGATCCGTAATGATCAGATCGACGCCGAGCTCGCGCGCGCGGCCGGCGGCATCGGCCGCGCGGATCCCGCAATCGACTGAGACGATGAGGCGCGCGCCCGCCTCGTGCAGCCGCTCGATCGTCGCCGGCTGCAGGCCGTAGCCGTCGCGCAGCCGGTCGGGCACGAAGTGCACGACGTCGCCGCCGAGCACTTCGATGGCTCGTCTGAGGATCACCGTCGACGTGATGCCGTCGACGTCGTAGTCGCCGTGAATGACGATGCGCTCCCGACGGGCGATCGCGCCGAGCAGCCGGTCCACGGCTTCGCGCATGCCCGCCAGGAGGAACGGATCGTGGAGGTGTTCGAGCGCGGGCTCGAGAAAGCGGCGCGCGTCGGCCGGATCGGTCAGTCCGCGCTGACAGAGCAGCCGCGCGATGACCGGATGCAGGCCCAGCGCTGAGCTGGTCAGTTGGACGCTGGCTTCATCCGCGGGCACGTCCTCCCACACGCGGCGGTGCATCAGGCCGTCTGCTCCGAGCCAGGCAGCGGTGGGACGTTCTGCTCTTCGGCAAACGCCTGGTCGAGCTGGCCCATCATGCGGAACTTCTGGTAACGCGCGTCGAGGCGCGTTTCTGGCGCCGCGGCCATCAGCGCGGACAGGTTGCGCCAAAGCGCCTCGTCGAGCAGGTCGCTCGCGCGCGCGAGCGAGGTATGCGCGCCTCCCGGCGGCTCTTTCACGGTCTCGTCGACGAGCCCGAGGGCGATCAGATCGGGCGCCGTGATCTTGAGCGCCTCGGCCGCTTCGACCTTGCGCGCCGCGTCGCGCCAGAGAATCGCCGCGCAGCCTTCGGGCGGGATCACGCTGTAGATGCTGAATTCCTGCATCAGCACGCGATCGCCAATCGCGATGCCGAGCGCGCCGCCACTGCCGCCCTCGCCGCACACGACGACGACGATCGGCACGTTGAGCTGTGTCATTTCGCGCAGGTTGTAGGCAATGGCTTCGGCGACGCCGCGCTCTTCCGACTCGATCCCGGGATAGGCCGCCGGCGTATCGATGAAGATGATGATCGGCCGCCCGAACTTCTCCGCCATTCGCATCACGCGCAGCGCCTTGCGGTAGCCCTCAGGCTTCGCGTAGCCGAAATTGCGGTAGATCTTCTGCTTCGTATCGCGGCCCTTTTGATGGCCGACGACCGCCACGGGCACGTCATGAAAATAGCCAAGTCCGGTGACGATGGCCTTGTCGTCGGCGAAGCGACGGTCGCCGGCGAGCTCCGTAAAATTCGTGAACAGCCGCTCGACGTAATCGAGCATCGTCGGTCGATTGGGATGGCGTGCGACCTGAACGACCTGCCAGGGCGTGAGGCGCGAGTAGATGTCGGCGCGCAGCTCGTCAGCGCGGGCTTCGAGGCGGGCGATCGCCGCCCGTCGGTCGACCGTCTGCGGCATCAGGCGCAACGCCTCGATTTCCTTCAGGAGGACGTTGACGGGCTCCTCGAAGTCCAGGGTGTCAGCCGGCATGACGCTTCATTTGAGCACGACCGATCCCGATCCGCATACGGCCTCGACCTCGCGGACAAACAGGTCGCTGGGCTTGATGCGGCGGGCCGTGCCGGCACGAACGCGGAGGTTTTGGCCGCCGTTGACCTCGACGATGACCGAGACGCGGCGGTCGCCGGGATAGCGGTCGAGCACCCCGACGAGGCGGCGCATCACGTCTTTGGCGAGACCCGAGCCGCTGAGCCGGATTTCGACTTCGCGCACCGCGCGGTCCCGTACGACATCGAGCGGCGTCATCTCCGCGACCACGAGCCGGCTGGTCTCGTCGTCGCGCTCGAACTTGCCGCGTACGAGCAGCATCGCGTCGTCGACGATGAGACCGCCGTATTTCGCGAACGCTTCCGGGAAGACGACGGCTTCGACTTTGGCAGCTTCCTCTTCGAGCATGAAGACCGCCATGCGGTCGCCGCGCCGCGTCTTGAGCTGGCGGATGCCAGTGACGACGCCGCCAATGGCGACGTCCACCACGCTCTCGGTGAGCTCGGCAAGCTGCCTGGCGCCGGCGCCCGCCAAGACGCCGGCGTAGCGCTGCAGCGGATGTCCGCTCATGTAGAGGCCGAGCGCCTCCTTCTCGAACGCCAGGGCTTCCGTCTCGGTCCACGGCCGCGTTTCCGGAAGTGCAGCGGCGTCTTCGGCGTGCGCGTGCTCGGCATCAGCGAACAGACCCGACTGGCCCTGGTCGCGATCCCGCTGATGCCTCGCGCCGTGATCGAGCAAGCGATCGAGGCTCGCGAGCAGTCGCGGCCGCCACGACAAATGATCGCGCCCCGCCGGCGCCAGTGAATCGAACGCGCCGGCTTTGATCAGACACTCGATCACCTTCTTGTTCACGAGGCGCAGATCCGCGCGTTCGACGAGCTCGAAGAGCGAGCGGATCCGGCCGCCGAGCGCGGCGCGCGTCGCAAGGACCGACTCGATCGCGCCCGAGCCCGCGCCCTTGACTGCGCCCAGCCCGAACCGCACGCCGCCGGGCTCGACGATGAATTGCCAGCGGCTCGTGTTGATGTCGGGCGGCAGGACCGGCACGCCGAGCTCGCGGCACTCCGCCAGATAGAGCGCGACCTTGTCCGAGTTCTCCGACTCGATGGTGAGCAGCGCCGCCATGAAGTGGCGCGGGTAGTTGGCCTTGAGATAGGCGGTCTGATACGCGAGCAGCGCGTATGTCGTGGAGTGCGCCTTCGGGAAGCCGTAGCCCGCGAAGTACTCCATGTACTCGAAGATCTTCGTGGCCTTCTTCTCCGCGATGCCGCGCGCCTTGCAGCCGTTGATGAAGTTCTCGCGCTGCGCCTGCATCTTCGCGGCGTCTTTCTTGCCCATCGCGCTGCGGAGCGCGTCGGCCTGTCCCATCGAGAAGCCCGCGAGCTCGCTCGCGAGGCGCATGACCTGTTCCTGATACGCGATGACGCCGTACGTCTCTTTGACGAGCGGCTCCATCTGCGGCAACTCGTACTTCACCTCGACGCGGCCGTGCTTGCGCGCGATGTAGTCGTCGACGACGCCGCCGCGGAGCGGGCCCGGGCGGTAGAGCGCGTTGAGCGCGATGAGATCCTCGAGGCACTGCGGCTTCGCCTTGCGAAGTGTGTCGCGCATCCCGGAGCTCTCGAACTGGAACACGCCGTAGGTCTGCCCGTTCTGGAAAATCTGATACGTCTTCGCGTCCTGCTGCGGCAGGGCGGCCAGGTCGATCTTCTCGCCCGTCGTCTCCTCGATGTGCTTGACGGCATCGTCGAGGAGCGTGAGCGTGCTGAGGCCGAGAAAGTCCATCTTCAGGAGACCGACGCGGTCGATTTCCTTCATCGCCCACTGCGTCGTGATTTCGCCCTCGTCCTTCTGGCTGCGATAGAGGGGCACGAACTCGGTGAGCGGCTTTGGCGCGATGACGACGCCGGCAGCATGGACGGACGCGTGACGCGTCATCCCTTCGAGCCGTTTGGCGACGCCGAGCAGATTGTGCACGCGTTCGTCGCGCTTCTCGAGGTCGGCGAGCGCCGGATTCTCCTCGAGGGCGGCGTCCAGCGTCATGTCGAGCTGGTTCGGGATGAGCTTCGCGACTTTGTCGACGTCGGCGATCGGCATCTCCATCACGCGGCCGACGTCGCGGACGACCGCGCGCGCCTTCATCGTGCCGAAGGTGATGATTTGCGCGACGTTCTCGCGCCCGTACTTTTCGGTGACGTACGCGATGACCTCGCCGCGGCGACGCTCGCAGAAGTCGACGTCGATATCGGGCAGCGTCACGCGCTCCGGATTCAGGAAACGCTCGAAGTACAAATCGAAGTGCAGCGGATCGACGTCGGTGATCCGCAGCGAATAGGCGACCAGGCTGCCGGCCGACGAGCCGCGCCCGGGGCCCACCGGGATGCCGCGCTCGCGCGCGTAGCGGATGAAGTCCCAGACGATGAGAAAGTAGCCGGGATACTTCATGCGCTTGATGAGATCGATTTCGTAGCGCAGGCGCGCTTCGTAGTCGGCGATTGGCCGCCGGAGCTCGCCCCGCGCGGCCAGTTCCTCGAGCCGGGCGCGGCGCTTCGCAAAGCCCTCGTGCACGACCGATTCGAAATACGAGTCGATCGTGAATCCCGACGGGACGGCGAAGTTCGGCAGGTGCGCCTGCCCCTTCGGCAGCACGACGTTGCAGCGCTCGGCGATGGCCATCGTGTTCGCCATCGCCTGCGGGAAGTCGCCGAACACCTGGGCCATCTCGGCCCCGGTCTTCAGGAAGAACTGATCGCCGTGATACCGCAGGCGCTTCTCATCGCTCACGTTCTTGCCCGTGCCGATGCAGAGCAGCACGTCGTGCGGATGGCGATCGGTCTGACGGAGATAGTGCACGTCGTTGGTACAGACGAGCGGCAGTCCAAGGTCGCGCGCAATCGGCTGCAGGCCAACGTTCACGATGCGCTGTTCCTCGATGCCCTGGTCCTGCATCTCGAGGAAGAAATTGTTCGGTCCCAGGATGTCGCGGTACATCGCGGCCGCGTCGCGAGCCTTCTTCACCTGGTCCGTGCGGAGTCCCGTCGCGACTTCACCTTTGAGACAGCTGCTCAGCCCTATCAAGCCCTTCGAGTGCGCGGCGAGCAAGGCCTTGTCGATTCGCGGCTTGTAGTAGAAGCCTTCGGTGTATCCGGACGAGACGAGCTTGATGAGGTTGTGGAAGCCCTCGTCGGTTTCCGACAGCAGGACAAGGTGATTGGCAGTCTCGCCCGGTTGCCCGGTGCGATCGGTCCGATCGCCCGGCGCGACGTACACCTCGCACCCGAGAATCGGCTTGATCCCGCGCTTGCGCGCTTCGTCGTGAAAGATCACCGACGAAAACAGATTGCCGTGCTCGGTGACCGCGAGCGCCGGCATCTTGAGCTCCGCCGCACGGTCCAGGAGTTCCCCGATCCGGCACGCGCCGTCGAGCAACGAGAACTCTGTGTGCAGGTGGAGGTGGACGAAGTCGGTCATTGATTCCTGTCTGCCCTTTGTCTGTCTCTCTGTCAGCGGATCGCCTCGACCGAGCCAGCGGGACAGGCCCGGCTGACGCCATCGGGGCCAGGCCCGCCTCAATCAGCCCGTTCTTGCCCTTTGCCCTCTGCCCTCTGCCCTCTGCCCTTGGGTGTCGTCTCACTCCCACTCGATCGTTGCTGGTGGTTTTGAACTAATGTCGAAGACCACCCTGTTAATCCCGCGTACCGAGTTCACGACGCGCGACGAGATCGCGGCGAGCAGATCGTGCGGCAGGCGCGCCCAATCGGCCGTCATCCCATCCTTGCTCTCCACCGCGCGAATCGCAATCGTGTACTCGTACGTCCGGTTGTCGCCCATCACGCCGACGCTCTGCACCGGCAGCAGCACGGCGAACGACTGCCACACGCGCCGGTACCATCCGGCTTTCCTGATTTCGTCGACGACGATGGCGTCGGCGCGGCGCAGGAGATCGAGCCGCTCGCGCGTCAGCGCCCCGACGACGCGCACGGCCAGCCCGGGGCCCGGGAACGGCTGCCGCCACACGAACTCATCGTCGAGGCCGAGTGTCTTGCCGACGGCGCGCACTTCGTCCTTGAACAACTCCCGAAGCGGCTCGACGAGCTTGAACTTCATCCGCTCGGGCAGGCCCCCCACGTTGTGGTGGCTCTTGATGACCGACGCGGGGCCCTTGATCGATACGCTTTCGATCACGTCCGGATAGAGCGTTCCCTGGGCCAGGAAATCGAACTCGCCCAGCTCCTGGGCGCGCTTCTCGAACACGTCGATGAACGTGACGCCGATGATCTTGCGCTTCTTCTCAGGATCGGTGACGCCCGCCAGCCGTTCGAGGAACAGCTCGCTCGCGTCGACGAACTCGAGCGGCAGGTGCAGGCGCTCGAAGCGCGCGCGCACCTGCGAGGCTTCATCCAGACGCAGCAGGCCGTTGTCGACGAAGACGCACGTCAACCGCTCGCCAATCGCCTTGTGCAACAGAATCGCCGCGACCGTGGAATCGACGCCGCCCGACAGCGCGCAGACGACGCGCTTGTCGCCGACGGTCGCGCGGATGCGCGCCACGCTTTCCTCGACAAACGACGCCATCGTCCAGTCGCCGCGGCAGCCGCAGATGTCGAAGGCGAAATTGCGGAGAATGTCGGCGCCGTGCTCGGTGTGCACGACCTCCGGATGGAACAGCAGGCCGTAGAGGCCGCGCCGTTCGTCCTCGATGCCCGCGACCGGCGCGCTCGGCGACGTCGCGGTGACCGTGAAACCCGCCGGAGCGCCGGCGACGAAATCGCCATGGCTCGCCCAGACTTTCAGAGACTTCGGGATGTTGTGCAGGAGTCGCGATCCGTTCGTGATCGTCACGTCGGCGTGCCCATACTCGCGGCTCGACGCTGGGGCGACCTTCCCGCCGAGCGTCGCGGTCATGAGCTGCATGCCGTAGCAGATGCCGAGCGTCGGCGTGCCGAGCGCCAGCACGGACGGATCCGATTTCGGCGCGGCGTCTTCCGACACGCTGCTCGGTCCGCCGGAGAGGATGATGCCGGCCGGATGGCGCCGCTTGATCTCTTCGAGCGGCGTGTTGAACGGCACCACCTCGGAGTACACGGCCAGCTCCCGCAATCGGCGCGCAATCAACTGGGTGTACTGCGATCCGAAATCGAGAACGACGATCGTTTGATGTGTCACGTGCGATCGATTGATTGTGTGTGCGACCGAAGCAAGACGGAGGCCGAATCCTCCGCGAGATTGTCGCTATTATAAGCGTGTGCCGGCCGGAGCAGCCACAAGATGTTGGGGTGCGCTTCTCTGCGTCGGGCTTGCGCTACCCCTCGTGGCGTGCGTGACCTCGGCGATCGGGCAGTCCGTTCCCACGCCGACGCAAACGCCGGTGCCGACGCAACCGCCCGCAACGACGCCCACACCTACGCCAACGCCAACACAGACGCCCGCGCCGACGCCCGCGGCAACGCCGACGCCTGGCGCGCGCGGCCAGACGCCCGCTGCAGCTCCCCCGCCGGCGCCGTACTCGCTTGCCTGGCAAAAACCGATCGGATCGGCGGGGCCCGTGACGCTGGTCGCGAGCGGATCGCTCCTGATTCAGAGTGGCGGCGATCCCTCGATCGTCGCCCGCGCGGCTGATGACGGCAGCGAGCTGTGGCACCAGGATGTTCCTGTCGCTGCCACGCCTGCCGCGGGCGATCATCTCGTCTTTGTCCCGTCGAAAGATCAAGTCAGTGCGCTCGACGAAGCCTCCGGCGCCGTGCGGTGGCATGACGCGCTGCCCGGACCGCCGGTCGCGCCCGTCTGGCGCGCTGGCTGGCTCTTGATCATCGCCGGCCAGGAAGCGCGCGGATATCGCGCGGCAGACGGCACGCTGCTCTGGCACCTCGCGCTGCCCGCGGCCGCGACCAACGCGCCCGTCATCGACGGCGATCGGCTGTTCGTGACGCTCGCGAACCGAACGCTCGTCGCGATCGACATTCGCAAGCCGGAGGTCGTCTGGAGCTTCGCGCTCGCCGCCGAGCCGGGGCCGCTCCTGGCCGCCAACGGACTCGTATATTTCGGCGGCGACGATCGCCGCGTCTACGCGGTGGAACAAGCGCAGCCACGCGACGTGAAGTGGGCGTATCGGGCACTATCGATGGCCGTTGGCGCGCCGGTCGCGGACGCGAAGCACGTGTACATCGCCTTCAACAACAACACCGTTCGCGCCCTGGACGCCACCATCGGATCGCTCCGGTGGACGCAGCCGCTGACCGGCCGCGCCATGCCAGGCATTCGTCTCGCGAAGGACGCGCTGGTCGTGCCACTGCACACGGGCGAGATCGCCGTGTGTGGTGCGGCCACCGGCAAGCCGTTCGCGATCGTTCCGTTTCCGAAGCCGCCTGAACAGCCGGCGGGCTTCGTTCAGCGGCTCGAAGCGTCGGCCGCGAAAGACGATCTCGGCCGCGTGTTCCTGATCACGGTCGCGCTGGAGGTCGAACGCACGCTGACCGCGCTCGATCGTGCCACGCCGGCCGCCGCGCCTGCGCGCGGGCGTTCAGCGGGACCCGGCGTGGGTCGCGGCCTCGCCCGCTTCCGCTGACGCGTCGCTCACGGCGGCGGCGAGCCGCGCGACGCCCTCTTCGATGCGGTCTGGCGGAGGCGCGGAGAACGACAGCCGGAGATGCTGCGCGCCCGAACCATCTACGAAGAACGCCGACCCGGCGACGAAGATCACTCCGCGTTCTCGCGCCCGCGCGAGCAGCGCGTCGGTCTGGAGCGATCCCGCGAGCTTCGCCCACAAGAAGAATCCGCCGCGTGGCTCGGGCCACGTCACCTTCCCCGCCAGATGCTGGTGCAGCGCCTTCACCATCACGTCACGCTTGTTCTGGTAGTGCAGCCGCAGCTTCGGCAGGTTCTTCGCGAGAATGCCGCGGCGGCACGCTTCGTAGACGACGCGCTGATCGAGTCCGCCGCTGCAGAGATCCTCGGCCTGCTTGGCGATCTCGAGCTTCGCCGCGAGCGGTTCGGGTGCGTGAAGCCACGCCACGCGGAATCCGGGTGCGAGCGTCTTCGAAAAGCTGCTCAAGTAAATGACGCGGCCGTTCGTGTCGTCCGCGGAGATCGGACGCGTCTCGCCCTCGCTCGCGACGTCAGGAAAATACAGATCGCGATACGGGTCGTCCTCGATCACGAGCACGTTTCGCCTCTCGGCCCATTCGGCCAGATGCGGGCGCTTCGCGGCGCCGAGGAGCAGCCCGGTCGGATTCTGGAAATTCGGGACGACGTAGAGCGCCTTCACGCGGCGGCCTTCGCCGCGCAGTCGCACGATCGTTTCGTCGAGCTCGTCGAGGTCGACGCCATCAGCACTCTGGCGCACGCCGACGAGCGACGCGCCGACGCTGCGGAACGCCGTGATCGCGCCCGTGTACGACGGCAGCTCCACGAGCACGACGTCATCTGGATCGAAAAGCACGCGGGCCAGCAGGTCGAGTCCCTGCTGCGATCCCGTCGTCACGACGACACTCGACGCGACGGCGGCGATGTGCCGTTCCTGCATCAAGCCGGCGATGAAATCGCGTAGCGGCTTGTAGCCGCGCGTCGGCCCGTACTGCAGGACCGATCCGTCGTCGCCTGTGAGCAGCTCGCGCGCGATGTCGGCGAACGCCTCCCATGCGAACGTATCTTCGGCAGGATAGCCAGGCGCGAAGGAAATCATGTCGCGCGCCTGGGCAAGGACCGCGCCCATCTTCCGAATCGCGGACTCGCGCATCGTCTGACCGGCGCGGGAGAAGAATTGTTCGTACTGCGTCATGCGCGTTGCACCCACATAGGAGTCACGACCGACCGGCCACCGGCCCCCGAGAAACGGCGGTACTGCGTTTGATATGCGGAGAGCGCGCCGAGGCCGGCGTACTGAAAGACCACGCCGCGCACGAACCACGCGATGACCTGCAGCGGAATCGCGATGAGCGACGCGAATGGCACCCACGCGACGAACGTCAGACCCGCCGTCGTCACCACCGACACCGCCATCGCGGCGCTCACGATCAGTCCGACGACGCCGAAGATCCCCAGCACTTGCCGCGCGTCGGCGACGAGAAACGCGCGCAGCCGCGAGAATGCCACGCGCAGGCTGCAGTCGTCGCTCACGACGATCACCCGCAGCAAATCGAAGGCCAGATTGGCCGCAGTCACGCCGATGACGCCCGTGCTCGTCGACAGCAGGACGAGCAGTGGCCATGCCGGCGCCCAGGTCGTCTGTGCCGCCAGCCGCAGCGCCCAACCGAGCGCCATCACGTACCCGACACCGAGCGTGATGTACGACGCGCTGAGGCCCAGCGCGAGCCAGGCCGAACGGCTGGCGAAGCGGCGCGCCGCGGCGAGGACTGCCGCGAGGTCGTACGCATAGGCGCGTCGCAACATCTCCAGGTGGATCGGCCCCTCGTGCAGCTCGCCGGCCACGGCTTCGCTGGCCACGATGACCGCGAGCGTACCGCTCTTGACGATGTACATCACGACGGCGCCGCCGACGGCGACGAGCGCGACCGCGGCGAAGAAGGTCCAGAGCGCGGAGGGCGCCGTGAACAGCGCGCTGACGATGAGGTCGGCGGCATTGCGCACGCCCTGACCGAAGATCGTCCCGAAATCGTCGCCGACCAGGACGGCGACCATCAGCGCTCCGCCGATGACCGGCACGGCGAGGACGAATTTGTACAAGCTTTCGAGGGCGAACTCGATGAGCACGACCGGCCAGTTGGCGGCGACGATGAGCGCGCCGTGCTTGAGGGCGGCGCGGAGCGGCAGCGTCGGCATGCAATCGAGACGCGCGTGGGTCTCAGCCGGCCAGTATAGCATCCGCGTTTCTGGTATCCTCAGCCCGATGCCCCGCCTGTTCGGAGCGTTTTGCCTCCGGTGCGTAGCTCTCCACGGCGACTCTTCGGCGTAGCGTTCGCGATCGCCTTTGCGCTAGCGGCGATCGGGTTCTTCTGGGAATTCGTGCGGTTCGGCGTCGGTGAGGACGCCGCGGCCGCGCGGCTCGAGGCCGACGTGCGCGCGACCGTTGCCGCACGGACGCGCGAGGTCGAGCTGCTCGCGACGCGGGTGGCGCGCGAAGGGCCGCTCATCAACAGCGCGAGCACCGAGCGCGATCAGCTCTCGCCACTGTTCGCGCGGCTCATGGACCTGGTCGCCGACAACGGCACCGAACGCATCTCAGCCACGGCGTACGTCGCGACGGGGCCGCGCGGCATGTACCGCGTGCTCGCGTGGAGCGGCGGCGCGGCTGAAAACCTGCCCCCTGATCGGCTGGCGGGCCCGCGCGCGGTGTTCGCCATTCAAGGCTACGGCGGCGTGCGCCTCGTGGCCGTCGAGCCCATCGAGACGGACGGCAAGCGCATCGGTTTGGCGGCGGCTGAGACGATCCTCGCGCCGGTCGTGCACCCCGCGTCCGCGGCACCGCTCTGGCAGCTCACGACGTCGTTCGGGCCGGTGTCGGTCACCCCGGCCGCGCTCGTCGGCGCCGACACGCAGGGAGAACAGCCGCATACCTTCCAGGTGACGGGTCCCGACGACTCGCCGCTCCTCGAGGCCCACTACTCGCTTGATGCCATCGACGCCGAGCGCGACATCTTCCGCCGCCGGGTCGCCACGGTCGTTGCGCTTCCGCTCGTCTGCGCAGCATTGCTCGCCACTGGTTTCCTGCTCGATGCACGGTCCCGGTCCACGAAGCTGATCGATTTCTTCGGATGGTCGCTCGCGACCGGCGCCATCGTGGTGGGCGCGGCAGGGGTGCTGCGCTGGCTGGCGCTTCTCGTCGACGCGCCAGTGAAATATCTGATCCTCGGACTCGGCGCGCTGGCGCTGATGGCCCTGTTTCCGGGATCGTGGTGGTGGCGGCGGCACGCGCGCCGCAATCCATCGGACGCGCGAGGGACGTTCATCTTCGAGCAGCTCCTGGTGGGCGTCGCGGTGGCCGCCGCCCTGTTTGCGCTCTCACTCGTCTTTCGGCAGCGCATGACCATCTCGCCGTCGCTCGACCGGTGGCAGTTTCCACTGTTTCCGATCGAGTTCGTCAGTCTCGTCTCTCTCACGGGCTTGATCGTGATGCAGCTCGCGGTGTTCTGGACAGCCGCAACCGTACTTGCGTTCTCAGCCGGGCGTTGGCGTCTGACATGGCGCCAACCGGGCCAGGCGCTCTTTGCGGCGGCGCTGTGGCTTGTGCCGACTGGCGTCTACCTGCTCGTACGGGCGCGGCCGGCTGGTCTGCCGTGGGCCTCGATCCTGGGCGCCGGCGTCGCGGCCGCGGCATTCGCGATCGGGTCCTCGTCACTGCGCGGCTACTACCGGCACACGACGCAGGCCATGCGTCTCGTGCTGACGTTCGCCGCGCTGTTCTTGCCGACGGTCGCGCTCTATCCCATGGCCGCGTCTTACGCCGATATCGCAACAAGCGAGCTCATCGAAAGCGATTACGCGCCGCGGACGGCAAGTCATCCGCAGGAGCTCGGCGCGGAATTGGCGCGAGCGCAAGTCGAGATCGATCACATTCCGGCGCTCTCTGCGCTCATTGCCGCACCCGTGCCTCCGCCAGGCCTGCGATCCTCACACGAAGCGTTTCAAGTGTGGAGTTTGACCAGCCTGTCGCGCAGCCGCGTGACGTCGGACGTCGAGCTGTACGGCGCCGATCGCGAGCTGCGCAGCCGCTTCGCGCTCAACCTCCCGGAGTACATCTACCGAGCGTCGACGCAGACGTGGTCCGGGAGCGGCTGTGACTGGGAGGTGTTCAGCGAGGCGCAGCGGTTCGGCGCCGAAGATCGAAATCTCCTTCATGCCGAGCGCGCGATTTGCGACGACGACGGACACATGCTCGGCGCGATCGTCATCCACGTCGAGCCGGACTACCGCTCGCTGCCCTTCGTCTCGTCCGCCAACCCGTACGCGGACGCGTTGGGTTTGCCCGACGCGCCGGCAGCTGTCCCGCGCGTCAACGATCTGCAGGTCGTCGTCTACGGCTGGAGCCTGCATCCGGTGTTCGCGTCGGGCCGCGTGGCCTGGCAGATCAGCCGCGAGCTGGCGGACCGCTTGATCGCTTCGCGCGATTCGTTCTGGACGACGCTGCCGGCTGGGGACCGCACGTATCGCGTGCACTTCGGCAGCGACCGCAGCCATATCTACGCGCTCGGCTATCCAGTCTCGACGGTCTTCGAGCATGCCACGCGTTTGTCGGAAGCCGCCGCGCTCGTCGCCGCGATTTTCGTCGTGTTTCTGCTCGGCGCGACGATTTACGCGCCGTTCAGGCGGCGGCGCGACGTGCCGCTTCGGCTGCTCTTCCACGAAATCCGCACGAGCTTTTATCGCAAGCTCTTCTTGTTCTTCGTGCTCGCCGCAGTTGGTCCGGTCCTGATGCTTGCGCTCGCGTTCGGCGCCTACATGACCACCAAGTTCCGCGCCGACGTCGAGTCAGAGGCCGCGAGCGTGGTCACGGTGGCTCGCAAGGTCTTCGAGGAGCTGACCGTCGCCGAGCAGCGGCCAGACCCCACGCAGACCGCGCCGACCGACGATGCGATGGTGTGGATCGGACAGGTGATCGGACAGGACGTCAATCTGTTCGACGGCGCGACCCTCGTGGCCACGAGCCAGCGCGATCTCTTCGATTCCGGATTGCTGCCCGTTCGCACGCCGGCCGCCGCGTATCAGGCCGTCGCGCTCAATCGCGCGCCGACGTTCGTCGTGCCGGACCGGCTCGGCACGTTCCAGTACCTGGTTGCGGCGGCGCCCGTACCCGCGCGCGGCCGGGACGCGGTGCTGAGCGTGCCGCTCGCGCTGCGGCAGCGCGAGATCGAGCGCGAGATCGATGAGCTGTACCGCGGCGTGCTGGTCGGCGGCGTCATCGTCGTCTTGTTCGCCGCGGGTCTTGGCGCGTCAGTCGCTGGCCGCATCTCCGATCCGGTCGCCCGTCTGACGCAGGCCGCGCGCCAGATCGCCGCCGGCCGGCTCGACGTGCGCGTCGTCGCCGACACCGCCGATGAGCTGCGTCGTCTGGTCGACGACTTCAACACGATGACGTCCACGCTCGCGTCGCAGCGGGCCGAGCTCGCACGCACGCAGCAGCTCAAAGCCTGGGCGGAGATGGCGCGGCAGGTCGCGCATGAGATCAAGAACCCACTCACGCCGATTCAGCTGGCCGCCGAGCATCTCCAGCGCGTGCACGAAGACTCCCGGCGTCCGCTCGGCGCCGTCTTCGACCAGTGCGTCACGACGATCCTGCGTCAGGTGCGACTGCTTCGTCAGATCGCCGGCGAGTTCTCGACCTTCGCGGCCGAGCCGGTCGCCCGACCCACGGTCGTCGCGGTACCGGAGCTGATAGAGGACGTCGTCGGTCCGTATCGGCCAGGCCTCGGCCGGCAGCACCGGATCGACGTCATCACCGCGGAGGACCTGCCCACCGTGCTGGTCGATCGGACGCTCGTGGCGCGCGCGCTCACCAACGTGATTGAAAACGCACTGCAGGCCATGCCCGACGGCGGCCGGCTGCAGATCGCCGCGCAAAGCAAGGGTGCGGCCGTGGAGGTGGCGATCAGCGACACCGGCGTCGGCATGGACGAGGAGTCCGTGCGGCGTGCGTTCGAGCCGTACTTCTCGACGAGGACGGCGGGGTCGGGGCTCGGTCTGGCGAACGCGAAGCGGAACGTGGAGTTGTGCGGCGGGACGATGACGCTCGAGAGCGAAGCAGGGCGTGGGACGACCGTTACCCTGACGCTGCCGGCGGCGCCTCCTCGCGGTGAGCTCGACCGCGCGTGAACACCAGCTCGATGAACGCGGACAGGAGATAGCCGTAGGCCAGCACGGGCAGTGTCAAGCGGGGCTCGGTCGTGATGAACGCGATGAAGAGCGCGAAACCGAGCAGCGGCAGGTAGGACGGTCCCCATCCGAGGTTGATCGTCTTGAAGCTGCGGAATCGGATCCGGCTGACCATCAGCGCGGCCGGGACGAGCACGACCATGATGGTCGCCCAGCCAGGATAGCCGGTCACCGGATACGGCCACGCGTAGATCGTCGCCGCGACGACGCCGGCGGCGGCCGGTGTCGGCATGCCGATGAAATACCTCTTGTCGCCGAGGTGCGCGGGCTGAGAGTTGAAGCGCGCGAGTCGCATCGCCGCGGCGCTCACGTACACGAAGCCGGACGCCCATCCAGTTCGGCCGAGCTCAGACAAGCCCCACGTGAACGCCAACACGGCTGGCGCGACGCCGAACGAAATGACGTCGGCGAGTGAATCGAACTCGACGCCGAACGCGCTCGACGTGCCGGTGAGCCGCGCGAGCCGGCCGTCGAGCATGTCCAGAATGATCGCGAAGCCGATGAACGGCGCGGCCGTGACTAAATCGCCGCGCATCGCATAGACGATGCACGCGTAGCCGCAGAACATGTTGCCGACCGTGCAGAGACTCGGCAGGAGCACGACGCCCCGGCGTTTGCGGGGCTCGTGCGGCGGCCGGCGATCGAACGGTTCGACCATTCGTCAGTCTCCCGACGCCAGCCGCGCGATCACGGTTTCACCGCCGCGTACGGTATCGCCCGTGGCCACGGTGAGCTCGGCGGAGCGAGGCACGAACACGTCCATGCGCGAGCCGAACTTCATCAGACCGATGCGCGCTCCGGGCGAGAGCTCATCGCCGCTGCGGACGCGGCAGACGACACGGCGCGCGAGCACGCCGACGACCTGCCTGGTCACGATCGTCTGCCCGTCATGATCGATCCAGATCTCCGAGTGCTCGTTCCGCCGCGCGCCCGGTCGGTACGCCGGGAGAAACGATCCGGGCACGTAGTCGACGCGCGTCACGCGTCCGGCCACCGGCGTGCGATTGATGTGGACGTCGAACAACGAGAGGAATATCGTCACCTGCCGTCCCGCGCCAGCCGGTGCGTCGTCGGCCGGCGCGACGCCAGCGAACATCACGCGGCCATCCGCAGGCGCGAGCACGGCGGAGCGATCGCTGACGGTCGCGCGATCCGGATCGCGGAAGAACACTGCGATCAACATCGGCAGCAACAACAGGACGACGGCCGCCTTCGTGGCGCCAGCCACGGCGGCGATCGCCGCCGGCAACGCTGCTGCGGCGACAAACGGCCATCCTGCCCGGTCGATGGTCACCTGCCAATTGTACGAGGTCGGCGGCCTGTAACGCGAAACGGCCGCGCCGACGCGTTAGTGATGCTGCAGCGGCGGCGTCGGTGCCTGACGGCGCATCACCGCTTCGATGCGATCCTTGAGTGCAAGTTTTTGTTTCTTGAGTGCCGTTTCTTCGTATTGCTGCTGATCGGTGAGGCGGGCGAACGAGGAGAGGTGGCGAATCTTTTCGTCGAGTGCCTGATGCTCCGTGACCAACTGTCGAAAGGCTTCGTCGGTCCGAAGCAGTGCGGCTTTCACGTCGTCTTTCAACGGGAGCTGAGCGTCGGCCATGCTCCGCCTCCTTGTCGTCGGGGCGTCACGCCCCTCAAAAAACCCGGCCACTGCGCCGGCCGTGGTAGGCGCAAACTACCACAAACGGACGCGGCCGTCGACATCTGCGTGTTACATGCGCAACTGCCGGCCCGAGCCGGGTTTCAGGGCTGGCTGCTCAGTGCGCGGTGCCAGAGAATGAGCGCGTCCTCGCGCGGATGCTGGTAGTAGTCGCGTCTGACGGCGTCGACGTGAAAGCCGAGTCCTTCGTAGAGCGTGCGCGCGGCCTCGTTGGATCGGCGGACTTCGAGCGTGGCCGACCGCGCGCCGGCGGCGGCGGCTTCCTTCAGCACGCCCTCGAGAAGATAACGCGCGACGCCACGGCGCCGCCAGTTCTCGTCGACGGCGAGACTGTTGATGTGCAGCTCATCGAAGATGATCCAGCACGCACAGTACGCCACGAGTTGCTCGTCCGGTGCGTGCATCACGTACAGCCGGGCGACGTCGGTATGCTCGAGCTCCCAGCCGATCGCTTCGGCGGCCCACGGATTGCTGAAAGTGCGCCGCTGCAGCGCCTCGACGGCGGCGACGTCGTCGCGCCCGGCCGCACGACGAATCGTGAAGCCCGCGAACGGATCCGCCTCTCCCGTACGACGCTTGCCGTGCGCGCGATCGCGCGCGAGCTCTGCGTCCGGCCGGCGAATGTAGACCGGACGAAGCGCATGGGGCGCAACGGCGCGTTCCGGGTGCGCCGCGGCCTCGCGCGCCGCCACCTCCGCGAGCGGTACGGTCAGGTCGGCGATCGTAACGCCGAGCGTCGGCTCGGCAATGACCGGTGTGTACCGCCTCGCGCCGTCCCCGACCACGACGACAGGCGCCGAACCGCGACGATGACGGAGCTCGGCCGCGAGCGCCTCGGGCGGACTGACCTGAGGCGCGAGGGTCAGGCGTGCCGCGTCGAACACCGATCCCGGCGCGACTTCCCATCCCGCCGAGAAGACCTCGCCGCGCTGGCCGTCGAGACAGGCCACAAGCCACGTGGGCTCCGCGAGGTGGGAATGTGCGAGCCACCCGAGGGCGATCGCATCGAGCGTTGGCACCGGCACGACACGTCGATCGCGCGCGAGCGCGAATCCCTGCACCGCGGCCATGCCGACGCGAAGGCCGGTGAACGATCCGGGACCTGAGATGATTGCGAACAGATCGACGTCGGCCAGCGTGCGGCCCGACGCGGCGAGCCACGACGTGACGTCGTGCGGCAGGCGCTCGCCGTGCGTGCGCGTGGGATCGCCGGTCGTCGAGCGGCACAGCTCGCCGTCGATTACGGCCACGCTGCCCGCGCGTGTGACGGTCTCGAGCGCCAGCACGAGCATGGCGCAATGTTATACTCCGGCGGGTTCGGCCCGCGTTCGCGCATTTCGAAACGACGTGTCCCACCGGTGACGAGCTCGTCTTCCTCCTCAACGTCTTCTGCGCCGTCGGCCACGACGCCAGCGATGCGGCAGTACTTCGACGCGAAGCGGCAGCATCGCGACGCGATCGTGCTGTTCCGCATGGGCGATTTCTACGAGATGTTCTACGAGGACGCGATCGCGGCGTCGCGCGCGCTCGAACTGGCGCTGACGTCGCGCGCGAAGGACGCGAGCGGCGTCGCGATTCCAATGTGCGGCGTGCCGTTCCATGCGCTCGATACGTATCTCGGGCGGCTCATCCGCAAGGGGTATCGCGTCGCGATTTGCGATCAAGTCGAAGATCCGCGCAAGGCCAAAGGCATCGTGCGACGCGAAGTCACGCGCGTCGTCTCGCCCGGCACCTTCACCGACGCCGCGTATCTCGATGCGCGCGAGCCAGCGTTTCTTGCGGCCATCGTGCCGGCGGGTCTGGCGTCGGCGTCGTGGGGTCTCGCGTTTCTCGACGTGTCCACCGGTGAATTTGCCGCCGCCGAGTTCGACGGGATCGGCGCGCCCGCCGCTATTGCCGCGGAGCTGGCCGTCCTCCGGCCGCGCGAGCTCATCGTCGCCGAGCACGCGCAGGTCGACGCGGCGCTCACGCCGCTCGTCTCGACGCGGATCACGCGCGTCGAGGACTGGTCGGTCGAGCCTGTCCGCGCGCGCGCGGCGCTGTGCGAGCAGCTGCGGACAACGTCGCTCGCCGGTTACGGGCTGGAGTCGGCCTCAGCCGCCGTCGCCGCGGCCGGATCGATCGTCACGTACCTTCGCGAGTCGCAGAGACGCGATCTCACGCACGTGCGCGACATCTCGCTCCGCATCGCCACCGATGCTCTGCTCGTCGATCCGGTCACCCTCCGGCACCTCAACGTCGTCGAGGGCACGGACGGCGGGCGGTCCGGATCGCTACTCGACACGATTGACCGCACGATCACCCCGATGGGCGGCCGGCAGCTGCGGCAGTGGCTGTTGCGTCCGCTTGTGGCCCTCGCGAGGATTCAGGATCGGCTCGACGCGGTCGAAGACTTTGCGTTCCGTTCGACCGACCGCGGCCGCGTGCGCGAGCTGCTCAAGAACATTCACGACATCGAGCGCATCGTCGCGCGCGTCTCGCTCGGCACGGCCGGGCCGCGCGATCTCGTCGCGCTCGGCCAGTCGCTCTCGGTCCTGCCCCGCCTTCGGTCGGGCGTCGCGGACTTTCAGGCGCCGCTCGTCAAGAGTCTTGCGGCCGAGGTCGACGATCTCGCGGACGTTCGCGACGCCATTGAGAAGACGATGGTGGCCGAGCCGCCGGCGCTGGTGCGCGACGGGGGCGCGATTCGCGACGGGCTCGACGCCGAGCTCGATCGGCTGCGCGCCATCAGCCGGGGCGGCCGAACGGCGATCGCGGCGATGGAAGCCGCCGAGCGCGCGCGCACGGGCATCGCGTCGCTCAAGGTCCGCTACAACCGCGTGTTCGGGTACTACATCGAGATCTCGAAATCGAATCTCGCGGCGGTGCCGCCCGATTACACGCGCAAGCAGACGATCGCGGGCGGCGAGCGGTTCATCACACCGGGGTTGAAGGAGTACGAAGATCAAGTGCTCGGCGCCGACGAGCGGATCCTCGAGCGCGAGATCGAGCTATTTGAAGCCCTGCGCGCCCAGGTCGCCGCCGAGGCGCCGCGCATTCTGGACACGGCGCGAGCCGTGGCGGCGCTCGACGTGCTCGGGGCGCTTGCCGAAACGGCGGCGCTGCACAATTACATCAAGCCTCAGATGCACGAGGGCGACGAGCTGCAGGCGACCGACGCCCGGCACCCGATCGTCGAGCGCCACGTGAGCGGCGCCTTCGTGCCCAACGACGTGCTGCTCTCGAGCGTAGATCGACAGCTGGTCATCCTGACCGGTCCGAACATGGGCGGCAAGAGCACCTACTTGCGACAGGTCGCGCTGTTGTCGCTTCTCGCGCAAGCCGGATCGTTCGTGCCCGCGGCGAGTGCGAAGCTCGCGGTGGTCGACCGGATCTTCGCGCGTGTCGGCGCGTCCGACAACATCGCGCGCGGCCAGTCGACGTTCATGGTCGAGATGCAGGAGACGGCGGCGATTCTGCACGCGGCGTCGAGC
>CAYQRM010000182.1:0-11801 GCA_964419785.1 uncultured Solibacteraceae bacterium | reverse complement strand
AGCCCCGTCCCTATACAATCCCTTCAATGAAGCGAAAGTTCCTGGTGCTTTGTGTCGCCGCGGCCGGCGCGGTGTGCATGGCCGCGCAGTCCACGGACCTCGAAGCCGAAGGCAAGAGCTGGTGGGCGCACATTCAGTATCTGGCGGACGACAAGCTCGAAGGTCGCAATGTCGGCAGCCCAGGCTTCGAAACCGCGGCGAAGTACGTCGAGAGTCAATTTCAGGCGCTCGGCTTGAGGCCGGCGGGCCTCGACGGCTTCCGGCAGCCCGTCAAGCTCGAGGCGCGCGCGCTCGTGCCCGACGCGTCGAAGATCACGCTCGTACGCGACGGTCACGAGGCGCCGCTCGCGATTGGCCAGGACGCCTCACTCAGCGCCCGCGGCGAACTCAACGGCTCGCTCGACGCCCAACTGGTGTTCGTCGGCTACGGCCTCTCGATCCCCGAGGCGGGTTGGGACGACTTCAAAGACCTCGATCTGAAAGGGAAGATCGCCGTCTACGTGAACGCGTTCCCGCCAGCAAACGTGTCTGACAACGTCAAATCGCACGTCAACACCGCCGACGAGCGATGGCTCTCCCTGAAGCACGCCGGCGCCATCGGTGTCGCGACGATCGCCGCGCCGCGCCCTGCTGCGACAGGCGCGGACGCCAACGCGGCGCGCGGGGGCGCCGCCGGTCGTGGTGATGCCGCTGCCGGTCGCGGCGCCCGCGCCGCGGCGGGAGGCGACACCGCATCAGCGTCGACGGGAGCCGCCGGCTCCGCGACCGCCACGCCGCCGCCTGCCCGTGGCGGCGGGGCGCCTCAACCGACGATCACGTTGGCCGATCGCAGCCTCGTCGACGCCAACGGCGAAGCCGTCGCCATGACGCTGACCGCGCGCGGCGCAGCCGCCGTGCTCGCCGGCACCGGACACACGCTCGACGAGATCAATCAACTCGTCACCGCCAGCAAGCCCCTCCCCCACTTCGCCATTCCTGGCACGGTCAAGCTGCAAGCACAGCTCAAGCGCGACCCTGTCGAGTCCGCCAACATCGTGGGCCTCGTCGAAGGATCGGATCCCGTACTCAAGTCCGAGTACGTGATCATGTCCGCGCACCTCGACCATGTCGGCGTCGGCCGCGCGGTCAACGGCGACTCGATCTACAACGGCGCGATGGACGATGCGTCTGGCGTGGCGTCGGTGATCGAAACGGCGCGCTTGCTGAAGGCATCGGGCGTCAAGACGAAACGATCGGTGATCTTCATTACCGTCACGGCTGAAGAGAAGGGCGAGCTCGGCTCGCAGTACTTCGCGGCGCGGCCGACGGTGCCCTTCGACAAGATTGTGGCTGACATCAACCTCGATATGTTCCTGCCGCTCTATGCGCTGAAAGTGATCGAGGTACAGGGCCTGGCCGAGTCCTCGCTCGGCGAGTCCGTGCGTGCCGCGGCGAAAACGCTCGGCGTCGACGTGCAGACCGACCGCGAGCCCGAGCAGAATCGATTCATCAGGAGCGATCAGTACAGCTTCATCCGCCGCGGCGTCCCGGCGCTCGCATTCAAGTTTGGATACGAGTTCGGATCACCCGAAGAGACGATCCGCCGCACCTGGGTGCGCGACGTGTATCACAAGCCGAACGACGATCTGAAACAGCCGGTGAATCTCGAGGCCGCGGCGCTGTTCGATCGCGTGATCATGACGCTGCTCCAGCGTGTCGCCAACGACCCGGCGCGGCCGACCTGGAACGCGGACAGCTTCTTCAAGCGGTTCGCGACGTCGAAGTAGGTTCGTCAGCGGCAGGCGATCGCAGGCACGTTCGACACGACCGGCAGCGCCGCCAGCTTGCGCTTGGCGAGCTCGCCGTTCAGCCGCGGCAGATCCTGCGCGTTGATCGTCTGCCAGGTCTGCAGGACGCCGGCCAGCTGCTGGCACGAGCGATTGTAGCTTTCATTCGCGAGCGGATCCGGCGCTGTGGCCGCGTCGGTCTTCGTCACGACGCCGCCAAGCGCCGTGCTGAGAATTGCAAACGCGGGCGCATGATCGACGTTCGCAAACGCTCGTCCCAGAATCGTCGTCGGATCGTCGTAATCCTTGCTCAGCGGCACGGCCTTCGGCGGCACGAAGTCGGGGTGCTTGCCTTCCTTGGCATCTTCGTCGGCCTCCGACGCATCGTTGTCCGCGTCGGGAATCACGAGGCCCGTCCAGTCGCTGCCATCGATGGCCGCGAGCCGCGTGTCGAGATCCGCCGCCGCTGCCGCGATGTCTGGATCGGAAGACGTCAAAAGCGGCGTGATCTGATTGCGCAGGCGCTTGAGCTGGAGGAACCCGCGATGCGACGCGCTCATCGCGTCGTACGCCTTCATGGCGAGATCGAATTGCTGCCGACGCGCCTCGAGCGACGCGGGCGTCGCCGACGCTTGGTTGCGAACGACCAGCGGCTGGAAGTACTCGCGGCCGGCCACCGTCAACCGCACGCGGTAGCTGCCCGCGAGCACTTGCGGACCATCAGGATTCGCAGGCAGATGCTCATACAGCGATCGCGCAAGCTGGGCGAAGCGATGGTTTGGCGACGGCGGCGGATCGAAACGCACGCGCCACACCACGCGGTGATGCCCGCGTGTCGTCGCGAGCGGAAGCGCGACCGGCAGCCAGCGATCGGCCGGATCAGGCGCCACACTGCTCGCAGAGTGGATCAGGCGGCCGGCGGCATCAAGCACGTCGAGCATGACCGGCCCGGTCGCGGACGCGCCGAGCGCATAGTCCAGATCGACGCTGGCCTCAGGTCCCAGCACCGCGTCGACAGGCTTGAACAGCAGCGCCGCGGCCGACGCGCTCGCGCGATCGATCTGCCGCAGCGGCGAGATATCAGCGAGCGTCCACGTCGATCGTCCCTGGGTCGCGGCGATTAAATCGTTCCCACGGATGTCGAGGTCGTTGATCGCCACGGCCGGCATGTTGAGCTGCAGCGGCGCCCACTCGACGCCGTTGTCGAACGAAACGTAGACCGACGTCTTGGTGCCGGCGAAGATCAGGCCCGGCTTCGCGGGATCGGCAATGGACACCGTCACCGGCGTGCCGTCGATTCGTCGTCGCGTGGGCGATTCAACAGCGTGCTCGTGGGGTGTGAGGCGTGCAACTTCGGCGATCGGCAAGTGGTGAAACGACGTCCATGTGGCGCCCGCATCGAGGCTGACCGCGATGCCGGGCGCGTCCACACGAACGATGCGCCGAGCATTGGCTGGATCGATCCAGCGCTGCGGATCGGCGCTCCCGCCCGCCCGTACGCTGGGACGATCGATCGACGTCCAGGTCTGGCCGCCGTCGATCGTCTTCCACGCGCGGCCGCCCGGGGTCGTGATGACGTACACGCCGGGCTCGCCAGCAACGCCTTCGACCGACGCGATCGGGCCTCCGTCAAACGGGCCTGTGAGCTGCCACGTCAGACCCGCGTAGAGCGATGCGGGGATCGCGCGCGCGTCTTGCGCGCCGAGACGCGGGCTGCCGCTCGCCGCGGCGGCGAGAATCGCCGTACCGACGAACAGCCACCCGCGGATCCCGGCCGCAATGGCTATCGCTGTCCTCCTCGTCCGGCCCCCGCCGGCGCCGGCGGCACGTACGTGCACGAGGCAGACACCGTCAGCTTCGTCGGCGTGATCTTGAGCGCAGGCTTGCCGGCCTTCGTCAGCTGATCGTTGAAGCTCACGAGGTCCACGCTCTGCATCTGCTTCCAGGCCGCGACCGTGGCGCTGTACTCCTTGCAGTGCGTCTGATAGGTGTCGATCTCGGCCTTCGTCGGCGCCATGTCGATGCCGTTCTGCGTCAGCGCGACGATCTGATTGAACGATCCGTTGAGCGCCGTGAACGACGTCACGCCACCTGGCGCTCCGCCGCCGCGACCACCGCGGCCTCCGCCGCCACCACCGCCGGCCCCGCGTCCGCCTCGGCCTGTCGCGCCGCCGAACGTCGCGAGCTTCGCGTCAAGCGCCGTCGTCGCCGCCGCGAGATCTGCCGGCAGCGCCGAAGACGCGAGCGACGCGACCTCAGCGCGCACCGCCGCGACTTCGTCGTTCCCAGCCGCCGAATCCTTCATTCCTTGATACGCCAGAAGGGTCAGCTTGTGTTCTGACCGCAGCGCGTTCATCACGGCTGCGCTCTCACCGATGCGCGGATCGTTGTGGACGACCAGCGTCTGCGTGGACGTCGCGCCGTCGACGATCAGCTTGAGCGTGTACGTTCCAGGCAGCGCGAGCGGCCCATGCGGCGCCGGTGTGACGGTGCCGGGCGACGAGTTCATCTGGTTGTTGATGTCCGGGTTGTAGCCCGGCGGATCGTCGTACCGCAGATCCCAGTTGATGCGATTGGTGCCGACTGCCGTCGACATCGCACGTTCCTGCGGCGGCATCAGCCAGTAGTCCGGATACGGCGGACGCTCGTAGGCCGCCGGCACCGTGCTCGTGAGCGTCCGCACAACCTTGCCGGTCGAGTCGGAAATCTCGATCTTGATCTCCCCCGCCGGGGCCTTGCTCAGGTGGTAATAGATGAGCGCGCCGTACGGCGGATTTGGCGCGTGGAAGAGCTCGGGGTTGAGCGGCTGATCCCAGTTCGAGTTCTGGCGCGCGCGAATCGCATCGCCAGGCTTGAACAGATACGCGGGCGCCGACGCGATTTCCGCACTCTTCGTGGCCATGTCGCGCAGCGGGCTCATGTCGTCGAGCACCCAGAAGCCACGTCCGTACGTGCCGATCACCAGATCGTTCATGTGATCGTCGGTGTGGAACACCATGTCGCGGATCGACGTGCTCGGCAAATTCAGCCGCAGCGACTGCCAGTGATCCCCATCATCGAACGAGACGTACACCGTCGTCTCCGTCCCGACGAAGAGCAGGCCTTTCTGTTTCGGATCTTCGCGCAACACGTGCACCTGACTGCCCGTGCGCTCGCCCGTCGGCAGACCGTTGACGATGCGCGTCCACGTCTTGCCGGCGTCGTGCGTGCGATAGATGTAGTGCTGCTCAGCTGCGGGCGCGCCCGCACCGGCGCCGCGCCCTCCGCCAATATTGGCGACGACGTACGCGGTGTTGACGTCCGTGTGGCCTGCTTCAACCGTCACGAAGCTCGCGTTGGGCGGCAGATCCGTGAAGTTGGTGACGTTCGTCCACGTCTTGCCACCATCGAACGTGTTGTAGACCTGGCCAGTGCTGCTGCCCGACCAGACCACGCCCTGTTTCACGGTCGAGAGCGAGAAGTCGCCGATGTTCCCGGCTCCGCCACCGCGACCTCCGCCACCCGCGGGGGCCGCAGGGGGCGTGGTCGTTGCCGCGGGCGTCGTCGGGTTCGCGCCCGCCGGCGTCGTTGGCGCAGCCGCGGCCGTACCGCGTCCGCGACCTCGTCCGGCTGGAGCCGCCGTCGCCGCGTTAGCACCGGTCGCCGGGATTGGCGCTGGAGCCACACCGCACGGCGTCGGCGCCGTACCTTTCGGCGCGGTGAGATCCGGGCTGAACGCCGTGAACGTCTGCGCGCCGTCGCGCGTGACGAGGATGCAGTTGTAGCCGACGTACATCGCCTTCGGCTCGAACGCCGTGTCGAAGCGCTTCCAGAAATCGCGACCCGCCGAATAGAGGTTGGAGTCCGTGCCGAAGCTCGGGGACACGTTGCCCCACTGTCCCGTGTTCAGATCGATCTTGATCATCCCGCTGCCCTGACCCGCCCCGTAGCCGACGCCGTAAACGATGTTCGGATGGAGCGGGTCGGACACGACGGTGCCGAACTCTGACGACGGCAGCGGCAGCCAGTCGACGATCGTGATTTGTCCCTGATCGCTGCGGCTGCGCGTCATGATCGCGCCCGTGTCCTGCTGCGACGCCATCACCCAGTACGGATAGCGCGTGTCTGTCGAGATCTTGTACACCTGCGCGATCGGGATCTGGTAGTAGCCGCTCCACGTCTTGCCGCCGTCGAGCGTTACGCCTGGCCCCTGATCCAGACCGAACAACATGCGCTGGCCGTTGGTCGGATCGATCCAGATGTCGTGCGGGTCCTCGCCGCCGGGCGCGCCTTTGAAGCCGGTAAACGTCTTTCCACCATCTTCCGATCGGTAGACCGTCGTCGCCACCGTGTAGAGCACGTCGGGATTCTGCGAATCGACCCACACGCCCGAGCTGTACGCGCCCTGGCCGTTGCCGATGCGCGTGTCGGTGCCCGCCATGTGCTGCCACGTCGCGCCTTGATCGTCCGAGCGGTACAGGCCAGAGCCACCTTGCAGCGCACCGCCGACGACGTAGATTCGCTGGCCGTTCGTGTGCATCGCGACCGCGACGCTGATGCGGCCGGTGTACGGCGGAAGCGTGTCGACTTTCTTCCAGGTTTTGCCCGAGTCCGTCGACTTGAAGAGCGCCGTGCCGTTGGGCGGCGCCGGGCCCGCCGGCTGCGCACCTGCCGCGCCCGCACCGCCGCCGAATCCCGCGCCCGGGCCCATGTTGCCCTGTGCTGTCGCAAACATCAGCGTCGGCATGTCGTACGCGTACTCGACGTCGCGCGTGCCGTTCGCGTTCTCCGGCCGCAGCGTGTTCTCCCAGGTCTTGCCGCCGTCAGTCGATCGATAGATGCCCTGGCCGTTGTGCTGTGCATCGCCTTGTGTTGAGGCGACGACAAGATCAGGATTCTTCGGATCGACGACGATCTTGTTGATTTTCGTCGTCTCTTCGAGGCCGACGTGCGTCCAGGTCTTGCCGGCGTCGGTCGATTTGTACATCCCGTCGCCCAACGATCCCTGCACTGAGTCGCCGGTCCCTGCGTACACGATGTCGGGATTCGACGGGGCGACTTGAATGGCGCCGATGCTGTCGACCTGCGTGAACTGGTCGAAGATCGGCAGCCACGTCACGCCGGCACTGGTCGTTTTCCAAATGCCGCCGGCCGGCGCGCCGACATAGAAGACCCCCGGCTGACCGATCGCGCCGGTGACCGCCGAGATGCGCCCGCCGTGAAACGGGCCGATATTGCGCCACTTCAGCCCACCGAGCATTCCCGGGCTGACCTCGGCTGGCGAGGCACCCCTCATGGGCACGGCGGTCGTGACGGCGAACACGAGAGCGAGAAACAGAAACAAGCGCGCAAGGCGAAATGACATCCCGGTTCCTCCAGGGACAACGGACCCGCATAGCCTAACGCGACTCCGCCCAGGGTAGTAGCGGAAGGAGACCGCGGCTACTTTGCGAGCCCGACCTGCCAGAGGACGAACGCCCAGTTGAAGGCCGTGTCGTGGAGTGCGTCATAGCGGCCCGACGAACCGCCATGTCCAGCGCCGAAGTTCACCTTGAGCAGAAGCGGATTCGTATCGGTCTTCATTGCGCGCAGCTTGGCCGTGAACTTCGCGCCTTCCCAGTAGCCGACCTGGCTGTCGTTGACGGAAATCTTCACGAGCATTGCGGGATACGCCTGCGCCTTGATGTTGTCGTAGGGCGAGTAGCGCGCCATGTAGTCGTACGCGGCCTTCTCGTTCGGATTTCCCCACTCGATGTACTCGCTGGTCGTCAGCGGCAGCGACGCGTCGAGCATTGAATTAAGGACATCGACGAACGGCACCTGCGCGATTACGGCCTTGAAAAGATCCGGACCCATGTTCGTGGACGCAGCAACGAGCAAACCGCCGGCGCTCCCGCCCTGGATCACGAGGTGCCGACTGGACGTGTATCTCTGCGCGACGAGGTACTCGGCGCACGCGATGAAATCGGTGAACGTGTTGATCTTGTTCATCATGCGCCCGGCCTCGCGCCACGGCTCGCCGAGCTCGCCGCCGCCGCGAACCTGCGCAATCGCGTAGACGACCCCGCGATCGAGCAACGCCAGCCGGCTTGCGGCGAACGTCGGCGGCACCGAGAATCCGTACGAGCCGTAGCCGTACAGCAGAAGCGGCGCAGAGCCGTCGCGCGGCACGCCGCGTCGTGAGACCAGCGCAATCGGTACCTTCGTGCCGTCTGACGCGGTTGCGAACACGCGCTCCGACGTGTAATTCGTCTTGTCGAACCTCGGGACCTCCGTCTCCTTTACCAAGTGCGACTCGTGCGACGTCATGTCGTAGTCGAACACCGACGGCGGCGAGACCAGCGACGTGTAGCTGTACCGGACAACGTTCGAGTCGAAAATGTAGTTCTGCGCCAGCACGGCCGTGTAGACGGGTTCGGGGAACGTCACGCGATGGCGAGTGCCGGACGGCAGGTCCAGCACTTCGATCTGCTGCTGGCCGCCCTCCCACTCCGACATCACGAGGTGATGGGCAAAGGCATCGACCGCGTCGATCTTCACTTCGGGCTTGTGCGCGACGACCTCCGTCCAGTGCTTCTCCGATGGGTCTGCAACCGGCGCCGAGACGACTCTGAAGTTCTTGGCGCCTTTGTTCGTCCGGATGTAAAAGACATCGCCGCGATGGTCGACGTCGTACTCGTGGCCCGGCTCGCGTGGAAGGATGATTCTTGGCGCCGTCGTCGGGCGATCCGCCGGCACGTAGCGGTACTCCGTCGAGGTCTTCGCCGCGATCTGCAGCAGGATCACGGCGGCGTCACGCGAGCGGCCGACCGCCATGTCGAAAAGCTCGTCCGGCTCGGAGTACACGAGCTCGCTCGAGGAGGCGCCGACGACGTGTCTGAAGAGTTTGTCGTTGCGCTTGGTGACGGCGTCTTCCGTCACGTAGAGAATCGTCTTGTTGTCGGTCGCCCACACGAGATCGTCGACGCGCTCGGCCGTGTCGGGCAGCACCTGTCCCGTCGTCAGATTCCTCACGTGCAGCGTGTACTGCCGGTAGCCGATCTCGTCCGTCGTATACGCGAGCAGCGTCCCATCGTCGCTCGGCTCGAACGCGCCGACCGCCATGAACTGCTTGCCCTTCGCCATCTCGTTGAGGTCGAGCAGGACTTGCTCGGGCTCATCGACGCTGCCGCGCTTGCGGCAGTAGATCGGATACTGCTCACCTGCGACGGTGCGCGTGTAGTAGAAGTAGCCGCCGCGGCGGTACGGCGCCGACGAGTCGGTCTCTTTGATGTGCCCGACCATCTCCTTGAAAAGCGTGTCCTGCAGAGCGGTCGTCGGCTTCATCATCGTGTCGGCGTACGCGTCCTCCGCTTTCAAGTACGTCATGGTCGCCGGATCGTTCTTGTCGCGCAGCCAGAAGTAGTCATCCACGCGCGGGCCGGTCACGGTCTTCGGCCGTTTCTCGGCGACGGGCGGCTTGGCGGCGGCCGGATCAGGTCCGCTCGAATCTGGCGATGCACACGATGGAAGCACGATGATCAGACCGATGAGCGCCGCATGGCGGATCCTCGCCATCAGAAAATAACGTTGATGAGGCGCATGATGAGCTCTTCCGGCGACCAGACGGTCAGCAGCAGCGGCAGAAATGGCGCCGCCGTCACGGCGGCCAGCTGGGTAATGTCGTCGAGACCGAACGGGAGGAGCCGCATGTCCCTCACCAATCCGTAACTATTGCCCAAATCGGCCAGCGACTGGATGTCGCCCGTGCCGAGCAGTTCGTCGGCAGGCGCCGATCCGCCGACGACCCACTTCTGGTGAAAGCCTTCGACGTAACGCTGAGCGAGTAAGCCGTACTCCGCGAGTCCTTGCCGGCGCACGGCGGCCATGCGTCCGGAGAACATCACCAGAGGACCAAGGATCGCGACAACGAAGAACGCGATGAATGCGCCGATCTGCATCTTGAACGACATCAAGCTCTCGCCACGATCCAACACGCGACTGGCGACCACGCCGGCGAGCAGCGCGCCCTGAGCGAACAGGATGGGCCCGAACGCGTACGAGCTCTTGCCGAGGAACACGAGCCCGCCGCATTTGTCGGGATGGCTGGGAATGAGGTTCAGGTGAATCCTGGACACGCGCCAGAGAAAACGGAACCAGATGAAGAACCTCAAGTACCAGCGCAGCAGAATGAACTGCACGATCGGAAGGCTGACGAAGACGTACCAATAGCCCGCCGGAGTCAGCGTCCACCGGCCGGCGGTTCCCGAAAACCACGTCGGATGGCCGAGCTCTACGCGATAGTTCCACAGCGTCAGGTCGAAGACGTAGGTGGCGACCAGGAGGGCGAGCTCGGCCGCCACGGAGTTCCGGAGCCGCATCGCGGAGTCGATCGCATCCTCTAATTTCGGCCGGTCCTCTGGCAGCACAATCCGGCGTTCGACGAATCTCCGCACCAGCGGGGAGAGCCGCATGTGCACGACGAGCTCGGCCGCGATCAGGACGGGAAGCGCGACGAGAAATCTGACATGTGCTTCGACGTCTCGGAAGAATGACAGCCGATCCGCAGGTCCGTTCCCTGGAGCGAACACGACGAGCAACAAAAGAGGCAGCCACGCGACCGCGGTGATGACCAGGACTCGTCGATACAGGAGCTCGAGGTGGTCGCCCTCGAGGCGCGCTCGCCTGAAGAGCTGGAAGAGCGGGCCGCCGAGGACGAGTGAGAAATCAGGCGGTTCGAGAGCCATCTTTGTGGCGCTTACGATACGCCGAAACGCAGGCGGTCATACCAGTTCGTGACGCGAAGCGCGCGCAACGTGATCCAGCGATTTGGCGCGCCGACGGCGCCGGACATTTCAGGGTAGAGCGTGTTCTTGTGGCGCACATCGAGGAGCCAGCGCCCCTCGCCGGCGGCCACGCCGTGCTGGCGTCGATGGGTCACCGCGCCGGCTGCCTCGGCGGCGCGCGCGTCAGGCTCGACGCCGGCGGCGCGCAGATAATCCAGGCCGCGCAGGACGTCGTAGTGCCAGAGCGTCGGGAACGCGAGCCGGGTCCACTCGAGACTGATGACTTCGCCGGTCGAGAGACGCCGCAGCAGACGTCGCGCGAGAAGATATTCGTGCGCGCGCGAGCGGGCGACGGCAATGCCAGCCGACGCGCCAAATGCCTGCTCGAACGCGAGCAGCCCCTCGAGGACGCAGATCGTCGTGTGAAAGGACGATCGCACCGAACCGCGTTCGGCCTCGCAATTCCAGCCTCCGTCGGCGAGCTGCTCTCCGAGGAGCCGATCGACGAGCCGATCGCTGCGCACGCCGAAATACGCGCCGAGCGCGACGACGCGGCCGTTGATGCAGGGCTCGACCTCGCCTTCGAAAAACGGCGAGTTGCCGAACTCGGGTCCCCACGTCACGTTCGCGCGCACGCGATCGATCGCGGCTCGCGCGCCAGGGCTCGCGGGATCGATCCCGAGATCGCGCAGCCACACGAGCGTGTACATGTTCGACCACCAGAACTTGGTCGCGATGCCGTCGCCCCATTGACCGTCGGCACGTTGTTGATCGAGAAGATGCCGGCCCCAACCTTCGGTCGCGACGCGCGAGCGTTCAGCGGCGACGTCGGCCGCGGGCGCGCCGGTGAGATCGCGCATCACTTGCCAGCGAATCGACGGATCCGCGTCGAGCAACCAGGAGATGACCGAGGGCGACGTGCTCGTCAGAGGGCGGATTATACGAGGTTCACCCCGCATGTCTCGCCCACCGCCGCCAGTCCTTTTCCATGGCGTCGGCCATCGCGCCGGCGGCGTCCTCGAGCCAGCGGCGGTTGCGCCTCTTCAAGTCGGCGCGAATTTCCTTCTGCGCGTAGCGGACGTGCATGTTCGCGGTCTCCGCGCCCATCGCGCGCAAGAGCCTCTCTTCGTCGTGGGTGCGCGGTAGATCGGTGAGCTCGATGCGAGAGCAGTCTGGAGCGAGACGGCGCACGATCCAGTGCCGGTGGAAGTGCAGGAACGGATCGCGCGACCGGACCGCACGCGCGATCAGCTTCTCCGCGCTCACGCCGAGCGTTGATCGACCCGTCGCC
>CAYQRM010000181.1:0-6457 GCA_964419785.1 uncultured Solibacteraceae bacterium | reverse complement strand
CTTCGAGAACGCGATGTCCCACACTGAGCCGTCGCCAAGCGTCTTCTTTTTGATGAAGACCTCTTTGATGAACTTGCCGTCCTCGGTGAACACCTGGATTCGATCGTTCGGCCGGTCGCATACGTAGAGGATGCGATCGTTCGAGAGCATCGCGCAGTGCACGGGATTGCGGAACTGCTGCGCGGGCGGCGCGTCCGGATTGTAGCGCCCGAGGTTCGTGTCGTCCGGCTTGTTGCCGTAGGCTCCCCAGTACCGCTTGAACTTGCCCGTATCGGCGTCGATCACGGCGACGCGCTTGTTGCCGTAGCCGTCGGAGATGTACGCCTCGTTGTTCTTCTGGTCGACGAAGATCTTCGCTGGCCGGCCGAAGTTCTCGGTATCGTTGCTGCCAGTGTTCTTGCCCGAATGGCCGAACTGCGCGAGGAACTTGCCGTCCTGCGTGAACTTCAGCAACTGCGCGTCCGGCCCGACGTTGCCGCCGATCCAGACGACGCCCTTGTAGTCGATCGTGATGCCGTGGTTCGAGGTCGGCCACTCGTATTCGGTGCTCGGGCCTCCGAAGTGCGCGATGACATTGCCGTCCTGATCGAACGCCAGAATCGGCGGCGCTTTCGCGCAGCATGACGCGGTCGGCGGGTTCTGATCGAGTCCCGTTTCGCCCGGGACGACTTGATCGGCGCGATGCACGATCCAGACATGATCCTGCGCGTCCACGTCGACGCCAATCGTCTCGCCGAGCTGCCAGTGGTTGGGCAGCTGCTTCGGAAAGTTCGGGTCGACTTCGAACTTCGGCGCGTCGACGAGATCGTTCTGCGCCTCGACGGCCGTCCGATCGAGCATGCGCTCCGCGACGCCAAGCGCCACGAGCACGGCAACGAGGCCGAGCATCTTCGATCGACGACGAATCGGACGCGGCGCGGACTCTACACGTGGCTCAGTCATGGTCTCCGCCTACTTCTTCAGGAACTTCTGCACGCGCTTCCCCTCGAAGGCCTCGCCCGTGTACAGGTTGCCTTTCGAGTCCATGCCCACGCTGCCGACGACGCGAAATGCGCCAGCCCGGCCGCCGCCGTCACCGAACGCGCCCACGGTCTCGAGCGACGTCCGATCGAGCGTGAACACCTTGTCGTCCTGGCCGTCGGCGACGAACACGTACCGCTGGGCCGCGTCGTTCGAGAACGCGAGGTCCCACACCGATCCCGACATCATCGTCGCCTTCGAGACAACGCCTTCCTTCACGAACGTGCCGTCCTTCTTGAAGACCTGGATGCGATTGTTCTTGCGATCGCAAACATAGACCTGGCCGTCTTTCGAAAGCGCGACGCAGCTCAGGTGACCGAACTCGCTGCCATGTCCGGTCCACTGACGCTTGAACGCGCCGGTGTTCGCGTCGAAGACGACGATGCGCTGATTGTTGCCGCCGTCGGCGACGTAAACTTCGCTGGCGGCGGAATCGACGGCCACGTCCGTCGGGCGATCGAGCGCCGTCTGACTCGTCTTGTCTCCGGGCTGCCCGGCGTGACCGATCTGCAGCAGGAACTTCCCGTCGCTCGCAAACTTCAACACGTGCGCGTCCTGCGGACGCGGAGGGGCCGCGTTGCCGCGTCCGCGCTGCGGTTGCGCTTCGACGTCCGGCGCCGCGGCGCCTCGTCCCGTGGCGGCCGCACCCGCGGCGCCACGGGCTCCCGCGGCTCCGCCGCTACCGACAGCGCCACCGCCGCCGGCCGCGCCGCGTCCAGCGCCGCCCGCGCGCGGCAGCGTCAGGTACGTCATCTCCGGCGGACCGGCTGCGGCGATCCACACGTTGCCTTTGGCATCGACGTCGATTCCACCGGGCGACACCGGCCAGTCGTAGCCTTGTCCCGGACCGCCCCAATGCGCGAGGAGCGTGCCGGCCGCATCGAACTCGAGCACTGGCGGCGCCGGCGCGCAGCAGTCCTCGGCCGTTGGTGGATTGGTCCCCGTGCCGGCTTCGGTCCCGGCGGTCAGCGACTCGAGGCCGCGATGCACGATCCAGATGTGATCGGCGCTATCGACCGCGAGGCCCGTGATCGATCCGAGGATCCAGTGATTCGGCAGCGGCTTGGGCCAGAACTGGTCCACCTGAAAGGCCGCGCCGGCTGCCTGAGTCCCGCCACGGGCCTGCGCTGGCGCGGGCGTCTGCCCGCCGGCGCGTCCCTGCGCAGCCGTGCGTTCGGTCGACAGCACGGCAGCGCCAGCGGCAACGAAGAGCGCGAGGGCAATCACACCGGTCACAGATCGCATGAGCAGCCTCTCGGAATGGCGGCAGTATACACTCCGCAGAGTGCGGAATGCGGGGTGCTGGGCAGGTGCGGTGCGGAGCACGAAACGGAGTGCGATGACCACGGCAGTTCGTTCAACTCGCCCGACGTACCGCACGTACTTGACGTTCCTGGCGTCGCTGATCCTCGCGTGCTCCACCACCCTGTTCGCCCATGACATTCCGGCCGACGTCCTCGTGCAGCTCCTCGTCAAGCCCGAGGGACGCACGCTCCACGTGCTGGCGCGCGCGCCGATGTCGGCGATGCGCGACGTCGAATTCCCGCTGCGCGGGCCCGGCTACCTCCAGCTCGATCGCCTGGGATCGACGCTCGATCAAGCGGCGACCGTGTGGATTGCTCAGAACCTCGCGATCTTTGAGGACGAGACGCGGCTTGCGGCGCCGCGGCTCGAGGCCGTGCGCGTGTCGCTGCCGTCAGACAAGTCGTTTGCGTCCTACGACGAGGCGCGAGCGCACCTTCAGGGACCGCCGCTCCCGTCCGACACCGAGCTCATCTGGAACCAGGGGGTCATCGACATCGATCTCGCGTACGACATCACCTCCGACCGCGCGCGCTTCTCGATCGATCCGACGCTCGCGCGGCTTGGCGTCCGCACGGTCATCGCGCTGCGCTTCCTGCCGCCGGGCGGCGGCGTCACGGCGTTCGAATTCATCGGCGATCCTGGCCTCGTGCGCATCGATCCGGAGTGGTATCAAGCCGCCGGACGATTCGTCGGCCTCGGGTTCGAGCACATCCTGAGCGGCACTGATCACCTGCTCTTCCTGTTCTGTCTCGTCATTCCCTTCCGTCGCGTTCGCGAGCTCGTCATCGTCGTCACGTCGTTCACCGTCGCGCATTCGATCACGCTCATCGCCTCCGCGTTTGGACTCGCACCGGACGCGCTCTGGTTCCCGCCGCTCATCGAAGTGCTGATTGCCGTATCGATCGTGTACATGGCGCTCGAGAACATCGTCATCGCGCTCGACGCGTCACCGCGACAGCAGGGCGATGCGACGACCAGCCGGTTGCGACGCCGCTGGGTCATCACGTTCTGCTTCGGACTCGTCCACGGCTTCGGGTTTTCGTTTGCGCTGCGTCAGACGCTGCAGTTCGCCGGCAAATACATGCTGACGTCGCTGCTCTCCTTCAACGTCGGCGTCGAGCTCGGCCAGTTGATCGTGCTGGCGGGACTCCTGCCCGCTCTCGCGGTCCTTTTTCGCTACGTGGTCGTCGAGCGCGTTGGCGTGGTGATTCTCTCGGCGCTCGTGTGTCACACGGCGTGGCACTGGATGACGGAGCGCGCGGTCGCGCTGAGCGCGTACCCCATGCCCGTTGTTGACGCGGCCACGCTGGCGCGGCTGATCCGCTGGCTGATGGCGGCAATCGTCGTCGGCGTCACCTTGCGGTTCCTGTCCGCGCGCCTCCGCCGAGGCGGTCTCGACGCCCTCGAGTCGGACGGACCATTGACCACGAAGGATTGAGGGCGGGCGCTGTTACAATCGCCCCAATGTCCGGGCGATTGGTGGTCGGCGTTGGCGTGTGGGTGCTGGCAGTCTGTCTGCGCGCCGGCGCGGCGCAAGATCCGGCAGGACCGGCCATGCGCAGCACGATCACAGGCGTCTACACCGCCGCGCAAGCCGACGCCGGGCAGGAAATTTTTTCGGCCACGTGCATTGGCGGCTGCCATAACATGGCGGATCACAAGGGCATCGCCTTCAAGCAGCGCTGGGACGGTCATCCGGTGTGGGATCTGTTCCGGACGATTAACTACAACATGCCGAAAGACGATCCGGGAAGTTTGTCGGAGGAAGAGACCGCCCAGCTCGTCGCATGTCTGCTGAAGCTGAACGGCCTGCCCGCAGGCAAGGAGGCGCTGCCGACCGATGAAGCAGCGCTGAGGAAGATCAAGATCGAGCTGCCGCCCGACGGTGCGCACCGTCCTGACGCCGGCCGCTCCGTACCCAGGTGAACGAACGTCCCGCGCGAGGAGAACGACCGATGGTGAGACGGCTCCTGACTCGGCGAACGCTGCTTGTGATGTTTCTACTCGCGACGGTGATGCCCGTCGCGTTCCTGGCGCGCGCGCCGCAAACGACCGCGTCCAAATCCAATCTCGTGCGCGGCAACGCGCCGGGTGAATGGCGGTACTGGGCCGCCGACGCGTGGAGCACGCGTTACTCGCCGCTCGATCAGATCACCGCGGCGAATTTCAACTCGCTGCAGATCGCATGGCAGTACAAAGTCGGGCCGGAGTTCGGCGTGGACGAGTACTTCCGCTCGACGCCGCTGATGGCGAACGGCAAGCTCATCAGCGTGGCCGGCGGCAAGCGCGGCGTGGTCGCGCTCAACCCGGGCACTGGCGCGCTCTTGTGGCAGTACCAGCTCGAGGAAGGCATCCGCTATCAGAAATCACCGCGGCCGTACTCAGGGCGCGGGCTCGCCTACTGGACCGACGGCAACGAAGAGCGCGCGGTCCTCGTGACCCCCGGCTATCACCTCGTCGCGATCGACGCGAAGACCGGCAAACCCGATGCGAAGTTCGGCAAGGGCGGCGTGGTCGATCTGATGGACGGTCTCGGCTATCCGCTCGTGCCGTGGGCCGTCGACGACACGGGGCCGCTCATCATCAGCGAGGCCGCGCCGCCGCGCAAAGCGAAGCCAGGTGAGACGTGGGATCCGGTCAAGAAGATCGGCGCCGACGGCAGCGTCGGCATCGATCCAGCCCTCGGCCAGCTCGCTTCGAGCTCGCCGGCCATCGTCGTCAACGACGTGATCGTCGTCGGCAACTCGGCGATTCACGGCTACTACCCGTTGCATCTCAGCAACCTCACGGGCACGATTCGCGGATTCAATGTCCACACGGGCAAGCAGCTGTGGAAGTTCAACCTCGCGCCGCAGCCCGGCGAGTTCGGCGCCGACACATGGCAGAACGGATCGAAGCCCGGGACGCCCGGGCTCGGCAAGGTCGACGCCTGGGCGCCGTACGCGGCGGATCCTGAGCTCGGCCTCGTCTACATCCCCGTCGGCGAAGGCGTCGACGACGATTACGGTGGTCATCGACCCGGCGACAATCTCTTCGCGACGAGCATCGTCGCAATCGACGTCAAGACCGGCCAGCGCAAGTGGCACTACCAGACGACGCATCACGACATCTGGGACTACGACGTGCCGATGACGCCCAACCTGCTCGACGTCACGGTCGACGGACAGCGGCGCAAGATTCTGGCGATGCCGGGCAAGCAGGGCTGGGTCTACACGCTCGATCGCGTGACGGGCAAGCCGATCTGGCCGATTCCTGAGACACCGGTGCTCCAAAGCGACGTGCCGGGCGAGAAGACGTCGCCAACGCAGCCGATTCCGTCAAAGCCTGCGCCGTTCTCGCAGATGGGACTCGTCGAATCGGACCTGATCGACTACACGCCGGAGATCAAAGCCGCGGCGCTCGCGATCGCGCAGCAGTGCCGAATGGGTCCGTACTACGTGCCACCGTCGGCAAGCGACGGGACCGGCAAGTACACGTGCTCGTGGTACGCGCCAGGCGCAAACGGCGGCGTCAACATTTTCGGCGGCACGGCGGCGGATCCCGAGACCGGCATGATCTACGTTGGATCGCAATCCGGCGTCGCGCGCCTGAGCATCTCGAAGGATCCGTGTTCGGAGTTCAACTACACGGAAACACACAACAGCTGCGGCCTTCCGGGCGCGCTGCCTCCTCCGCCGGGATACACGCCGCCGGCGGGCGGCGGCGGTCGTCGCGGCGGTGGTGAAGCCGGCCCGCCCGCGGCGGCTGCTGGCGGAGCACGCGGTGCAGCTGGCGGCGGTGGCGCGGCGGCTGCCCCGCAGCGTGGCGCGGGCGGCGGAGGCCGCGGCGGCGGCACGACGGTCGGCGGCGTCAACATCGTGAAGCCGAAGGAATACGGCGGTCTCACGGCGTACAACATGAACACCGGCGACAAGACGTGGTGGATCCCGAACGGCGGATTCGATCAGCCGCCGACACCGACCGATCCGATGTTCGCCAACGTGAAGCTCCCGCCGGTCGGCGCCGGCGGACAAGCTCAAGTCATCACGACCAAGACGCTCGTCGTCTACGGCACGGGCCGCAACGGCGGACCGCGCGGCGCGCCACCGCAGCTCTACGCCGTGGACAAGGCGACCGGCAAGCAGGTCGGTGC
>CAYQRM010000180.1:0-2029 GCA_964419785.1 uncultured Solibacteraceae bacterium | reverse complement strand
CATCTCGCAGGCCGATTCCTTGAGCCGGAGTCGAGTATTGGCGCATGCTTAGGTTGAGTGTCAGAGTCTTGGAGTCTTGGCTGACCGTGAATTCCTCGCCGTACGCAGGGGGCGCGTGTCGAGTAACCGGCGGTAATCCCGCCTTAAATACCTGAGCCCTGGGGCTGCTGCTGTGGTCAGCGTCATAGGACCACGTCCCCGAGAAATTGGGCTTCTCTTGAGTGGCGGCCGAAGTGACGAAAACGAACCACGAAGCGACGGAAAGCGCAATAACCGCTAACCGCATGATGGCCCTCCATAGGCAGTGAAAATCAGACTCTACAACGAGACGTAGGACGGCTGAATGTTGGTTACGCGGCCGCGTTGCGTTTTCGTTACAGTTTCTTTGCTAGAATTTCGCCCAACCCCTGATGGCGTTCAGCTTCCTTCCCCGCGACGGGCAGTTCTTCGAGTTGTACAACCAGATGGCGGACGAAATCCGTGCAGCGGCCAAGCTGCTCGAGGAGATGCTCGCCACCGAGCCGCCCGACGAACACAAGGCCGATCTGATCAAGGACGCCGAACACCGCTGCGACACGCTGACGCATGACGCGATTCAACGGCTGCACCGGACCTTCGTCACGCCGTTCGACCGGGAAGACCTCTATGGCCTCTCGACGTCGCTCGACACGGTGATGGACTCGATCGATCACGCGGCGGCGCTTCTGCGGCTCTATCGGATCCGCACCGTTCGGCCTGGGGCGCGGGAGCTGGCGCACACGGTCTCGCATTCGGCCGACAGCCTGCACAGCGCGCTCGAGGCGCTCGCGAGCAAGAAGCCCGTTCAGCCGCACGCAGTCGAGATCAACCGCCTCGAAAACGAGGCCGACCGTTTGTATCAGGAAGCCGTGCAGCGGCTCTTCGACACTGAAACGGATCCGATCGTGATCATGAAGTGGAAGGAGCTGTACGACGTCCTCGAGCAGATCACCGATGCCTGCGAGGACGTCGCCAACGTCATCGAAAGCGTTGTCGTCAAGCACGGATAACCTGTGACTCCGGCGATCACGATCATCGTCACGATCATCACGGTCGCGCTCGTCTTCGACTACATCAACGGCTTTCACGACGCCGCGAACTCGATCGCGACGGTCGTCTCGACCCGCGTGCTCTCGCCGCTGCAGGCGGTCGCGTGGGCCGCGTTCTTCAACTTCGCCGCAGCGATTGGCTTCGGCACCGGCGTCGCTAAGACCGTCGGCAGCGGCATGGTCGACCTGTCGGTCGTGACCTACGCCGTGATCCTGACCGGACTGCTCGGCGCGATTACGTGGAATCTGATCACGTGGTACTTCGGCTTGCCGACGAGCTCATCGCACGCGCTGTTTGGCGGCTACGCGGGCGCCGCCGTGGCCAAAGCCGGCTTCCGCGCCGTGATCGTCTCCGGCTGGACCAAGACGCTCATCTTCATCGTCATCGCACCGCTGATTGGCCTCGTCGTCGGGCTGATCGTCATGACCGCGATCTACTGGACCTTCCACGACACGCCGCCGGCGCGCGTGGATCGCTGGTTCCGGCGCGTGCAGCTCGTGTCGGCCGCGGCCTACAGCCTGATGCACGGCGCGAACGACGCGCAGAAGACGATGGGGATCATCACCGGCGCGCTTATGACGGGCGGGTTCCTGTCGAAGTTCGAGGTGCCGTTCTGGGTTGAGTTCCTGTCCTACACGGCCATCGCGCTCGGCACGTTGAGCGGCGGCTGGCGCATCATCAGGACGATGGGCACGAAGATCACCAAGCTCACGCCGGCCGGCGGCGTCGCGGCAGAGACCGGCGCGGCGGTGGCGATCTACACGGCGACCGCGCTCGGCGTCGGCATCAGCACGACGCACACGATCACGGGCGCGATCGTTGGCGTGGGCGCGACGCGGCGATTGAGCGCGGTTCGCTGGGGCATCGCGGGGCAGATCGTGTGGGCGTGGATCCTCACGATTCCCGCATCTGCCTTCATCGGCGCGGCGTGCTACACGCTCGTCCGACTCTTCTCGTCCTA
>CAYQRM010000179.1:0-17160 GCA_964419785.1 uncultured Solibacteraceae bacterium | reverse complement strand
GCCGATGGAGACGATGTCCGGCGCGGTGATTCCACCCGAGCTCGTCGCGACGACGCCGCCCGGTGTCGTGCCGCTGCCGAGCACGTCGACGTCGGGTGCGGTCCCCGCGGGCTCCTCGTCGGGCGCGAATCCGTCCGTGTCGTCGGGAGCGCAGCCATCGCCATCCGTAAGAGTGCCCGCGACGCCCTCGGTGAAGACGCCGGCGGCCTCGAACACCGGCGCAGCGGCGAAACCCGCCGCGGATGCGAAGCCCGCGGCAGCGAAGACGATGTCCGCGCCACCAAACGTCACGCCCATCGCGCTCGGCATCGCGGCGCTCGTTCTCGTCGTCCTGATCGGCTGGATGTGGGCGCGCTCACGCGGCCCCCAGCCGACGCCCGCGCCAACGACAACGTCGACCGACGCTGCGACGACCGTCACACCGACGCCGTCGACTGAAGTGCCTGCGCCGCCGGCGCCGATCGACGCGCCTGCGGTTTCGCCAACGACATCGCCAGCTGTGACGATCCCACCGCCCGTGACGTCGCCGCCCGCGACGACAACGACGGCGGCGACAACGCCAGCCGCGCCGCGCCCAGGCGCGCCCGCGACATCGGGCCCAGGCGCGACGCCATCACCGTCGCCGTCTTCCCCCGTGCCCACGCCGTCACCATCGCCCGGCACTCGTGGAACCGCGACGCCAACTCCGCCCGCTCGCGGCGTTGCGCCCACCACCGACACGGAGCTCGCGACGTTTGGCGACGTGAAATATTTGAAAGTTCACGGCAAGGACGCCGATGATGACGATGCGATCCTGCAGTTCGTGGGCGGTCAGGTGGTGGTGACATCGAAGAAGGGCGGCCCTGCCGACGCGATGGTGCCGTACCGCCGCGTCGCGCATGCGACGTACGTCCATGCGAAGATGCCGAAGTGGGATCCCGGTCTGCCCGCGCCGATCGACGGCTTCAACGTGCCGGGCATCGGCTTGTTCCGGCCGGCGCGGCACTGGCTCGTGCTGCAGACGCGAACGGATTTCACGATCCTTCGGCTCGACGATTCGAACTGGAAGCAGATCATCGAGACCTTTGAAGCCCGCACGGGTCTGAAAGTCGACCAGCCGCCCAACGGCGATAGGTAACAATACGTTCGGCGATGTTCATCCTGCGCTACGACGACCACGGGACGGAACGGACGCACGAGCTGAAGTCTGGCCGCACGCTCGTCGGGCGTCTGTCGACGTGCGATCTGGTGATCGCCGACGCAAGCGTGTCGCGCAATCACGCGAGCATCCGCTCGGTCGATGGCAAGTGCTACGTGCAGGACACCGGCAGTCGCTTTGGCACGTTCCTCAACGGCACGCGGGTGAAGGACGAAGTCGAGGTCGCGGCCGGCAGCCGATTGAAGCTCGGCGAAGTGACGCTTGCGGTCGAGCAGCGCGTTCCCGAGCAGGAATTGTTGTCCGAGGCGCACGAGATCTCGGAAGGGCCGGGGACGATCTATCGTCCGCTGACCGCGCCGCCGCCGACGTCAGGCGACGGGCACCTCGTGCGGCTTCTCGCGGAGATGGGGCGGACGCTTCTCGGCACGCGATCGCTCACCGAGATTCTCAACCGGGTCGTCGACGTCGCATTCCAGGCCGTGCCGGCCGAGCGGGCGTTTCTGATGTTGCGCGATTCGGCCGACGAGGGATTGTCGGCGCGCGTCCTGCGCCATCGAGACGGCACGATTCCGACCAACGCCACGCTCAGCCGGCAGGTCGTGCGGCGCGTGATGCGCGATCGCGTGGCCGTGCTCGCCGCGGACGCGACGACCGATCCCGGCCTCGGCGTGAGCGACAGCATTCTGCGCTTCAACATCCGCGCGTTCATGTGTGCGCCGTTGTGGAGCCGCGACGAAGTGATTGGCGTGCTGTACGTCGACAGTTCGAAGAGCGCGCGCTTTGGCCCGGCCGATCTCGACGCGTTCACCGCGCTCGCCAATGCCGCCGCGGTCGCGATCGAGCAGGCGCGGCTGTCGAATCAGCTGCTCGAAGAGACGAGGCGCCGCGAGCGCCTGCAGCGCTACCACTCGCCGTCAGTCGTGAGCCGGATTCTGCAGGCGACCGACGCCGACGCCGGCATGAAGGCGCAGGAGCGCGAAGTAACGGTGATGTTCTGCGACATCGTCGGCTTCACGACGCTTTGCGAGCAGCTCTCCCCGTCAGCGGCCGCGACGCTCCTCAACACCTTCCTCACGCGGATGACCGACGTCGTGTTCGAGTACGAAGGCACGCTCGACAAGTTCCTCGGCGACGCGCTGCTCGCGGTGTTCGGCGCGCCGTTCGATCAAGCCGATCACGCGCTGCACGCCGTCAAGGCCGCGCTCGCGATGCGTCGCGGGCTCGCCGAGCTCAACGCGTCGAGCGATGGCCCGAAGCTGCAGATGCGCATCGCGATCGCGACGGGCCTCGCGCTCACGGGCGACATCGGGTCGCCGCGCCGCCGCGAGTTCACCGTCCTCGGCGACGTCGTCAACACGGCGTCGCGGATCGAGGACGAGATCGCGGGCCCGGGCGAGATCGTGATCTCCGGCGCGACCTACGCCGTCGTGAAGGATGCGATCACCGTCAAGCCACTCGGCTCCCGCACCCTCCGCGGACGCGTCGGGTCGCTCGAGTTCTATTCGGTTGAGGATCTGGCGCCGGGCAAGTCCTGACGCTGTCCGCGACTTCCACCTACTCCAGAGGAAGCCGGGTGATACCCGGCACACGCTCGAAGCCGTCGTCGAACGTCGCGATGGACGTCACGGCGTTGTTCAGCATGACGGCGGCGTGAACGATGTCGCGCACGCTCACGTCGTGGGCCGCTGATAGAAGCTGCCGGGCGCGATCGGTGTCCGCAAGGGTGACGGCAAACACGACAGGACAGAGCTGGACGAACAAATCGTAGACCTGCGCTGCCAGGTCGAGCCGCTTCAGCGCGGCATAGCGGTAGAGAATTTCCTGCAGGACCTCGGTGCTCGTGCAGATCTCGACTTCGCCCCGGCGCGCGCGCTCGAGGAAGCGGCGCGCGGGCGCGCGCAACGGATGATCGCGTCCGGCGACGTACATCGGGACGTTCGAGTCGACGAAGATCATCGTCCGCGGCCCGCGTCGATCTCAGCCAGCATCTGCTCGATGTCTCCAGTGGGCGCCCCGAGCTTGGCCAGGCCATCGAGCGGGTCAGCGGCAGGCCGATCTTCGGCGAGCGCGAGCTCCAACGCCTCCCGGACCCAGGCGCCGGTCGACAAGCGCCGCCGCTGCGCGGCCTTGCGCACGCGTCGATCGAGTCCCTCGGGGATCAGGACCTGCAGCCGTATGCTCATATGCTCATACTACCATGAGCATCAATGAAGTTCATTTCCCTTCCGTAACGATGCGCCTGCAGCGCGGCCGCTGCGCTGAGCACCGTTTCCCGGGCATGCTGGAGTCGGGCGATTTCGCGTGAACTCTTGTAGAGTTCAAGCCCGATCCGTCGAAGGAGGGCATTGTGCGCGGCCGGTTGCTCCTGATCTGGGTGATCCTCGGCGTGCCAGTCCTCGGGTTTTGGGTGTCGACCGCCATTCGCGCGCACAACGACACTGAACTGCAGACGCTTGCGGCGAGAGGAAAAGTGCACGTCGCGCCATCGGAGGTCGCGGGCCTCACCGTCGAGCGATGGTGTCAGTTGCTGGGCCAGACGGCCGGCGATCCGTGCGCAACCGACACCCAGCTCGTGTGGATGCGCAACGCGTCGATTGGCGCGGGCGCCGTCGGGTTGGCGCTGGTGGGAGCGATCGCGCTCGCGGGTGCGGTCGCGCGATCGAATCGCGGACTGTTGCTCTCGGTCTTTCGGCCCGGTTTGTATCTTGCGGCCGTCACGACGACCGGACTTGTCGTCGTGCATGCGGTAATCGCGATGGCGATCATCTACTACGGCGAAACCGCTCTTGTTAACACTGTCCATGGCGGTTTGATTCTCGCGATCGGACTGGGCGCTATTGGCGGCGTGGCGGTCATTGCCAGAAGCATGTTCGGGGCCGTTCAGAAGGCCGAGACGAAAGCGATTGGTGTCGCGGTGTCGATGCGAGAGGCCGGCCCGCTGTGGAATCACGTCGCCGGAATCGCCCGGACGCTTGGCGCGCTTCAACCCGACCACATCGTCGTGGGCCTGGACCCGATGTTCTTCGTCACCGAAGCGAACGTGACGACGCCGGGCGAGACGCTGACGGGCCGCACGCTGTTCTGTTCATTGCCGCTCGCGCGAATCCTGACGATTGACGAGCTCACGGCGATCATCGGCCACGAGCTGGGCCATTTCCGCGGCGAGGACACGAAGTTCAGCGGACACTTCTATCCGATCTATCGAGGCACCGCGACGGCGATCGCGTCGCTGCACGCGGTCGGCGGGCGAAGCCTGCGCGCGGTGTCGCTGGTGCCGGCGATCGCGATTCTCAGCTTCTTCTTCGAGCGGTTTGCCGTCGCCGAGCGGCTGCACAGCCGGATGCGCGAGCTGCTCGCCGACCAGGCGGGCGTCGAGGCGACCTCCGCTCGGGCGATGGCGTCGGCGCTCGTGAAAGTGCACGCCTACACGGGCGCGTGGGGAGGGTTTCAGCAGGCCTCGGTGAGGGCGATGGCAGAAGGCAAGGCCTATAAGAACGCCAGCACGATGTTTGCCCAGGCCGTGGCGAACGGTGCGACTCCCGCGGCGCTCGACGGCATTGCCGACACGCAGACGAGCCATCCGACGGACTCGCATCCCACGCTCGCCGAGCGGCTCGAGTCCATTGGTGTCGAGCTCGCTGCGGTGACGGCAGATGCGCTCGCGGTCACTCCCGATCCTTCTGCTGCCAGCCTCGTTCCCGAGACCGAGGTGCGGGAGGAAGAGCTCAGCGCGCTGTACCAGCGGCTGCTCGCAAGGCAACTGCGGATCGAGCCAAGGGTCCAGAGCGAAGGGCTGCAGGGAGGAGGGTCGCCGATCCGGCGATGCTTCAACTGCGGAACGAAGGTCTTGCCGAAGGCGGACGGCCTCTGCCCGCACTGCGGCACGAAGATGGCGTGAGCGCGATCTTCTCAAGTACGCCGCGAGTCTCCGTGCCGGGGACAAAATGGCGCCGCGCCGCGGGACTTTTCAAATAGTCGCGCACAGACCCGGATCCCGCGTCAAAATTGACAGTTGCGGCCGCCCGTCCTAGACTCCGATTTCTCGCGCTCGGGCCAAAGCCGCGACTGACGATCATGGTCGGGACCACCATCGGTAAGTACCACGTGCTGGACCGCGTTGGCCGCGGCGGCATGGGCACTGTGTACCGCGCGCTCGACGAGACGCTGCACCGCGAAGTCGCGATCAAAGTCCTCAATTCCGAGCTGAACGATCCGGAGGTCGCCAAGCGGTTCCGCGCCGAAGCCGTGACGGTCGCGCGGCTGAGCCATCCGGGCATCGCCACGATCTACGAGCTCTTCCAGCACGACGGGCAGTGGATGATGGTGATGGAGTTCGTGCGCGGCGAGACGCTCGAGCATCTCGTCGAGCGCATGGGCGCGCTGTCGCCGCAGCGTGCGGCCGAGCTCTGCATGCAGGCACTCACCGCGCTCGCCCACGCGCACAGCATGGGCGTCATTCATCGCGATCTGAAACCCGCGAACCTGATGATGACCGAGTCGGGCGCGGTGAAGATCATGGACTTCGGCATCGCGCGCGTCAGCGGCTCCGAGCACCTGACCAGCGCGGGCTTCATGATGGGCACGCCGGCCTACATGGCGCCGGAACAAGTGCTGGGTCATGAGATCGACGCACGCGCCGACCTCTACGCGATGGGCGTCGTCTTCTATCGCTTGACGACAGCGAAGCTGCCGTTCAAAGGCGACACGCCGTTTGCGATGGCGCAGTCGCAAGTGAACGATCCGCCGACGCCGCTCGGCATGCTGCGCGCCGATCTGCCGATGTGGACCGATCAGATCGTCACGCGCGCGCTCGCGAAAAATCCGAACGATCGTTTCCAGTCGGCCGTCGAGTTCTACGAATCGTTCTCGCGATGCCTCGCGGGACTGCCGATGACCGGCGCGTACAATCCGTCGGGACCGACCGAGCTGCTGCACACACCGGCGCGGCCCATGCCGACCGCCGCGACGCCGCAGCCGACCTGGCCTGGCCAGTCTTCAGGATCGATGCCGGCCGGCGGCCACTCGCTGCCGCCGGCGTACGGCGGCGAGACGGCGTCGCGCGTCACCCAATCGGGTCGCACGGCGCAGCAACCGGTCCCGCCTCCGACCGGCGGAACACCCGCCGTCGTGCCGCCCGCGGCTCCTGCGCCAGCGCCGGCCGCCAAGCCCGCGCGACCAGCGGCCGCGAAGAGTGGCGGAAGCAACACGCTGAGCATGGCGCTCGGCGCGATGGTCGTCCTCCTCGGCGCGATCCTCATCGTCATGTGGGTGCGCTCGCATCGACAGGCGGCACCCGTTTCCGCGGAGGTGGCGGCGCCGGCCGCCACCTCGACGCCGACACCAACGCCAACTGACACGCCTGCGACGGCGCCCGGCGCCGATGCGTCGGCTCCACCAGCACCGTCGCCAACTGGATCAACATCAGCGGCCGTTTCGTCCCCGGCGCCGCCATCGCTCGTGACGGCGACGCCGGCCGCGACGATTTCATCGCCGCCACCGACGCCGGCTGCGAAACCGCCGGCGACGCCGAAGCCTCCGTCTGATACAGCGTCGACGACGTCGCGCGGATCGACGACCGGCGCGCAGCCGACGTCGACGCCGGGGAGCCGCGCCGACGCCCGCGGCGCCGCGCCGCCATCGCGCGGCACACCGACGCCGACGCCATCACCGACGGCCTCCGCGTCACCGACGCCGCCCGCACCGACGCCCGACACAACGGGCCGCGCTGCCGCGACGCCAACGCCGACACCTGTCGTCGAAGAGAACCTCACGTTCCCGGACGTGAAGCTGCTGAGCGTCAGCGGCACCAAAGCGACGGATCAAGACGTGCTCTTGAGCTTCATTGGCGGTCAGATGGCGCTGACGGGCAAGGGCGGCGGCAGCGCGATTATGACGCTCCCGTACAAGACGCTCGCGCGCGCCACGTACGTTCACGCGAAGGATCCGAGGTGGGATGCGACGCTCCCCGCCCCGCCCGACAAGCTCGACACACCGGGCCTGATCCATCCCTCGCGACACTGGCTCACGCTGCAGACGCGCACCGGCTATGTCATCCTGCGGCTCGACGACAGCAACTGGGAGCGCATCCTGCAGGCCGTCGAAGCGCGCACCGGCCAGAAGGTCGATCGCGTCTCGGACAAAGAGATTCCATGATTCCCGTCATCGATTTCATCCACACCAACCGCGACCGGTACATCAAAGAACTCACGGACTATCTCGCCATCCCATCGATCAGCGCGCTGCCCGAGCACAAGGCCGACGTGCGCCGCTGCGCCGAGTGGACCGCCGACGAGATGCGCCGCGTCGGGCTCGAGAACGTGCGGCTCATCGACACGCCGGGCCATCCGGTCGTGTACGGCGACTGGCTGCACGCGTCTTCTGTCCCGACGATCTTGTTCTACGGGCACTACGACGTGCAGCCGGTCGATCCCGTCGATCTCTGGACGTCGCCGCCGTTTCAAGCGACCGTGCGCGACGGCGAGATCTACGCGCGCGGCGCCGCCGATGACAAGGGCCAGGTCTTCATGCACCTCAAGGCCATCGAGGCGCATTTGAAGAACGGCGGCACGCTGCCCGTCAACATCAAGCTCATCATCGAGGGCGAAGAGGAAGTCGGCTCGGCCAATCTCGACAATTTTATCCGCGCGAACAAGAGCCTGCTCGGCGCCGACGTCGTTGTCATTTCGGATTCGGCGATGTTCGATCGCGGCGTGCCGTCGATCTGCTACTCGCTGCGCGGCCTCGTCTACTGCCAAATCGATTTGCGCGGAACCAAGAGCGACCTGCATTCGGGCGTGTTCGGCGGCGCGGTCGTCAATCCGAACATGGCGCTCGCGCAGATCCTCGCTCAAATGAAGGATCGCGGCGGCCGCGTCAAAGTGCCGACGTTCTACGACGATGTACGCCCGTTGTCGGACGCGGAGCGCGAGGCGTGGAAGAAGCTGCCGTTCAACGAGAAGAAGTACCGCAAAGATTTGGGCGCGCCGAAGCTGTTCGGTGAGTCCGGCTACTCGACGCTCGAGCGCGTGTGGGCCAGACCCACGCTCGAGGTGAACGGCATGCTCGGCGGTTTCACGGGCGAGGGCGCGAAGACCGTGATTCCGGCCGTCTCGATGGCGAAAGTCAGCATGCGCCTCGTGCCCGATCAGGATCCCGACAAGATCGCGAAAGCGTTCGAGGAGTACGTGCGCAAGGTCGCGCCCAAATCGGTCGAGGTGAAGGTCACGCGCCTGCACGGCGCCAAGCCGTGGCTCACCGAGTACGACAGCCCGTACGTCCAGGCCGCGGGCCGCGCGATCGAAAAAGGTTTCGGCCGTCCGCCCGTGTTCTGCCGCGAAGGCGGATCGATTCCGGTCGTCTCGACGTTCCAGGCTGAGCTCAATTTGCCGTCAGTTCTCTTCGGCGTCGGCCTGCCGGACGAAAACGCCCACGCGCCGAACGAGAAGCTCGATCTCGACAACTTCCACAACGGCGTCGTCGCGTCCGCAATTTTGTACGGCGAAATTGCCGGCACCAAGTAACGTCCTCGGGTCCGACGTCGGGGTCCGAGGTTCCAGCGTCGTCCTTAGGTCCTCGGGTCCGAGGTCCTGGGTCCGCGGTCCGAGGTTCCGGCGTCGTCCTCAAGTCCCCAGGTCCGAGGTCCGAGGTTCCGCCGTCGTCCTCAGGTCCTCGGGTCCGAATCCGGAGCCCGAAGCCCGGCTTCCACTGAGGCGGACCCAGGACGACGGGGGAACCCCGGACCCAGGACCCCGGACCCAGGACTTGTCGACCCCGGACGACGGGGGAACCCCGGACCCCGGACCTCGGACCCAGGACTTGTGGACCCAGGACGACGGGGAACTCCGGACCCAGGAGACGTGGTGAAAGACAAGCGAGAGCTCCGACGCGCGGATCCGATGCGAGGCCGAGCCCTCGACGATGAAGTTCTCGTGGTTGAGATCGAGCAGGCGCCGCTCGCTGCCGAGGATGCCCTCGTAGACGCCCCAGAAATTAATTCGGCCGCGGCAATAGTCGGCTACGTCGACGTCGGCGTTGACGCGCGCGGCCCAGACGAACCGCGGGTCGTCGCTCGTCAGATGCGCGAAGCCGACGTCGAACGCCGATCGCGAGATGAACGTCGGTGTCGCTGGTGGGGTAGCGGCCGCCGGACCGGCCTGGGCGAGGGCAGCCGCGGGCGCGCCCACGGCGAGCACGACAGCGGCGAGAAGCGGGCGCATGCGCGGGTTCGGCCACTGTAGCATCGGGCCCGCGCCGGCTTGACAGATCGAGTCAAACAGTTGTTTAATTCATTTGTTTGAGAGCGGCCGCCCGGCACCCCGGCGGCCCGTGCCGTCATGCGCAAACGCCTCCCCGTCCTGCTCGTCGTGATCCTCGTCATCGTCGCCGGCGTGTACTACGTGCTCAACGCCCGGCCCACCACGCTGACGCTCACCGGCGTCGTGACCACCAACGACGTCATTGTCAGCTCGCAGATCGGCGGCCAAATCGGCCAGCTCAAGGTCAAGGAAGGCGACGCCGTGACAAAGGATCAGCTCGTCGCGCTCATCGTGCCCGACGAGCTCCGCGCCGACAGTGCCTACTACGCGCACACCGCCGAAGGTGCATCGTCGCAGGTCAAGCAGAACGAGGCGGCGCTGCGATTCGAAGAGCTGCAGGTCGAGAGCCAGATCCGGCAGGCTGAGGCGACGCTCGCGTCGGCCGAAGCGCAGCAGGCCTCGGCGGCCGCGGACCTCGAGAACGCGAAGCTGACGTACGACCGCGGGCGGGGCCTGCTCAAGTCCGGCGTGACCTCGCAGCAGGATTTCGATCAGGCGCGGACGACGTACGAGGCGACGAAGGCGAAGGTGGATTCGCTCGGCAAGCAGGTCGACGCCGCGAAGGCCGCGGTCGCGCTCGCGAAGTCGAACGGCGAGCAAATCGCGATGCGCCGGAGCCAGCTCACCGCCAGCGAGCAGCAGCTGGCGGCCGTGTCGGCGCAGCGCAAAAAGGCCGATGTCCGGCTCGCGTACACCGAAGTGCACGCGCCGGTCGACGGTATTGTCGACGTTCGCGCCGCGCGCGAGGGCGAGGTGGTCGTCGCGGGCCAGCCGATCGTCACGCTGATCAATCCGGACGATCTCTGGGTGCGCGCCGATGTCGAGGAGACCTACATCGATCGCGTGAAGCTCGGCGATCACTTGCAGGTCCGGTTGCCCTCGGGCGTTGTGCTCGACGGTACCGTGTTCTATCGCAGCGTCGACGCCGGGTTTGCGACGCAGCGCGATGTCAGCCGTGTGAAGCGCGACATCAAGACGTTCGAGATCCGGCTGCGCGTCGACAACCGCGATCGGCGCCTCGCCGTCGGCATGACGGCGTACGTAATGCTGCCGCTCGGCGGCTGAGGCACGCGATGCCGGCGATTCAAGTCCGCGACATCGTCAAGCGTTTCGGCGAGTTCACCGCCGTCAAGGGCGTGAGCTTCGACGTGCAGGAGGGCGAGGTCTTCGGGCTGCTCGGCCCGAACGGCGCGGGCAAATCCACGCTCATCCGCATGATGGTGACGCTGGTGCCGCCGACCTCGGGCACGGCGATCATCAACGGCTTCGACGTCCGCACGCAGGCAAACGACGTGCGGCGAGCGATTGGCGTGATCCCGCAGGCGATGACAAGTGACCTGGAGCTCACCGTCCGCGAGAACCTGCTGATCTACTCCAAGCTCTACAGCGTGCCGAAGGCGCGGCGCGACAAGATCATTCCCGAGCTCATCGAAGCGGTCGAGCTCACGCAGTGGGCCGACAAGCCGGTGAAGAACCTTTCGGGCGGCATGCGGCGCCGCGCCGAGATCGCGCGCGGCCTCGTCCACGAGCCGAAGATCTTCTTTCTCGACGAGCCGACCACCGGTCTCGATCCGGTCTCGCGCGTGGCCGTCTGGGAAATGCTGCGCCGCATCAAGGAGCAGCGAGGCCTCACGATCCTGATCACGACGCATTACATGGACGAGGCCGATCGGCTCTGCGATCACATCGCGATCGTGGATCACGGCGAGCTCAAAGCGCTCGACTCACCCGTGACACTCAAAGCGTCGGTCCCCGGCCGCAACGTGCTCGAGGTCAGTTTTTCCGCCGAGCCCGAGGGCTGGGAGCGGAAGCTCGCGTCGCTGCCGGAAGTCGAGGAAGTGACACGCCGCGAGAAAGTGTTCCGCCTCGGGACCGGCAACGGCCCGGAGACCACGCTCGCGCTGCTCGAGGCCGCGGCGAAGGCCGGCATCACGGTGCAGTCGCTCTCGGTGCAGAGCACGACGCTTGACGACGTGTTCGTGCACTTCACCGGCCGCGCGCTGCGTGATGCGCTGCAGGAAGCGCCGGCGCACGACTTCTCGTTCATGAGGCGTTGAACATGTCGCGCGCCTGGGCCATCGTCGAACGCGAGCTGCGCCGGTTCACCAAGAGTCCGACGCTCATCGTCCTGTCGCTCATCGGGCCGCTTCTGCAGCTGGTGGTGCTCGGCTATGCGTTTGGCGGCAACGTCAAGCACTTGCGCGTCGGCGTCGTCGATCTCGACCACCACGTGCCGGCGATCCGCATGCGCGAGCTCTTCAGCGCGGTCTCGGCGAACGCGAAGACCTACGACACGGTCGAGTACGCCGATCTCGGCGAGGCGCTCACGGATCTGCGGAACGGCCGCCTCAACGGCGTCCTGACGATCCCGCCAGACTACTCGCGCCGCACGCTGGCATCCGACAACCCGCGCGTGGCCCTCGTCGAGGACAACACGGACAACTTCGTGACCGGCACGCTCGCGGCGTCGATGGGGTCGCTCGTCACCACGCTCGACGCGCCGGCGGCGACCGGCGAGCGGCTCACCAGTCAGCCGACCCTCGACGTCGTCGAGATGTATCCGTACGTGCCGTACATTCAGTACCTGCTGCCGGGCACGATCACGATGTCGATCTTCGTGATGGTCATGATCGGCGGCGGCATCATCTTCATCGACGACAAGGCGCGCGGCTTGCACGAGGGCTACCTTGTCACGCCAATCAGCAAGCTCGAGCTGGTCGTCGGCTTCAACCTGTCGGGAACCATCAAGGCCGTGCTGGCGGGTTTGATATTGATGACCGTCGGTGCGGTGATCGCGGGCGTGCCAGACCCGTTCGCGCCGATGCGAATGCTGCGCGTGTTCGTCGTGATCGTGCTGACGGCGTTCGCGCTCATCAGCCTGATGTTTCTCTTGATGGTGCGCGTCACCGATCCGCTCGTCCCGCGCGCGACGTTCGGCGTGCTGAACACGCTCTTGTACTTTCCGAGCGGCGCGGTCTATCCGATCCAGGGCTTTCCCGCCTGGATGCAGGGCATTTCGAACGTCGATCCGTTTACGTACGCCGTGCACGCGTTCAAGTGCCTGCTCCTGAAGAACACGGGCTTTGGCGCGATCACGACGGACCTGTTGTTTCTGAGCATTTTCTCGGTCGTCACGATGACGCTCGCGGTGTCGCTCTTCAGACGAACGCTTTGACCATGCATCGTCCCGCGAAGCCCACGGCCGATCACGACACGAGAGCGCGGCTGCTCGACGCGGCCATTCGTCTGTTCGCGGAGGCCGGCTACAAACGCGTGACCGTGCGGGCGATCTGTCGCGCGGCCCACGCGAACGTCGCCGCCGTGAACTATCACTTCGGGGACAAGCTCGGCTTGTATCGCGAGGTGACCGAGCAGGCGATCGCGCTGATGCAGGAAACGACAGATCTCGCCGTAGCCGCGGCCGCCGGCGGCACGCCAGAGGAGCAGCTGCGCGCGTACGTCACGGTCGTGACCGAGCGGCTCGTCGGTTCGACCGTGTACGAGTGGGTGCATCGCTTCATCGCGCGCGAGATGATCGATCCGACGCCCGTGCTCGCGACGCTCGTCGATCGCGGCATGCGCCCGCGGCTCGATCACCTCGCCTCGATTGTGGGCGCGCTCTTACGGCTGCCGCCCGACCACCCGAAAGTGATGGCGTCGGTGACGAGCGTGCACTCGCAGATCCTGCTCTTCCGTTCGAATCCCATCACGCAGCGCCTTCGCGCCAGATCAAAGAGCGCGCCGCCGTCTCCAGCGGACATCGCGGCGCACATCGTGGCGTTTTCGCTGGCGGGAATCCGTGCGATCGGCGCGGTGTGAGCGCTATTTCGACCGTTCAGGACGCGCGAGCGACACGTTCACCGTCTTGCTGTCTCCGTCAGCAAGCGTGACGCGCGCGGCCGTCCGGGCAACGCCGTCGAGCAGCACCGAATCGAACTGCTCGTTGGGCGCGAGGTCGAGCACCGCGGCCACGTAATACTCGCCAGGCGGCAAGCCAGCCGCCAGCCCGAAGACGAACAACCCATCGTCGCCGCACTGGCGGACCGCGATGCGGCGCGACTGCGGGTACCTCAGCGTGCGATCGACGGGAAACGCGACGACGGAGCAGTTGCGCACGGCCTGGCTCTTCGCATCGCGCACCGTGCCGGCGATCTCGGGCGCGTCATCGGTCATCACGATCGTGACGTCGCGCGCGCCCTCCGGGCCGAGCGCGAGCGGTACGTCCAGCACGTCGCGGCCGCCAGCGATCGCGGTGGCCGCGAACCAGTCCGGCACTTGTGTGACGTTGTTCGGCGGCACGGCGACGAAGAGGCGATAGCGACCAGGCGTCAGGTCGGTGATCGTGAAGTTGCCGTCCTTGTCCACCAGCACGGGTCCCGGAACGTTCGGCACGCCGCTTCCGGGCGTCGGCCGTACGCCGACGCGGAAGTTCACGTCCTCGGGCGGCGACTTTCGTCCATCGAACGTCAGCCGGCCGGAGATCGTCAGCGCCGATCGGAGCGTCAGGGTTCGCGGCGCGGGCGGCGGGTTCGTGACGACAACGCGATCGGTCGCCCACTGCGGCACGAACGGTTCGGTCCGCGCCTCGGGCGGGCCGGGCGGAGGCACCGTGCGCGCGACGATGTCGTACTCGCCCGGCACGACGCCGTTGAATGCGAACCGGCCGTCGGGTCCTGGCCGCAGAGTTTGCGAGTTGAGCACGGCTCCCGACGCGTTCTGATTCGCCGGCCGCATCGTGATCTGCACACCCGACGCGCCGCGCGCCACACCCGTGACGATCCCATCGATCCGCGCGATCGACACGATTGACGTTCGCAGATCGACACCGCTTCGCTCCTCGCCTGCGGCCAGATGGATCGCCGACGCGTCGTCGGCCCTCGGCGACGAGGGGAAGTAGACGGACGCGTACCCAACGACGGGATTGCCCATGCCACGCGGCTGCAGCGCGACGAGGTAGTCGCCCGGGATCAAATCGAAGATCCGATACGCGCCGCGGTCGTCGGTCACCGCGCCGAACGGATCGCCGGCGTCTCCGCTCAACACAACCTCGTCGCCGACATCCCGACGCGGGAGCACGCGCACGCGCGCGCCGACGACCGCTTGTCCTTCGTCGTCGACGACGTGTCCGGAGATGACGCCGCCTTTGAGCAGATCGAGCGTGACGTCAGGCAGCTTCTGTCCCGCGGTGAGCGAAATCTCGGTGCCCGGACGTCCCGGGCGGTCCGCACCGTACAGCGCCGCGAGGTACGCGGGCTTTCCGGCGCCGAGGAGAAACCGCCCCGCGGGGAGCCCTGTGAAGTTGAAGTGCCCGCCGGCATCCGTGGACGTCACGCGCAAGAGGCCAATGTCGGTGCCCGCGATCAACACCATCGCGCGAGCCGCAGGCGGACCGCCGGCGCTCGTGTGCACGACGCCTGAAACCTCTGCCAGGGTCGCAGCCGGCGCGGCCGCTTTCTGCTCTGCTCGGACGGCAACGACGAGCCCGAGACAGACGGCGATGGCGGCAACGATCCTCTTCATTTCTTCACCGCCGAGGTCGTCACGGTCAGCGTCATGTTTTGCGGCGGGCCACTCGTGACGTCAATGTGCGTCGCTTGTGGTGCGAGCGAGTCGAGTCGCGCCCGATCCTGCCACTCGGACGCCGGCGCGCGCGGAACCGCGATCGCGAGGTACGAGCCCGCGGGCAACCCACCCGTACCGAACGTGCCGTTGGGCGTTGAACGCGCCAGCTTGAAGCGACGCGCCTGCGCGCTCGTGTCAGCGCTCGCGCGGCGCTCGGCTGGAAAGATCAACACGGATGCGCCGGCCACCGGCGCACCGGCGGCATCGACCACGCGTCCGTTGACACCGCCGAGCGGTCGAGTGCTGAACGTCAGCAGGACGTCGTCGACGTTGGCGGACTGAATGTCGAGCGCCTCGTCGATCGCATCGCGGGTTCCGGCTCGTGCCGATTCGAGCTGCCAGCCGCGCGGCGCGTTCGCGACGCGCACGAAATATTTTCCCGGCGGGACGCTCATCGACGTGAATCGTCCGTCAGCCGAGATCGCCGCCCGCCACGGCGGCGTGCCAGGAGGCAGTGGGCCGTCCGCGGGATCGAGCCGCAGCGCGATTTGCGCGATCTCTGCCGCAGAAGGCGCCCCCGCTCCGCTGAACAGCGCGCGACCGCTCACCGTAAATCCGCGGCGCACTGGGACGACGAGCCTCTGGACGCTGGCAGTGCCGACGGCAACCGACGTGCGCGCCCACCACACCGGCTCGGCTGGCAGTGGCGGTTGCGGCGACGCAGGAGGTGCGGCAGGGCGCGAGAGAAGCGTCACGACGTACTTGCCGGCCGGAATATTTGGCAGATCGAACCGACCGGTGCTGTCGCACGCGGCGGCCGCGAACTCGAGTGGATCCGTTTCGAGGGTGCTGTCAGCCGGCAACAGGCGAACGACGGCGCCCTCGATCGGACCCTCGAGTCCGGTCAGGGCGCCTGATACGTGGACGCCGCGAATGGCGCGCAGTCGAAAATCGGCTCCCGCCTTGTCGCTGCTCGCGTCGATCGTCACGCGCGCGGCGAGACTCGACGTCTGCGCGTCGCGAAAGAACGTCAGCGCGTACGTCTTCAGACTGCTGTCTCTCTCCGGCACGCCGAGCCCGCTCGCGGTGGCCGCGGCCATGACGTCGGCAGACGACGCCGGTGTCGCCAAGAGCATGCTCAACAGCAGCGCCGTCTCCGGCTCGCGATCCGGTCGCGCGGCGATGACGTACTCGCCGGGCACGAGGCCGCTGAGACGGTACGCGCCACGGTCGTCGGTGGTGGTCGTCGCCACCGAAACCAGCCGCCACGCGCCGGCGACCAGGCTCTTCCGGAGCGCACGAATCTCGATGCCCACGAGCGGGTCGCCGTCGGCGACAACCGAGCCCGAGATTGCGCCAAGCTTCCAGAGCGGCAGCGTGAGATCGCTCGCGTGCTGATCGTTTGCGAGATCGATCACGAGCGGCGGCGCCGCCGGGTCACGATCGCCATTGCCGCTACCGAAGTAACCGCCGCGCGTCGCGTTGAGTGTGATGGTTCCGGGCCCGAGATCGCGAAAACTGAATTGTCCCTTTGAATCGACGATGATGCGCCGGGGCGCGCCCGAGCCTCCCAGCGTGACAACGGCCTCGGGCAGCGGCGAGTGCGTGACGCCGTCGACGACGCGGCCGTGCAGTTCGGTTGTCGGCGAGGCCGCTGGCGCCGTCGGCTCCGGCGCGGGCTGGTCGCGTGCGAAAGCGATCGCGCCGGCGGACGCGATCGCAAGTCCTACAAGAAGACGGTGGCGGCGCTGCATGAGTCGCATCCGATGAAGCCGCTCGGCTCAGTATGATCCAAACCGCCATCGGCAACTTACGATTCCACCGTGTTAGACCTCGGACGACGTGTCACTAGACCGTGACGGTCCTGAGTCCGAGGTCCGAGGTCCGGGGTTCCGGCGTCGTCCGGCGTCCCCAGTCCTGAGTCCGCGGATCTCGGACGACGCGTCACTAGACCGTGACGGTCCTGAGTCCGAGGTCCGGGGTCCGAGGTTCCGGCGTCGTCCGGGGTCCGATGTCCGAAGTCCGCGGACCTCGGACGACGTGTCACTAAATTGTGAGGGTCCTGAGTCCGAGGTCCGGGGTTCCGGTGTCGTCCGGAGTCCGCGGACTTCGGACGACGCGTCACTAGACCGTGACGGTCCTGAG
>CAYQRM010000178.1:0-2116 GCA_964419785.1 uncultured Solibacteraceae bacterium | reverse complement strand
CGCCGCGCTGCAGTTGCCGGTCGGCGAGGACACGACGCGCGCGGCGTTCCTGTCCGCGCTGCGCGGCGCGCGGCTCGACGTGCACTCGGCGACGTCGCGCGTGACCGGCCGGCTGCTGAGCGTTGAGCAGGGCGCCGACCGACAAGGCAACACGGCGATCCCCGTCGACATGCTCTCGGTCGTGACCGACGCGGGCGAAATTCAGACCATCGCGCTCACGCCCGGCGTCACCGTCCGCATCGTCGATTCGGATCTCACGCAGCAAGTCGGACGGTATCTCTCGCTCGTCGCCTCGGCCCGCAATCAGGACGTGCGCCGGCTCGCGATCTCGACGACCGGCACCGGCGAGCGCGATTTGTTCGTGAGCTACATCAGCGAAGTGCCCGTCTGGAAAGCGACGTATCGGCTCGTACTCCCGACGGCCGGCGACGCGCGCAAGCCGCTGCTCCAGGGCTGGGCCATCGTGGACAACACCGTCGGCGAAGACTGGGAAAACGTCCAGCTTTCGCTCGTCGCGGGCGCGCCGCAATCGTTCATCGAAGCGATTTCGCGTCCGTACTACGTGCAGCGGCCGGTCGTGCCGCTGCCGGATCGCGTGCTGCTCTCGCCGCAAACGCATCAGGCCGGCCTCGGCAACGGCAGCCCGGGCGCGCTGGCCGGCAGTGTGAGCGATCAATCCGGCGGAGTGCTCCCTGGCGTCGCAGTGCAGGTGACCGCGAACGGCGACGTCGTGGCGACCGCGTTGACGGATGCGACCGGGCGATACCGCATCGGGAACGTGCCGGGCGGTGTATACGAACTGCGATTCGCACTCGGCGGTTTCAAGACCGTGGTGCGTCAGGGCGTCGAAGTTTCTGGCGGCATGGAAAGCGTGATGAACGTGACCATGCAAGTCGGCGCGGTCAGCGAAGAGGTGACCGTGAGCGCGGGCGCTCCGGCGGTCGACACGAAGCGCACGACGACCGGGGTTGCGGGCGGCGCCGGAGGTGGACGCGGCGGCGCACCCGCGAATGCGCCGCGCGCCATGAATCCGGCGGCTCCGCCACCGCCTCCCTCCGTCGACATGTTCCGCGCGGGATCGCAAACGGCCGCGGACGCGGCGCAGCTTGGCGATCTGTTCGAGTACAAGCTCAAGGAACCCGTCACGATTCGGAAAGATCAATCTGCGCTCGTGCCGATCCTCTCGAGCGACGTCGACGCCGAAAAAGTGTCGCTCTGGAACGCGAACGCCAATAGTCCGCGTCCGCTGCGCGCGCTGTGGCTCACCAATGCAACCGGCCTCACGCTCGACGGCGGCAGCTTCTCGGTCGTCGAAGGCCAGGCGTTCGCGGGCGAAGGGTTGATGGACCCGCTCAAGCCTGGCGAAAAACGGCTGCTGTCGTTCGCCGCCGATCTCGGCGTTCAAGTGGACGCCAAGGGCGAATCGCTGCCGTCGAAGACGACAAAGGTGTCTATCTCGCGGGGACTCGTCATTCAACAAACTGAAGAACGCCAGCGGCGGACGTACACCGCGCGCAACGAGGACACCGAACCGCGCGTGCTGGTCATCGAGCATCCCGTGCGCGTGGGCTGGACGGTTGGCGGCTCGCTCGCGCCGACGGAGACCACTGCCGCCTGGCATCGCTTCCGCGTCAACATTGCGCCGAAGACGACGTCGACGTTCGTGGTCGAGGAAGTGCGCCAGGGGCAGACGCAGTATTCGATCAATTCGATCACCGACGATCAAGTAACGCTCTTCGTGCGCGACCAGCTGATTTCGCCGGCGCTCCAGGCGTCGCTCAGGCAGGTGCTCGCGCAAAAGGCGGAAATTGCGCGGCTCAGCAGCGAGCTCGCGACGCGTCAGAACGAGATCGCCGCGATCGGCCGCGATCAGGATCGCGTGCGCGAGAACATGAAGTCGCTCAAGGGCAGCGCCGAGGAGCGCCAGCTCGTCCAGCGATACGTCAAGCAGCTCGACGATCAGGAGAATCGGCTCGAGGCGTTGCGCAAGGAATCAGACCAGCTGACGGCGGACCGCACCAAAGCGCAGGCTGAGCTCGCGCGGATGATCGAGACGTTGTCGGGCTGAGAAATAACGCCGGGTGTCTTTTTAGAGGACATGTCCTCCAAAAAGACA
>CAYQRM010000177.1:0-16522 GCA_964419785.1 uncultured Solibacteraceae bacterium | reverse complement strand
CCGCTTACGACCGTTAGTGCAACTAACGACAACCACTGGGCATGCCAATCGGGCGGTTGATTGATGACGCCCGAAACGCTAAGCCCGACAACAAGGGCGCCGAGCGACGCTACGGAGAGGACGTAGAGGCGCGTTGTTCGCGGAAGTGCCTGGGCATTTTGGTCGGGCATACAAATGTGACCAGAAGCGGATCTGAAGGCCCGGGCACCATCGTGGCCTTTGGTCCCTTTCCGCTAGGTCCAGACAATGATCTGATGCGTCATATCGGCTCCGCTAGAAAAACCTTTATCCAAGCCAGGAGCTTCCTCCTCGGTTGGCTTCAAGCCCCGTGCCAAAGTTAGCTCCAAACGATGATCGCTGGGTGCCGCATGGACGTTGCTCCTTTCGATGAATCCAAACTCCGCCGCTGACGAGTCATAGAAACTCCTTACGAATCTGAAAACGCTCCTGGACTCATCCCCCAGGAGAACAAGGCTGCGGCGCTTCCAGATCACGTGCGTTAGGCGGACCGTCAGACACGCAAGCGCTGCTACCCCAGACCATCGTGGAGCCCCAGACCATGGTCGAGCCCCAGACCATCGTGGAGCCCCAAACCATCGTGGAGCCCCAGACCATCGTGGAGCCCCAGACCATCGTGGAACCCCAGACCATGGTGGAGCCCCACACCATCGTGTTGCTCTGAACGGTGCCAGCGGGCTGGAAGACCATCTGCCCTTCATTCACCGTCTCTCCGCCGATGACATCCGACGCTGGCGCATCGGTGAAACCGTGGCTCGTCGCGAGTCCGACGGCGAGCGGCACGTTAAGGCTGCCCGCGCCTTGCTCGATCAAGCCGAAGCCATCGACGTGTTGTGCGGTGAACTGCAGCGCGAACTTCACTTGCGCAGGTGTTAGCTTGGGGTTGGCCTGAAGAACTTGCGCCACTGCGCCAGACACAACGGCCGCAGCCATGCTCGAGCCCGACAGCGTCATGTAACTTCCGCCGTTCGCTCCGATCACTTGCAGCGACGGGTAGTTGTTCCAGAGATAGCTGCCGGGATTGCCGTCCGAGACGATCGCGTTGCCCGGGGCGACCAGATCCGGCTTCAACTGCCAGCTCGACGGCTGATCCGGATCGCCGACGGGGCCGCGCGAGCTGTAGGTGGCGATCGTATCGTCGCTGCGCGCGACCGTGCCGTGCGTGTTGAGTGCGCCGACCGTCAGCGCGCCGGCCGTGTCGCCGGGAGAGACGATGCCGCCCACGATCGGCGTGCCGTCGTCCGTCTTTCCGAGATTGCCTGCCGAGCACACGACGACGATGCCGTTCGCGACCGCGCGCTCCACATCCTTCGCCAGCGGATCATCACCAGGCGCCGTCGTTGCCGGATGACCGAGCGAGAGGTTGATGACCTGGATGTCGAATTTGTCTTTGTTGGCAATCGCCCAGTCGATGGCTTTGATGACGTCCGACACGTAGCCGGAACCATCGGGGCCGAGCACGCGAACGCTGATGAGATTCGCGCCCGGCGCCATGCCGATGTAAGCGCCGCCCTGCGCTCCGCGGCTGCCGGCGCCGCTGCCCGCGATGATGCCGCCGACATGCGTGCCGTGGCCGTACGCGTCAACACGCGTGGTGGCCGACGGATCGACGAGGTCGACCCACGTCATCACGCGGTTGTCGAGATCAGGGTTCGGCGCAATGCCCGAGTCGATGACGACGACTGTCACACCGCGCCCGGTGATACCACCGAAATTCCCGTTGCCGTTGCCGCCGTTGCCCCTCCACAACTGGCTCGCGCCGGTCGACGCTGTCGTTACAGCCATCGTGCCGGCGACCTTCTCGTCTTCCGCGAGCGACGTCACACCGGGATCGGACGCCGCCAGATTGATTTGCGCGGCCGTGCCCGTCAGCTTCGCGCCTGAATCGAAGCGGGAGACGATGGTCAGGCCGTAGGTCTGCGCGAGCCGATCCATCTCGGCCTGCGGGCCTCCGGCGATCACGCTGACCGTGGCGTCAGGGGTTTGCTGAATCTCGCGCGCGAGTCCCTTCGACAGCCGGGCCTGGTGCTGAGCCTGGGCTGGGACGGGGAGCCCAAAGATTGTCGCGGTCAGGCCGATAAGAGTTCCGGCGAGCGCGCGACGCGAGAAGAAGGGGAGGCGACGAAGAGCCATAATCCACCCGGGTGTCTGACTTACAAAAGTGTAAGACAGCGCTGGTCGATTACACGCATGTACCGTACCAGGAAATGACAATTTCGAGCTTTAGGAAATAGGCCTAATTCACGCATTTTCAGTGCTTTGCGCTCGTATGACGAGCGACAGTTTCGAGTCCGCAATTACGGATCCGTCAGGGTCCTTGCAGTCTTGGTATCTATTGGACAAAAGGCACGGCCAGATTGCCCAAAGAGTGGGGGTTAGCAGCCCCTTCGACGCCAATCTTGAAACTCAGGTTCAAGAACGTTAGCCCGGAGCGACAAAAGTGAAAATCGGCAAGCCGCCAGTCCCAACGCGGCTCTCGGCAAGACTTCTTGCCGCGTGCTTCGTGTTCTCGCTGGTGGCTTGCTCGGGCGGAAAGCCTGGTGGGACCGAGGGCCACGATGCGGCCGCCGATCGCCTCGTCGCGACTTTCAGATCCGAGCCCAAGACGTTCAACCGGCTGGTCTCACCCCTCGCGGCCGAGGACTTGTTCGCCAGGCTGACGCAGGCCACGCTCCTGCGCCTGAACTACGCCACGGGTCAGCTCGAGCCGCGGCTCGCGATGAGCTGGACGAGCTCATCACCCGACGGCCGGGTCTGGACGCTGAAACTGCGGCCCGGCGTGGTCTTCTCGGACGGCACGCCGTTCACCGCCGCGGACGTGCAGTTCACCTTTCGCGTGCTCTTCGACAAGCAAGTTGGCGCCCAACTCGCGTCGAGCGTGCTCGTCGGCGGCCAACCGATCGATGTTCGCGCGATCGACGACAACACGATCGTCCTGACGTTTGCCGAGCGGTACGGCCCGGGCCTGTCGCTGCTTGACGCCATTCCGATCCTGCCGCGCCACAAGCTCGAGGCCGCTTACCAGGCCGGTACGTTTCACGACGCGTGGGGACTTTCGACGCCGGTGACCGATCTTGTCGGCCTCGGACCGTTCGTGCTGACGCAGTACGTGCCGGGCGAGCGCCTCGTGTTCGCGCGCAATCCGCATTTCTGGGGCAAAGACGATCACGGCGCGCTGCCGAGACTTGCGGGAATCGATCTCCAGATCGTGCCGGAGCAGAACGCGGAGCTTCTTCGACTCGAAGCCGGCACGGCCGATCTCACGACCGGGCCTGCGCGGCCCGAAGACCTCGGCTCTCTTCGCAAGCTCGAGACCGGCGGACAGATCAAGCTCGTCGATGCGGGCTTGACCGTGACGCCCAATTGCCTGTGGTTCAACCTGACGCCCGGCGCAGCATCCGCGAAGGATCGGCCGTGGTTGCAGCGCGAGGAATTGCGCCGCGCGATCTCGCTCGCCGTCGATCGCAAGAGGCTGGCCGACTCGGTGTACCTCGGCGCGGCCGAGCCGATCTCCGGGCCGATCACCCCCGGCAATCGCCAGTGGTATACGCCGGCGCCGGCTCCCGAGCATGACATCGCGCGGGCAAAGGCGCTGCTCGCGTCGATTGGACTCGTCGATCGCCACGGCGACGGCCTGCTCGAAGACGCGGCCGGTCGTCCGGCGAGGTTCTCCATCCTGACCCAACAGGGCAACACGACGCGCGAGCGATCGGTCGCGTTTCTCGCCGAGCAACTTCGGCAGATCGGGCTCGGCGTCGACGTCGTGACGCTCGAGCATGGCGCGATGCTCGAGAAATACACGGGCGGCGGGTACGACGCGATGTACTTCTACTTTCCAACCGACTCGTTCGATCCCGCGCGTAATCCCGAGTTCTGGCTGAGCTCAGGCGGTTTTCACGTGTGGCAGCCGAACCAGACGAAGCCCGCGCGACCATGGGAGGCGTCGATCGACGATCTCATGCGCCGCCAGGCGGCGACTGTCGATCCCGCGGAGCGCATGCGGCTCTTTGGCGACGCCGAGAAGATCTTTGCCGAGCACATGCCCGCGATCTACTTCGTCGCCGAGCAGGTGACCATTCCGATGTCCGCCCGGGTGCGTGACGCGACGCCGTCCGTGCTCGGCCCTCCGGTGCTGTGGAACGCGGAAGTGCTGTCGCTTGCGCCGCGCGCCAGCACGCCGCGCCAGTGAACCGCGGCATGGCCGCATTTCTCGCCCGTCGTCTCTTCGCCGCGGTCCTGTTCGTGCTGCTCGTCTCGTCAAGCGCGCTCGTGCTCACGCGCCTCGTCCCGGGCGACGCCACGAGCGATCTTGTCTTCACGCCCGGCGGTCAGGCCGCTCGCGCGCAGGAGCGCGCGCGTCTTGGCCTCGGTCGCCCGATCTCGTGGCAACTTGGCGCGTGGCTGGCAGGCGTCGCGCGATTCGATCTGGGACAGTCGTCGCAATACGGTCGTCCGGTCGCCGATCTCCTGAGACAACATGCCGGGCCGACGGCTGAGCTCGCCGCCGTCGCGCTCGCGGTGGCGTTGATCATCGGCGTGCCTCTCGGCGTGCTGACGGGCGCGCGGCCGCGAAGCGTCTTCGCGCGCGCGATCACGCCGATCTCGCTCGCGCTCGTCGCCTGTCCGCCGCTCGTCGGCGCGCTCGTGCTGCTTTGGTTCGCGCTCGTGACCGGCGCGCTCTCCGTCGAGCCGGGACGCCTGGCGCTGCCGGCGCTCGCGCTGGCGCTGCCGCTCGCGGCGATGATCGAGCGGCTGCAGTCGCAGGCGACGAGCGAAGCGCTGGCCGCGCCCGATCTCGTCGCCACGGCCGCGCGCGGCGTGCCGCGCGTGCGACTCCTCTGGACCCACGCCGTACGCCGTTCGTTGCGGCCCGTACTCGGCCTATTCGGCATCGTCATCGGCACGTTGTTCAGCGGATCGCTCGCGGTCGAATGGGTCACGTCGTGGCCAGGACTCGGCCGGCTCACTTACGACGCGGTCGTGGGCCGTGACGTCTACCTCGTCGCCGGCTGCGCGCTGGCGGGGGCTGTTCTCATCGCGCTCGGCAACGTCATTGCCGACATCGGCCGCGCGGTGGTCGATCCGCGCGTGCGAGAGCAGACATGACGCCCGCAGGAGGCTTGCGCGCGGGTTTGATCCCGATTGCGGCGATCGCGCTGATCGCGCTCGTCGGTCCAGCGATCGCGCCGCACCGGTCGGGCGATCAGTTCGCGGACCGGGCGTACGCGCCGCCGATGCGCGTGCACCTCCGGGACGCCGCTGGCTGGCACGCACCGTTCGTGTACGCGCAGCATCTCGACGATCGCATCACGCGCACCTACAGCGACGATCGTTCTCGTACGATTCCGTTGCGTTGGTTCGACGAGGGACGCGTGGTCTCGATCGACGAGCACGACGGTCCGCTCCTGCTGCTTGGCGCCGACGAGCTCGGGCGCGATGTTTTCTCGCGGCTCTTGCGCGGCGCGGAGCTGTCGCTCGGCGTCGCCGCCGGCGGGACGATCGGTGCGCTCCTCATCGGCGTCTTCGTGGGTGGGATCGCCGGGACGCGCGGCGGCCGGCTCGATCGGTGGCTGATGCTGGTCGCCGATTTCATCCTGGTGCTGCCCGGCGCGTATGTCATCCTCGTGCTCCGCGGGCTGCTGCCGCTCGTGCTCGGCGCGCCGGAGGTCTTCGCGCTCATGACGGCGCTCTTCGCGGCATCGGCATGGCCGCACGTCGCACGAGGCGTTCGCGCGATCGTCGCAACGGAGCGCACGCGCGAGTACGCGGAAGCGGCACGCGCATCAGGCGCGGGCACGTTCGGACTGCTTCGCCATCTCGTTCCCGCAGCGCGCGGATTTGTCCTGGTCGAGATCGTGCTGCTCGTGCCGGCGCTGCTCGTCGCCGAAGCGACCGTGTCGTACTTCGGCATTGGGTTTCCCGAACCCACGGCGAGCTGGGGGACCATGCTTCAGGAAGCGGGCAACGTCACGATGATGGCCGAAGCGCCGTGGCTGCTGGCGTCGGCGCTGGCGATCTTTGTGGTGGTGTTCGCGCTGCACATCGCGGGCGGCACGCGCACCGAGCACGCGCTGTTTACTTCATCCCGCTCGTAAATTCCGTCCACGGCTGCGTCTTCATGTCGCGCAGGATCGGCCGCGCCCAGCCAAACTGCGGCTGCTTTGCGAGAAAGTCGCTCGCGACGAAATCCGGCGCGCACGGATGGCCCATCGCGGCCCACAGCTGCATCTTTTCCGCCATGGCCGCGGTTGTGACCTTCGCCTGCACCGTGCCGCCCGGGAAATATGCGGGCCAGTCCCAGTCCGGAATGCCGCGCGGCGAGTTGTCGACGGTGCCGCAGAGGGATCGCTCGCTCGGGCCGTCTTTCTTGGCGACGATGTCGTACGCGTCCGACTCGAGGCGCTTGCCGATTTCGGCGTCGATTTGGCCCTTGAACTCGGCCATCACCTGTTCCCACCGCGCGCGCCGCGCGTTGGGCGAGCTGCCGGCATTCGACGCGTTGAAATGCGTCTCTTCGGCGATCAGTTTCTTGCCGACCGGGAAATTCGATCCCACGAAGTAGCCGTCCTTCGTGCGCTCGACTGAATGGTTCTTGAGTCCGAGCTCGAAGCGCGCGACCTCGCCGGTCTTGTTGTCGCCGATCAACCAGTCGTTCGCATAGCCGCCGTTGTTCTGGTCGAGCATGATCTTGACGTAGTCGTCGATCGAGTTGGCGTACTGCATGGCCTTGCGCGCGCGCATGAACTCCGGCGTGCCGTGTGGATCGAAACCCTCGAAGCGCGAGATCGTCGTTTCGGTCACCATCAGACCGTTCGAATTGATCGTGAAGTCATCGTCGCTGACGATGACGCCCGGAAGGCCGTCGCCGAGCATGCGATGACCTGTCGCGGGCACGAGATCGAACATGACATTCCAGCGCGATCCCATCACGTAGTCGGTCCACGCGTTGTGGCCGATGACGATGCGGTGATCGCGCGTGTAGGCGCCGGTCGCGACAAACGCGCTGCAGCTTTCCGGCGACTTCACTGACGGCTTCTTGCCGTGCTGCTTGTCGAGCCACCCGACGTAGTAACCCGGCAGCTCTTCGATCGCGTTGATCGCGACGATGTCCCAGCGATCGACTTTCGTGCCCGCGGCGGCCGCTCCGGCCACGATGCCGTCGAGCTCCTGCTGATATTCGGGCTCGATCTTCGGCCAGAGAATGTCCTCCGCGGCCTTGCGGTAGAACGCCCAATCCTTGTGACTCAGCTCCTTTTGCAGCGGTCCCGCGACGCGCACGAGGTCAGCGATTTCCGGCGCGAGCAGATAGCCGTGCTGGAACCCGAGCACGTCGGGCGCGCCCTGCAGATGCACGAAGACCCAGCCATTGCGCTCCACGCGGTACGCGCCGGCGAGGCGCGGATCGGGCGGCGGCGCGGCGTCGCTTTTCGCGCTTGCCGCCGGCGACGAGCACGCGCTCGCGCCGAGGACCAGCATCACCAGCACCGACCGCACAAGCCGACGTGTCATTTGTCTGCCTCTCCTGCTTGCGACAATCTACTCCTGATCTCTCTCGTTGACACGATCCCGCGCGACAGCTAGCCTCCAGCGATGGGCATTCGCGTACAGGGCATTTTTCCCCCAATTCCAACGATCTTCGATGCATCCGGACGCGTCGATCGGCGCGCGGTGGCCGACAACGTGCGGCGCTGGATGACGACGGATCTTGCGGGCATTCTCGCGCTCGGATCGAATGGCGAGGCGGCGCTTCTCGACGATGACGAGGGCGATGCGGTGGTGGAAGCCGCGCGCGACGCGATGCCGAGCGAACGATTGCTCTTCGTCGGCATCGGCCGCGAGTCGACGCGTCTGACGATCGCCGCAGCCAAGCGCGCCGCCAAGCTCGGCGCCGATACCGTGCTCGTCCGCACGCCGTTTTTCTATCGCTCGCAGATGACGACCGAGGCCCTGTACGGGCACTTCCATGCAGTGGCGGACGTGTCGCCGGTGCCGGTGTTGCTTTACAACCTGCCTGCGGTGACCGGCATCGCGCTCAGCGTCTCACTCGTCGCGCGGCTCGCCGAGCATCCGAACATTGCGGGCATCAAAGAGACGAGTCCTGACCTCGAGCGGCTCGGTCAGTTCGCGAGCATTCATCCGTCGAAGTTTTCCGTGCTCTGCGGCTGCGCGCCAGTCGTCTACCCGGCGCTCGTGAGCGGCGCGGCCGGCGCGATCCTCGCCGTTGCCAACGTGCTGCCTGACGAATGCACGGCGCTCTACAACGACGTTCGCGCGGGCCGGCACGCTGACGCACTCGATCTGCAGCGAAGGATCACGCACCTCGCGCAGCTCGTGAGCACCGTGCACGGCGTCGCCGGTCTGAAAGTCGCGCTCGAGCTCGCGGGTTATGCCGGCGGGTCCGTTCGGGCGCCGCTGCTCGCGGCGTCGAGCGGCATTCGCGACGAGATCGCCGCGGCCTACGCGCCCTTCTCCTCGGTCGCCTCGCCGCGACGCGCTCAGGCCGGCAAACGGTAAATGTTCGGTCCCGCCGCGCCCGCGGCAGACAATCTCGTTTCCTGGTGACAGAATCGAAAGCGGCGACGCCGCTGGCGGTCACTGTTGGCGCATTGGTCTGATGCGCACCCCTGCCAGAGCCGACACTATCGATCAGGGTATGGTGCGTCCTGTTTTGCGCGGGATCGGCAAGACGCTGCTGGCTGTCGGCGCGGTTGGGCTGGCCTCAGCGGCCTACGTGTGGGTCACGCTACCCGACGTCCGATCGCTCAAGACGCAGAATCCCACCACGACCGCGTTCATGAAATTGCGCGCCGCGGAAGATGAGCGCGCCGGCAAGCCGCCGCACTTCGAGCAGCAGTGGGTGGGTTACGGAAAGATCTCGCCGGCGCTCAAGCGCGCGGTACTCGTCGCCGAGGACGCGGCCTTTCCCCAGCACGACGGCATCGACTACGACGAGTTGAAGGCCGCGATCGAGCTCGACTGGAACAAAGGACAATTCGTGCGCGGCGCGTCGACGATTACCCAGCAGCTCGCGAAGAATCTGTACCTGTCACCATCGCGCAATCCATACCGCAAGCTCGCGGAGCTGTTCATCACGCGCCGGCTCGAGTCCGAATTGTCCAAGGGACGCATTTTCGAGATCTATCTGAACGTCATCGAGTGGGGCGACCGCATCTGGGGCGCGGAGGCGGCGGCGCAGACGTATTTCAACGAGCCGGCGAGCGCGCTCACGCCGGAGCAGTCCGCGCTGCTGGCCGGGGCGATCATCAATCCCCGCGTCTACAGTCCCGCGCATCCGAACAAGCGACTGCTCAATCGCCAGGCGATCATCCTTCGCAACATGTCGCAGGTGACGCCGCCGTATCCGCCGAACGCGCACATGTACCCGGCGCCAGTCCTGGCCGCGCCAGTCGCCCCGGTCGTCCTCGGGACGCCGAAGTAACTCAGAACACGCGCCGCACGCCGACGATGCGCGAGCGCCAGTACGGCGTGTCGAAATGCTCGACGCGTACTGCACCTCCGTCACCTGGCGCGTGCACGAACTCGCCGGGCCCCGCAGTGCCGAGCGCGATGCCAACGTGCGTCGCGCCCCGGCCGGTCGTGGTGAAGAAGACCAGATCGCCCGCCTGGACGTCCGCGACCGCGACGTGTCGGCCTTGCTGATATTGCTCGGCCACTGTTCGCGGTACGTCGACGTGGTGTTGCTCGAAGACGTACCGGACGAGGCCGCTGCAATCGAAGCCGCCCGCGGGATCCTCGCCGCCAAGCTGGTAGCGCACGCCTTGAAACGCGAGCGCGTCCTGCACAATCGCGTCCGCTTCGGGCAGCGATGTCGGCGCAAGACTCGGGTGGTCCAACGTCGGTGACGACGACGGTACCGCGGGCGCTGACGGAAACGGCAGCGGCGGAGCAACCGCGCCGCTCGAGGCGCATGCGACCGACAGCACGTGGGCGACGAGCGCAAGGAGGACGAGACGCGTCGGCCAACGGCTGCCGGTCGTCATGCTGAAAGGGCTATCGGCCGATGGCCGTTGCGCGCGCAGGGCTCAGGGTAGGGCGACCTAAAGCGCTGACAACATTAGTGTTACGTGGGCTCGTCGCTTGACAAGGTTTCGACGTCCAGCCAGAATGAATTGATTTCGCGCATGGAACAGACGCTCCTGCTCAACGCAACGTACGAGCCGCTTCGCGTCGTGCACTGGCAAAAGGCGATCACGCTCTGGTGCCAGGGCAAGGTGGAGATCGTCGCGCACTACGATCGCGAGGTCCGTTCGGTCTCGTTCAGCATCAAGCTGCCGTCGGTCATCCGGCTGTTGCGCCGGATCCGCGTGCGGCGCGTATCGGAGTACGTCCCGTTCTCGCGCGCAAACATCTACGCTCGTGACAATCACCGGTGTCAGTACTGCGGCAGCGGCTTTCCGACATCCGAGCTGACGTTCGACCACGTCGTGCCGGTCGCGCAAGGCGGCCGCAAGGACTGGGAGAACATTGTCACGTGTTGCATCACCTGCAATCGTCGCAAGGGTGGCCGCACGCCCGACCAGGCGGGCATGCATCTGGTGCGTCACCCGCGCCGGCCGGACAAGTCGCCGGCCGCTCTGCGTCATCCGAGCTACTGGCGGATCACCTTCGGTCTGCGCAACGCGCCTGAAAGCTGGCGCGACTACGTCTACTGGAACGTCGAGCTCGACGACGCGTAACGGAGCGTCGTGCCACACGTCATCACTGCGATTCGTCCCGGCTGGGCGGTGCCCGGCGCGTCCGTCGTTGTGTCCGGTGTGCATCTGCCGCTTGGCGCCGACGGACCGCCGCACGTGCTCGTGGGTCCCGACGATGCGCGCGTGCTCGGCGCGTCGCGTCAGTCGCTGCGCGTGCAGGTGCCCGCCACCGCGGAAGGCGGGACGACGTCGATTCGCATCGACGAGCTGCCAGGCGAGACCGCATACATCGAAGTCGCGCGGGTGCTCGCCACCGGCGTCCATCAAGTCGACAGTCCAGCGTTCGATCGCCTTGGACGTCTGTACGCGACGCACAGTGGCGGGCGCGGCTCGAAATCCGAGATGCCGCTGTTTCGCGTCGCGGCCGACGGCACGCGCGAGGCGATCCGAGTCGAGATCGCGAATCCGACGGCCATCGCCGCCGGGCCGACCGGCGATCTGTTCATTTCGAGCCGATTCGACGGGCACGTTTATCGGCTTGGACACGACGATCGCGCGGAGATCTACGCGTCCGAACTCGGCGTGCCGACGGGTCTTGCCGTCGCGTCGGACGGCACGCTCTTCGTGGGGGATCGATCCGGATCGATCCTCCGCGTGTCGCCGGACAAGAAAGTCGATACGCACGCGTCGCTGCCGCCAAGCGTCGCCGCGTTTCACCTCGCGCTCGGGCCTGACGACGCGCTCTACGTCACGGCGCCGACGCTGGCATCGCACGATCCCGTGTACCGCGTGTCGCGCGATCGACTCGTTGATGTGGTGGCCGACGGATTCGGCCGGCCGCAGGGACTCGCGTTCGACTCCGCCGGCGCGCTCTTCGTCGTCGACGCGCTCGCGGGATCGGCGGGGCTGTACAAGATCGATCTGAGACAGGCGAAGCCGGAACCGGAGCTGGTGCTCTCGGCGCCGGCGCTCATTGGCGTCGCGTTCGATCCGGAGGGCGGCGTCGTGCTGGCGTCGAACGACACGCTGTGGAGACTGGAAGTGAACCTGCGGCCGCTGGCCGCAGGAAGTGAGAAGTGAGAAGCCAGAAGTTAGGAGTTCGGAGCGCCAGCGTGACACGTGTGCTGTTCCGAACTTTTAACTTCTGGCTTCTCACTTCTGACTTGTCTATCCTCTCTCCCCAATGTCTCTCTTCTCGGTCAAGCCCCTCGATCAGATTCTGAGCGAGTCGGAAGGCGGCGGCGATCGTTCGCTGAAGCGCGTGCTGGGCGCTGGCGACTTGATCATGCTGGCGATTGGCGCGGTGATTGGCGCCGGTATCTTCGGATCGATCGGCTCGGCGGCGGCCGGACAGATCGTCGACGGCCAGGTCGTGCGCGTCGGCGCGGGGCCGGCGCTGGTGTTGTCGTTCGTGCTGCTCGGCGCGTGTTGCGCGCTGGCGGGCCTGTGCTACGCGGAGATGGCGTCGATGATTCCGCAGGCCGGGAGTGCCTACGCGTACACCTACGCGACGCTCGGCGAACTCGTCGCGTGGATCATCGGCTGGGATTTGATTCTCGAGTACGCGGTCGGCAACGTCGCGGTGGCGATCTCGTGGGGCGACTATTTCAAGTCGCTGCTCAACGGTTGGGTGGATCTGCCAGCATGGCTCACGACCGGCTATCGCACGGCGCTGCTCAGCAGCGATCCCGCGGTGCGCGGGCTCCTCGATTCGGCGCCGAAGTTTCTCGGCATGCCGATCCTCATCAACGTGCCGGCGTTCGGCATCGTGATGCTGATCACGTGGCTGCTCCTGCGCGGCGCCCGCGAGAGCTCGACGGCCAACAACATCATGGTCATCGTCAAGCTCGCCGTGCTGGCGCTGTTTATCGTCGCGGGCCTGACGCATATCAACACGGCCTACTACACGCCCTTTGCGCCGAACGGCTTCACTGGGATCCATCAGGGCGCGGCGATCGTGTTTTTCGCGTACATCGGGTTTGATGCTATTTCGACTGCGGCCGAGGAGACGAAGAACCCGCAGCGGAACCTGCCGATCGGGATTCTGGGCGGACTCGCGATCTGTACGGTGATCTACATCATCATCGGCGCGGTGTTGACGGGGATGGTGCCCTACACCGAGCTCGGCAAGGCCGCGGACCCGCTCGCGTACGCGCTCAACGCGACCGGCCTGCAGGGGATTGCGAAGATCGTCGCGCTCGGCGCGGTGTTTTCGATGGCGGCCGTGCTGCTCGTCTTTCAGTACGGCCAGCCGCGGATCTTCTTTGCGATGGCGCGCGACGGGCTGCTCCCGCAGTGGGCGGCGCGGGTCGATTCGAGAACGCGCATTCCGTACATGACCACGCTGGTGACCGGCGTCTTCGTGGCGGCCTGGTCGCTGATTGGCGACGCGGGAGAGACGTACGACCTCACGAACATTGGAACGCTGTTCGCCTTCGTGCTCGTCTGCATCGGCGTGATTGTTCTGCGCTACACGGATCCGACGCGCCCGCGGCCATTCAGGGTCAAGTTCGTCCACGTTGTCGGGATTCTCGGCGCCGCGCTCTGCGTGTTCGTCATGAAGGGCCTGCCGGCGATCGCGTGGGCGCGATTCGGCGTGTGGCTGCTCATCGGGCTCGTCTTGTACTTCGCCTATGGCTACTCGCATAGCAGACTTCGCCGATCAAGTTAGAAGCCAGAAGTGAGAAGTTAGAAGTGCAGAGGGAAACAACACAGCGTGACATTCCGAAACTTCTTACTTCTGGCTTCTCACTTCTAACTTGATATGTCCTTTCCACTGTCCGGCGTCCGTGTCCTCGACCTCACCCGCCTCGTGCCGGGTGCGTTCGCGACGTTGATGCTCGCCGAGCTGGGCGCGGAAGTGATCAAAGTCGAAGATCCTCGCGGGGGCGATCCGACGCGGCAGCTGCCGCCTCTCGTCGACGGGCGGAGCATTTACGACGTGCTGCTCAATCGCGGCAAGCGCAGCATCGCGCTCGATCTGCGTGATGCGGCATCGCGCGCGACGCTCGACCGTCTCATCGCGCGCTCCGACATCGTCGTCGAGAGCTTTCGGCCCGGCGCGGCGAGACGGTTGGGCGTGTCAGGCGAACAGATTCGGGCCACCCACCCAGGCGTCATTCATTGTTCAATCACCGGCTACGGCCAGTCCGGACCGTACGCGGAGCTGCCGGGGCACGATCTGAACTACGTCGCGATTTCCGGGTTGCTCGCCGTGGATCGACCGGACCCCACGCAGTTGCCGCACATGTTTATCGCGGACATTGGCGCCGGCGCGATGACCTCGGTGATTGGGATGCTGGCCGCGCTGGTCGGCCGGGCGCGGACCGGCGAAGGGCAGTCGATCGATATCTCGATGCACGAGGCCGCGCTCTATTGGCTGATGCTCCCGGCGGCGCGCGATCTCGTCGACGGCGGCGAGCGCGCGACGGACGGCCTGCCGACGTTGGGCGATCACGCGTCGTACAACGTGTACCGCACGAAGGACGATCAGCTGATCGCGCTCGGCGCCCTGGAGCTCAAGTTCTGGCAGGCGTTCTGCGAGCGGATTGGACGGCCTGAGCTCACCGCGCGGCATCGATCGACGCCCGCCGATCAGGCGGCGCTCCTCGACGAGGTCCGTGCGATTTTTCGCACGCGCATGCGCGACGAGTGGCTCGCGTTCTTCCAAGGCCATGACGTCTGCCTGACGCCCGTCAATCAGCCGAAGGAGGCGCTCGCCGATCCGCACGTCGCCGCGCGGGGAGTCGTCACGTCTGTGCCTGGCCTGAGGACGATTCTGCCGCCGTTCACGAAAGACGCGCCGGAGCTGAGGCCGGCGCCTGTGCTTGGCGCGGACACGGAGGAGGTGCTCAGAACCCTGTAGGCGAGGACCCATCTATAATCGAGCCGTGCGGCCACTCGCTCGCGAGCTCCCGGGCGCGGATCTCATCGACGCCGGGCTCGCCGATCTCGCGAGCGGAGTCGAATCAGTGCCAGCGCTGCTCGTCTCTATCGGCGCGCCGCGCCTGCGCGAGTTGGGCGTCGAGGTGCCGGCCGGCCCGCCGCACCCCGAACATCGACTCTACGAGCGGCTCGCGTCCGAAGACACGGACGCCGCGCACGGCCGCTACAATGCCCTGATTCGTCGGCTCGTCAGTTTCGAACGAGCGCTGTCGTGCGCGCGCTGACGAATCGGGCCCGCGTGCTCGACGTCATGACCGCGCTCGGACGCGAAGCCCACAGGCCGACGCACGTCTATTTCACCGGCGGCGCCACCGCCGTCCTCATGGGATGGCGGCCGACCACGATCGACATCGACATCAAGATCGTCCCGGATTCGGACGAGCTGCTCCGAGCCGTGTCGCGATTGAAGGATTCACTCAACGTCAATATCGAACTTGCGGCGCCGGACGACTTCATTCCCGTCCGCGAGGACTGGGCCGCTCGCAGCGAGACCATCGCGCAGCACGGCGCGATCACTTTTCATCATTTCGACCTGTACGCGCAGGCGCTGGCCAAGATTGAGCGCGGGCATGATCAGGATCAAAGCGACGTCCGAACCATGATCGATCGCGGGCTGATCGATCGACAGGCGCTCCGGGACTATTTCGACCGCGTCAAGGACAAGCTCTACCGGTATCCGGCGATTGACGCGAAGACTTTTGCGTCAGCCGTCGCACGGGCAGCTGGGGACTCCTAACCGATCGTCACGATCGCGCGCCGGACTCCGTCGTCTCCTTCGGCCACCACGGCCAGAGTGTTCCCGCGTACCACACGAGGAATATGGGTCTCAGGATGTCCGTGATGAGTCGTCGATGTGCGGGGGTCTGGTCGAGACCGCGGATCAGAAAGAGCGCGAGTACCAAGAGAAACGTGACGGCGAAGAAACTCCCGCGCATCCGGCTGCGGTTCTGTCGAAACGCCCCCCACAGCAGCAGGACGACGGCCAGCCCTTGGACGAGCTGGAAGACGGCCGACCGGGGGATGAGCGGCCCAGCGACCAGCTGCACCGCGAACATCAACCATAGCAGCAGAAGCGCCGCAGAGCCCGCCGGCGTCAGCCCTCGCCGCCGCGAATCCTGCTCGAAACGCCGCAGCGCGTTCGGCGCAATCGACGTCAGCGCCTGATGCCAGTACCAGCGCCGCGCGGCCGGCTCGCCGGTCCAGTCGGCGCGCTCAGAGAACTCCTCGGCGAGATCGCCGAGCACGGCTGCCCGCTCATCCGGCGCGAGCGACCATGTGAGCAGCCGTTCGGCGAGGCGGGGAGGGGCGTCTCTCATGTGCGGCTCCGGCGGGGTTCGAGGGCAAGGCCGGCCCACATCCGTTCGAGGAACTCGCGCGATTGGCGAAGTGCGCCGCTGCCGATCGAGGTGATGCGGACGTGCCGCTTCGACCGGCCGCCCCGGCGCGGTGTCGGATCCGACATCGTCGATGTCACGTAGCCCTTGCGCTCGAGACGATCGAGCGCCGTGTACAGCCCGCCAATCGACACATGCCGGCGCGTGCGCGATTCGATCTCGCGCCGGATCGTCACGCCGTACGCGTCGGCGTCGAGGTGCGCAACCGCCGCCAGCACCGCGTGCTCGAATTCGCCCAGCGCGTCGTGCCGTCTCATATCTCCTGCGGTGCGGTAGATATAGCACGACCAGGCCGGCAGCGCAAACGGTTGGGACCGCGCGAGACCTACGGGTGTCCCTTCTTGTAGACCATCTTCGTGGTCATCGCGCTGCCCTGCATCCCCGAACGCGTGGTCTCGACCACGAGATGGCCCGACGCGTCGAGCGATAGCGTTCGCGTCGTCGCCATCGTCATGGCGTTCCCGCCCATGTTCATTTCCTGCTTGGATTCGATGACGAGCTTCGAGCCAT
>CAYQRM010000176.1:0-13793 GCA_964419785.1 uncultured Solibacteraceae bacterium | reverse complement strand
CGCCCACACGGTCGGCCGTCGGCGCGGCCCTTCTCCTGCTCGGCATTCCCGTGTACTACTTCTTCGCGGGACAGTCGGCTCGAAGGCCATCGTGACAGGGCCCGACTTCCCGACTTTTCGACTTCCCGACTTCCCGACTTCCCGACTTCTCGACTTCTCGACTTCTCGACTTCCCGACTTCCCGACTTTCACACTCATATGCTTGATTCCCCTCTTGCCCCGTACCTGCTCTGGGCCAAGACCCGACGTCCGGCCGGGATCGATCTCGCGGGCAGCAACCTGCTGCCCTGCACGCTCGATGATTTGCCGGGCGCGCGCGACGCCGTCGACATCACCGCGCCGAACGACAACGGGTACCCGCCGCTCCTGCGGTCGATTGCCAGGCACTACGGCGTGACCGAGGATCGCGTGGTCACGGGCCATGGCTGCTCCGGCGCGAACTTTCTGACGATCGCGGCGCTCGTGGGTCCAGGAGACGACGTCCTCATCGAACGTCCGACCTACGATCCATTGATCGGCGCGTGCCGGCTCGTCGGCGCGCGGGTCGAGCGTTTCGACCGGCGATTCGAGCACGGTTGGCGCCTCGATCTCGACGATCTTGCCGCGCGCCTGACGCCGCGCACGCGGCTCATCATCGTGACTTCTCCGCACAATCCCACCGGCGCCGTGATCGATCCGGCGACGCTCGTGGCGCTGGGCGCGCTGGCGCGACGGGCCGGCGCGTGCGCGCTCGTCGACGAGGTGTACCTCGACGGCGCGAACTTTGTCGTCGCCGGGCGCGGCACGCCTGCGGCGACGCTCGACGGACCGTTCATCTCGACGAGCAGCCTCACGAAATCGTACGGACTGGCGGGACTGCGGTGCGGCTGGGCGATCGCGGAGCCAGACGTCGCCGTCCGCATTCGCCGCACTCGCGATGTTGTCGACAACGCGGAGAGCGCGCCCGCGGACCGGTTGGCGGCATTCGCGTTCGCCTCGCTGCCGCACGTGGCAGAACGCGCGGCCAGACTGCTTCGCGGCAACATCACGCACGCGCGCGAGTTCTTCGCCGCGCATCCGCAACTCGAGCTGGCCGAGCCGCCCGGCTCGTCGGTCGTGTTTCCGCGTCTTCGCGGCGTTGACGATGCCGGCGCGTTGGTCCATCGACTGCTCACGGAGCAAGATGTCGCGGTCGCGCCCGGTCATTTTTTCGACGCGCCCGGTCATTTCCGCATCAGTCTCGCAGGTCGGCCAGACGCGCTTCGGTCGGGCCTCGAGCGACTCGCCACCGCGCTCGCCTGAATGCCTGCCCCGCTCGCGTTCGACGTCGACACGCTTCGCCAGCTCGCAGTCGCGACGCTGGTGGGCCTGGCGATCGGCGTCGAGCGTGAATGGAGCGGACACGGGCACGGTCGCCATCCGCGTTTCGCCGGTCTTCGCACGTTCACGCTGCTTGGCCTGGCGTCGGGACTCTGCGGCTGGCTCTGGAGCGCGGGCGCGCAAGGGCCCGCGCTGATTCTGCTCGCCGGCATGTCCGCACTCGTCGTCGCCGCGTATTTCCAGGCGAGCAAGCACGGCCTCGGCGGCACGACCGAAGTCGCATCGTTTGTCGTCATGGCGGCGGCGATGCTCGCCGGCGCGGGCAACACGCGCGTCGCCGCAGGCATCACGGCGGTCACGCTCCTGCTGCTCGTCGAGAAGACGAGCCTGCACAAGCTCGTCTCCAAGCTCGATCCGGACGAGCTGCGCGCCGCGGCACGGTTCGCCGTGATGGCCACCGTCATCCTGCCGCTCCTGCCGGAGGGTCCGTTCGGGCCGCTCGGCGGCGTGCGCCCGCGCACGCTCTGGGCGCTCGTGCTGCTCTTTTCGGGCCTGAGTTTCGCAGGCTTCCTCGCCCGGCGCGCGTTCGGTCGCGACCGCGGGTACGCGATTGCCGGCACGCTCGGCGGCCTCGTGTCATCAACGGGCGCGACACTCACGCTCGCTGAGCTCAGTCGGAAGAAGCCCGAGGCCGGGCTGGCGCTCGCCGCGGGCGTCATGGGCGCGAACGTCGTGCTCTTTCCTCGCGTGCTGCTGTCGAGCGTGATTCTCGCGCCGCCGCTGGCCGGGGCGCTGTGGCCGGCCTGCATCGCCCCGATCGTGATCGGCGTCGTACTCATGCTGCGCGGCCTCGGTCACGGGTCAAAGGTCGAGCCGATGGATCGCGATCGCAATCCGCTCCAGCTGGGGTCCGCGCTCTGGATGACGCTGATCTTTCAGGGGGTGCTGTTCATTGTCGCGTTCGCCAACGCGCGGCTGGGCGAGCGCGGGGTCTTCGGATCGGCGGCGCTGCTGGGGTTGGTCGAGATGGATGCGCTCACGATTTCGATGGCGCGCCTCACGGCGTCCGGCACCGCCGCCGAGATCACGGCGCGTGCCGTGACGATCGGCTTGCTCGCCAACACGGTCACGAAGTTCGTGATTGCGATCGTCGCGGGACGAGGTTCGTTTCGTCCGCTTGCGGCCGTCGGACTGGCGCTGATGGGGATCGCGCTAACCGCAGCGCTGTACCTGCGGTAAGACCGGATCAAGTTTGAAGTTCGAAGCCAGAAGTTCGAAGTTCAGACAGCCTGCGTCACACGAACACTCTGAACTTCGAACTTCTAACTTCTGGCTTCTAACTTCTAACTTGTCTTCCCTGTGCCCTGAAACACCTTCATCGCCGTGGACACCATCCCGGCGATGTCGGTGAGATTCGCCGGCAGGATCAGCGTGCTGCTCTTCTGTGCGAGCTGGCCGAAGCTCGCGACGTACTGCTCGGCCACGCGGAGCTGCGTCGCCTCGACACCGCCGGGCTGGCGGATGGCGTCGGCGACCTTGCGAATGCCTTCCGCAGTCGCGTTCGCAACAGCCAGAATCGCGTTCGCTTGGCCCTCGGCCTCGTTGATCTGCTGCTGCCGCCGGGCTTCCGACGCCTTGATGACCTGCTGCTTCTCGCCTTCCGCGTTGTTGATCGCCGCGTCGCGCGCGCCCTCGGACGTGAGGATGACCGCGCGCTTCTCCCGCTCGGCGCGCATCTGCTTTTCCATCGCGGCCAGCACGTCGTGCGGCGGCGTGATGTTCTTGATCTCGTAGCGCAGCACCTTCACGCCCCACGGCTCGGTCGCCTTGTCGAGCTCGCTCACGACCGACGCGTTGATGTTCTGGCGCTCCTCGAATGTCTTGTCGAGATCGATCTTCCCGATGTCGCTGCGCAGTGTCGTCTGCGCGAGCTGCGTGATCGCGAAGTGATAGTCCTGGATGCCGTAGGAGGCCCGCTCCGGGTTCATCACCTTGAGGTACAGGATGCCGTCGACGCCGACCTGCACGTTGTCGCGCGTGATGCAGACCTGCGCGGGAATGTCGATCGCGGCCTCTTTGAGCGAGTGCCGATATCGGATGACGTCGACGAAAGGCACGAGGATGTGAAATCCCGCCTGCAGGACCGCGTTGAAGCGCCCCAGGCGCTCGACGACGAACGCGCTCTGCTGCGGCACGACGACCGCCGTGCGCGCGATCACGATCATGACGACGAACGCGAGCGCGAGGAAAGCGATCATCGGGCCAGTCAGCGTCACGACCGTACTCCTTCCGGCTCGACCTCGACCGTGAGCCCGTCGACTCTCACGACGCGAATCCGCGCGCCGCGGGCGAGCATGGCGCTGGTGGTGTTCCGCGCCGACCACGGCGTGCCGCGCAGCTCCACGCGGCCGACGGTGCCCGGCGCCAGATCCTCGCTGGCCACACCGATCTCGCCGACGAGCGCGTCGACCTCCGGTGACTGCGGTTCCGTCTGCAGCCACTTCAACAACCGGCGCCGGAAGACGAGCAGCGACCCGACGGAAATCGCCGAGAACCACAGCAGCTGCATCCACAGCGGACCGGCCACGTCGAAGCTCGCGAGCAGCCCGACGACAATCGCGCCGATGCCGAAAAAGATGATGTAGAAACCGCCGGCCGACGCCATTTCGGCCACGACCAGCAGCAGCCCGAGCACGAGCCAGTACCACCAGGAAACTGTCATCGCTGAAGCCGCGAGATTATTGCATGTTACCCTCTACCGGCCAACACACCGGGAGTGCGAGGGATCGACATGGTGCAGGTGCTGACACCGCTCACGCTCGGCGAGCTGCTCGATCGCACGATTCAGCTCTATCGCAAGCACTTCTTCGTGTTCGTCGGCATCCTCGCGCTTCCGAATGCTTTTCTGGTCCCGTTCCAACTTGCCAATCTGTGGGTGCGGACGAACAGCGGCCCGCTGAACTTTGGCGCGTCGCTCGGCGCGTTGCTCGGCGCGTTTCTCATCCTCATCCTGGGCATCGTCGTGCTTTCGATGGCACAGGCCGCGACCGTCGTCGCGGTTTCACGCCTCTACCTCGGACAGAGCGCGTCGGTCTCCGAGTCCTACAACCGCGTGGCGCCGCGCATCGGTCGGCTCGTCGGACTACTGATCGTCGTCGGCATCGTCTGCGCGTTCGGCTATCTCGCCGTGATCATTCCCGGCATCTGGCTGACGCTGATGTGGTCGCTCGTCGTGCCGGTCATGGTGCTCGAGGATGCGACGATCGGCGAATCGATGAGCCGCAGCGCGAAGCTGACTTCCGGACATCGGCTTCGCGTGCTCGGCATCTACTTCTTGTATATCGTCTTCACGATGGTGCTGAGCGCCGTCTGGGAGATGCCGCTCGTCATCGCGACAGTGGCGGCGGGACGACTCGCGGTTAATCCGCCCTTCTGGACGCAAGTCGTGCTCGTGCTTGGCGGCTTCGTCACGCAATGTCTTGCGGGACCGCTGCTCACGATCGCGCTGTCGCTCGTCTATTACGACGAGCGCGTCCGTAAGGAAGCGTTCGACCTCGAGCACTTGTTGAATCAGATCGACGGGCAGGCGCCGCAGGGCGCCCTGCCAGCCTGACGCGCACATGCGCGTCGTCTCGCTCGCGTTCGTGATCGCCGCCGGTCTGGTCGCGGCTCCCGTCGCCGGGCAGCAGCGACCGGCCGTGGTGTCGATCGCCGAATACGTTGCCGCCCTCGACGTCACACGCCGAACCGTTCTCGAGCTCGACGAGCGCAGGCCTGACACGGCGGACCGGGTGGTGTCGACCGTTCCGCCTGGATGGACCGTCTCGACGCCAGGTCGCGACTACGCAGAATCCATCGACTGGCTGCTGGTGCGGTTGCACGCCTGGCGGCAAGACCCGAGTGAGGCGAACAAGAATCGTCTGCTCGATGCGATCGACGCACGACGCGCCGTGGCGCTCGCCGCAGAGAGACCGGCGCCAGACGTCACACGCCCCCGCGCGGACCTCGACAAGATCCTGTCGGCTCGCGAGTTCTCCGCCGTTCACGGACCGACGTGGTTCGACGGATTGCGGGCCAAGGCCGCCGAACTGCTTCTTCGCCTGTTGGCGGCAGCTTTCGGCTCGTCCGCAGTGCCGACGGTCACGCGTATCTTCGTTTATTTGCTCGCCGCGACCGCGATCGTCCTCGTCAGCGCCTTGCTCGTCCGCGCCCTGCGCCGCAGTGCGGGCGCCGAGCTGTCGGTCGCCGCGTCGAGCGTCGCGCCGGAGGCGAGACCGTGGCAGCAGTGGCAACGCGACGCGAACGCCGCCGCCGCGCTTGGGAACTGGCGCGACGCCGTGCATTTCGCATACTGGTGCGGAATCGCGTTCCTCGAAGCGCAGGGTGCCTGGAAGACGGACGGCACTCGCACGCCACGCGAGTACGTGAGCCAGTTGCCAGACGCGCACGTCTCGCGAGGGCCGCTCGCAACGTTTACGCGCTTGCTCGAGCGCGTCTGGTACGGCACCGAGCCGGCCGCGCCGGACGATTTCGCGCGGGCCCTCATCTTCCTGGAGCAGCTCGGTTGCCCGTCGCGCTGAATCGCGCCGATCGCCGGCTCCTCATGTGGGCCGGAGGCCTGCTGGTGGTCGTCATCGGCGTCGCATTGGTCGTCGCCTCGAGCTCTGCCGACCGGGGTGAGGTGACGACGACGTACTCGGCGGGATCGGCGGGCGCAAAGGCCGCGTACCTGCTCCTCGCGCGGTCCGGATACAACGTCGAACGATGGGAGCATCCACCGAGCACGCTGACCGACGCGAGCGCGACCACGCTCATCCTCGCCGAGCCGCTCGAGTTGCCGACCGACGATGACGTCAGCGCAATTCGTCGCTTCGTCGAGGCGGGCGGCCATGTCATTGCCACGGGGCCGACGAGCGCATGGATGATTGGCGGCACCGCGATGGTGGAGCCGTTCGGCGGATACATATGGACCACGATGCAGTCGATCGCGCTGTCGCCGATTACGCGCGCCGCACCTGAAATCACGCTCTTCGACCGGGCGCACTGGGTGCCGGGCGATCGCGCCGAATTGCCGCTCTACGGCGAGCCCAACGCGCCGTCGGTCGTGATGATTGCGCTCGGCCGCGGCCAGGTACTGTGGTGGGCGTCGGCCACGCCGCTCACGAACGCGGGAATCACGCAGTCGAACAACCTGCAGTTCTTCCTGGCATCCGTCGGCGCGCCTGCCGGACGCCGCGTGCTCTGGGACGAGTACTTCCACGGCCGGCGTCCGACGCTCGCGGCCTCGATGTGGCACTCACCGGTCAAGTGGATCGTGTTGCAGCTTGCGCTCGTCGCGCTTGTCATCGTCTGGTCGCGCTCGCGGCGAAGCGGCCCGGTGATCGCGCCGCCCACGGAGTCGCGACTGGCGCCGCTCGAGTTCGTTCGGACGCTCGGATCGCTCTACCGAAATGCCGGCGCCGCGGGTGTCGCCGTTGACGCCGCCACTCGACGGGTCCGCGCGGGACTCGCGCGGCGATTCGGCATCAGCGCGCGGACAAGGGCGTCGGATCTGGCGGACGTCATCGGACGCCGCAGCGGCCGCGACGCATCGGCGCTCGGCGAGACGCTGCGCGAATGCGAGACGGTCCGCCACGCTGAACGGGTGAGCGACGCGCGGGCCCTCGCGCTCGTCAAGGCGTTGGGCGAAGAGACCAGCGCGTTGCAGGTGTTTCGATCCACAAGGGAGGGCGCGTAGATGGAAGCGGTACCGCGGATGGCGTCGCACGTGCGCGAGCAGCTCGGGCGAGTGATCGTCGGCCAGCACGACCTCAAGGATCAATGTCTGGTCGTCCTGTTGTGCGAAGGCCACGCACTGCTCGAGGGCGTGCCCGGCATCGCGAAGACGCTCACCGTCAAGGCTCTCTCACGCCTGCTCGGCCTCGAGTTCCAGCGCGTGCAATGCACGTCAGACCTCATGCCCGCCGATATCCTCGGCACGAACGTCGTCAATCTCTCGTCCGGCACGTTCCAATTGCACAGGGGCCCGGCCTTCACACACCTGCTGCTCGTCGACGAAGTGAATCGCATGCCGCCGCGCACGCAGGCGGCCTTGCTCGAGTGCATGGAGGAACGACAGATCACCATTGACGGCGTGCGCTACGACCTGTCGCCGCTCTTCACCGTCTTCGCGACGCAGAATCCCGTCGACTTCGAAGGGACCTATCCGCTGCCTGAAGCGCAGCTCGATCGCTTCCTCGCGAAGATCCGCGTGCCCTACCCCAGCGCCGACGAAGAGACACAGCTGCTCGTGAACGTGCAGCAAGGCTTCGACTCGCGTCGCCTCGATGACCTCGGCATCACGCCGATGCCGGCTGACTGGTTGACCGACGCGAGACAGCAAGTGCTGCGCGTCGCCGTCGAGCGCTCACTCTTCGATTACGTCGTGAAGCTCGTGCGGCTGACGCGCGAGTGGCCGGCGCTCGCGCTCGGCGCGAGTCCGCGCGCGGCCGTGAGCCTCATGCGATTCTCTAGAGCGCTTGCCGCCCTCGATGGGCGTGATTACGTCATTCCTGACGACGTGAAGTCTTCGTTTTTGCCGGTGCTGCGGCATCGCGTCGTCGTCAAGGCGGAGGCCGACCTCGAAGGCCTCACCGCCGATCAAGTGCTGCAGGATGTGCTCGGCGGCGTCGAGGTCCCGAAGTGACACGATCGGCGCCGCTCGCTCCGCGAACGATCGAGGCCGAGGCGCGGCCGCTCGGTCGCTTCGGCGTCGCGTTCGGCCATCGCACCACGGCTCTCCTGCTGCTCGGCCTGATCTGGTTGGCGCCGGCATTCGTCGACGTGCGCTTCGTCTGGGCGATGCTCGCGTGGGACGGCGTGGTCCTGGCGCTGTGGCTCGTCGATCTCGAGCGATTTCCGCTGGCTTCGCGATTGCGCGTGCGCCGCACATGGCTTGCCGCGCCGGCGCTCTCGGTGCGTTCCACGGTCGAGCTTGCGATCACCAATGACTCTGGCGAAGCGCTGTCGGCGCACGTCACCGATTCGGTGCCCAACGGACTGCGCCTGGCGCCACCGGAGATCGACGTCGTGCTCGGCGCGCGCGCCGAGGCTCTCGCCAGGTACGACGTCGTGCCGGTCAGACGCGGCGAGGGACTCGTCGGACCCGTCTATCTGCGATATCAAACCGGCTGGCACCTCGCCGAGCGGTGGGCAAAAGCGGACGTGAGTCAGTCCGCGCTCACCTGCCCCGACCTTGACGAGGCGAAGAGACAGTCCGTCTATCTCGTTCGCAGCCGGCAGATCGAGATGGAAAAGCGATCCGCGCGAGTCCGCGGCGCCGGGCGGGCCTTCGAGAGCTTGCGCGACTATCGCAGCGGCGACGAATTGCGCGACGTCTGCTGGACGGCGAGCGCGCGGCGCGGCAAGCTCGTGACGCGACAGTACGAAATCGAACGCAGCCAGACCATCTGGCTCACGCTCGATGCGGGACGGCTCATGCGGGCGCGGGTTGCGGGATTGAGCAAGCTCGATCACGCCGTCAACTCGGCGCTCGCCCTCGCGCAGGTGGCGCTTGGCACCGGCGACCGCGTCGGCGTGCTGGCCTACGGACGCCGAATCCAGCTGCGCCTGCCCGCCTCGCGCGGCAGCGCGCACCTGCGGAGGATCGTCGAGTCGCTCGCGCGCCTCGAGGAAGACGAGTGGGAAGGCGATCACCTGCTGGCTGCGGGCCGGCTCATGACCGATCAGAAACGACGCGGACTGATCGTCTGGATCACCGATCTCAGCGAGACCGCGATGACGCCCGACGTCATTCGCGCCGCCAGCCAGCTCATGACCCGTCACGTCGTCCTGTTCGTCGTCATCGGCGAGCCCGACCTGGGCGCGGTGGCCGCGCGCGTGCCGTCAACGGTCGGCGAGATGTATGAGACGGCGGCGGCTCAGGATGTGCTCGCCAGACGCGAGCGCCTGCTCGGCACGCTTCGCGAAGGCGGCGCGCTCGCGATCGAAACGACGTCGAGCCGCCTCTCCACCGTGCTCGTCAATTCCTATCTGGACATCAAGCAGCGGAACCGCCTGTAGCCGGAGCCGTCGGCCGCCGGCTCAAGTACATCGCGAAGAGCGCCGCGGTCGCCGCCGCCATCGTGAACTTGAGCGGCACGGGCAGTTCGGTCGGCGACACGAACGCTTCAATCACTCCGGCCACCACCAGAATCGGGATGCAGCCGAGCACGAGCGTGACGGCCTCGCGCCCGGCGCGCGCGATCGCGTCGCGTCGCGGCCACGTCCCAGGAAACAACACCCCTTGAGCCAGACGCAGGCCGGCGCCCCCGGCGATGAAGATGGCCGGCAGCTCGAGGACACCGTGCGGCGCGATGAAACTCCACAACTGCAGGCCCATGCCTTCGAGTCCGCACGCCATGCCGACGACGCCGATGAGCAGACCGTTGAAGAGCAGCATGTAGATCGTGCCGAGCCCGGCGGTGATTCCGAGGGCGAACGTCGTGAACGCGACGCTCATGTTGTTGGTCATGATCGCGCTCGACGCATACGGTTTGATCGCGACGATCGAGTGCGTCCACATCTCGTGTCGCCGGATCGTCTCGATCATCTCCGGACCGAGCAGCTTGCCGCTGAACTCCGGATCGTGCGACGTCAGCAGCGCGCCGACGATCGCGCCAGCCCAGAACAGCGCGGCCGCGAGCAGGCAGTGACGCGCGTGGGCGCGAACCGCGGCCGGAAACGTTGTACCGATGAAGGACAGGACCGCCGACGCTGAGGCCCGCTCGGCGGAATAGATGGTATTGTGGGCGCGCGCCAGCAGACGATTGAGGTACACCTCGAACCGGAGCGAGGCTGGATCCTCGCGCACGGTCGCCAGGTCGGAGGCCACCTGGCGGTACAACTGCCCGAGCTCGCGGAGCTCGTCTGGCGTCAGGGTGCGCAGGCCGGACTGGTGGACGCGATCGACGAGCGCGTCCAGGCGCTTCCAGTAAAGTGTCCGTTGCTGCAGCCAGTGCGTGGAGATCACGTGTGACCTCGAGCGATCAGCTCCGGATCGACACGCCCGAACAAGTCGCGCTCGAGCTGCCGATCGCCGGCGTGGGCAGCCGCTTTCTCGCCCTTGCCCTGGACACTCTACTGCAAGGGCTGCTCTACATCCTCGTGCTCGGCGTGCTCGCGCTCGCCACACTCCTGCCGAGCGTGCGCGCCTGGAGCTCGTTCGCGCCGGCGTTCGTCCTGCTCTTGGCGTTTTGCGTGTACTGGGGGTACTTCGCGATCTTCGAGATCGCGTGGCGCGGGCAGACGCCGGGCAAGCGGCTCGCGCGCATTCGCGTCATTCGCGATACCGGCCGGCCGATTGATGCCACGGCCGCCATCCTGCGCAATCTGCTCCGCGTCGTCGACTTCCTGCCGGCGATGTACGGCGCCGGCGTGTGCGTGATGCTGCTCAACCGGCACAGCCGGCGAATCGGGGATTTCGTCGCCGGCACCGTCGTCGTGCACGAGCGAGAGGCCACGTCAATCGAGCCCACGTGGTCGGCTACGGCGCCGGCAGTCCGCGTCAATCCGCAGTCGGCGCAGATCACCGATACCGAGCTCGTGTTGCTCGAAACGTATCTCGATCGCCGCTGGGAGTATGCGGAGCCGGTCCGGCAGCGGGCGGCGATCGAAATCGCCACGCGGCTCGCGGAACGCACCGGGCTTCGCCCGGAACGCGGGCAAACCCTCGACGATTTTCTCGAGAGTCTCGCGCGGCAAGGCCGCGACGCCGGCCGCCTGCGGTCGAGCGCGCGCTGAGGCCTAGTCGTTGCGCAGCGCGATGATCGGATCGACGCGGGTCGCCCGCTGCGCCGGCACAAGCGCGGCCATGAAGGCGACGAGCGTCACCATACCGCCGACGAGCAAATACGTCGTCGGATCGCTGCCCCGAACGTTGAAGAGCGTGTTCTGGATGCCGCTGTCCATCAGGCGCGCGAGCGCGTAAGCCAGCCCCAGCCCGACGCCGAGCCCGATGCCGATTTGCATCACGCCCTGTCGCAGCACGCCGCCGAGAATCCGCCTCGCGTTGGCACCGAGCGCCATGCGAACGCCGAATTCCTGCCGACGCTGATTGACCGAGAACGACATCACGCCGTAAATGCCGACCGACGCGAGCACCATCGCGACAATGCCGAAGATCGAGAACATGGACGCGATGATGCGGTTCTGCGCGACGAAACTGTCGAGCTGGCTCTCCGGCGTGCCGACGAAGTACAACGGCAGATTCGGATCCGCCTTCGACACCTCGCGCCTGAGCACGGTCGCAAGCGCGTCAACGCTCGCACCAGGACGCGGCGAGGCGATCACCGTCGTGAACTGGTTGACGAAGGGCGCGGTTGACGCCAGCGGTCCGGCCGGCGCCGAGTAGAACGGCACGTAGAAGCCCGATTCGTCAACATTCGGCGCGTTGAACGGGCCGGTCATCCGCACGTTCGTCACCACGCCGACGATTGTCCGCCACGGGCCCGGTTGCGTGCCGTCGGGATTCGACGTGCGCAATCGGCGGCCGACGGGACTCTCGCGTCCGAAATGCTTGAGGGCGAACCCCGCATTCACGATCGCGACGGGCTGTCGCGCGTCGAGGTCCTCGTCGGTGAAGGTCCGGCCGTCGACGAGCTTCTGCCCCGTCACGTCGAAGAAGCTGCCGGTCACCTGCTCGAAGTTGGCGTTCGGCCGCGGACCGTCGTATTTCTTGCCGTCGATCTCGATCGGCGCATTGCCCGAGAACACCATCCGGAACCGACTGGTGAACGCGACGGCGCCGAGCTCCGGGCTCTGACGAAGTTGTGTCATGAGCCGATCGTAGAACTGTTTCTTCGACTCTGGCGTCGGGTAGTCGCCCTCCATCAGCCCCATGCGCGCCGACATCACGCCGCGCGTGTCGTACCCGTAGTCGATGTTCTGCTGGTTCAGGATTGATCGGACCTGCAGCAACGCGCCGATCAGCAGCACGCACGTGACGACGATCTGGAAGACGACGAGACTGCGCGACATCAGGGCGACGCTGCGGCTCGTGTTGCTGCGGCCGCTGTCCCGCAGCACGTTGACCGCGCTCGCACGGGACGACGTCCAGGCCGGCAGGAGGCCCGAGACGACGGCCGCGGCGAGCGTCGCCACGACCGTGACGAGCAGCACAGGACCATCGACGTCGAAGGTGATCCAGGCGGGCGGCGGGTTGTCGAGGTTGTGGAGTGCTGCCGACAGCCAGCTGATCGCCAGATATCCGAGCGCAATGCCGACGACCGAGCCGATGCCCGCGACGAGCAGGCTCTCGGTCAGCATCTGACGGATCAGCCGGATGCGAGTCGCGCCGAGCGACGACCGGACAGCGAGCTCACGCGCCCGCAGCGTCGCCCGGGCGAACTGCATGTTCATCACGTTCACGCACGCGATGAGCAGCACGCCGACGCAAAAGCCGAGCATCGTCAACAGCGTGCCTCGCAGCGGCCGCGGCGTGAACGTCTTGATGAGCGGCTCGACCTGCGCGGTGTTGAAGCGCTTGTTCGTGTCCGGGTACGCCTCGGCGAAGTGCTTCGCGATGCTCGAGAACTCGGCGTTCGCCTGATCGAGCGACACGCCCGGCTTGAGGACGCCGAGTACCGCCGGCGCGATCGAGGCCGGATCGTTCCGGGCTTTCGCCGGGAACTCGCTGAACAGCGGAATCCAGATCTCTTCGTTCTGCGGAAACGCGAATCCCTTCGGCATCACACCGATGATCGTCGCCATCTTGCCGTTGATCCGCACCGTCGAGTTGACGACGTCCGGCGCGCCGCCAAAATCGCGCTCCCACAGGCCGTAGCCAATCAGCGCGACCTTCTCGGCGCCAGGCTGGTTGTCAGCGGCCGTGAAGTCGCGGCCAAGGAGCGGCGCCGTGCCGAGGCAGCGCAGAAAATTCTCGGTGGTGTACGCGCCGGTGTAGCGCTTCGCCTGTCCTTTGACGGTCAGGTTCACGGTCGATCCATTCAGGTACGCCGCGAGGAGCTCGAAGGACCTCTGCGTCGGCAGAAACTCCTGATAGTCCATGGAGCTGATCTGCCCGTTCGCGCCGAAGAAGTTCACCGTCGTCGGGTCGATGAAGTTGGCGCTGACCAGACGATCGGCCGTCGGGAACGAGAATCCGCGCAGCATCACGCCGTTGACGACGCTGAACATCGTCGTCACGCCGCAGATACCGAGCGCGATCACGAAGACCGCGAGTGCGCAGAACGCGCGCTCCTTCACGAGCACGCGAAGACCGACGCGGATGTCGCGAGCAAACGTCTCAGGCATGTGTCACCGGCGAGTGAAACACGAACGACCTACGGCGATTAGACGGCGCGCGCGCCGCGGCTGTTCGACGTGTCAGCGCTTGTCGTGCACGAGTGCGTGCGGGATGGAATCGGTGCGTTCGATGTCGAACGGTGACGCTGGGGGGACGATCGGTACACGCAGGCGGACGAACGTCGCGCGTCCGAAAGCGGACAACAGAAAAT
>CAYQRM010000175.1:0-2698 GCA_964419785.1 uncultured Solibacteraceae bacterium | reverse complement strand
CCGCCGCTCGTGATCGTGAGCGGCTCGTCAAGTCTGATCCGCAGAATCGTCCCGACTGGCAACTGCACATCCGCGCCCTCAGTCGACGCAATCGTGCCGCCGCCGCCGACGAGCACGCCGACCAGCGCTCCCTTGGAGCCGCCGATCAGGCCGCCGATGATCGCGCCCACGCCGGCGGCGGCGCCAATCTTCGTCAAATCCTGTCCGACCTTGCCGTCGATCGCCTGCTCGACAGACGCGCGCATGCGCACCGGCGACTGATTGACGACGATCTGATCGAACGACAGCGTCATATTGCCGCGGCGATCGAGCCGGCCCGCGGGACTCACCGAGCTCACGAACCCGCGCACGACGGAGCCCGCCGGAACGACGATGGTATCGGACACCTTCACATCGAGAATCGTCGTCGCCTCGAAACGCTGCTCGACTTTCGTCGTCGACGAATCGAGCGGCGTTTGCAGTCGCACGTCGATCTCGGTGCCGACCGGAACGGTCCAGACACGCCCCTCAGGCGCGCCGAGCACGGGCTGCGCCGTCACCTTCTCGCCGGTGGCGCGGATGCGCAGCGTCTCGAGCCGATCGCGGACGACGTTGTATTCGTCACGCGAGACCGTCTCGCCGCGCCGCTCCTTCACTTTGAGATACGTGATGTCGTCGCGCAAATCGGCGAGCTTCGTCGAGACGTCCGTCGAGAGCGTCGGGTCGGTCGCCTTCAGCGCGTCTGCGCGCTTGGCGATGTCCCCGGCGGTTGACTCGAGCCTGGCGATATCCGCGGCGGTCACCGGAGCCTGGGCGCGGACCACCCCGGTCAGTCCAAGCATCACGACAACGGAGAGCAGAATTCTCACTACGCGCATACCCATACCTCGAGCCAAATATCGACGGCTGAACGGTCTGACTCCACAATCGGACGCACGGTCGGGCGGCCGAACCTCGTGGAACCACGTGTGAACCCCGCTATCATTTAATAATGCCCCCCGTCGTCCGCCTCCATCGTACCCTGCCGGTCCGTGTCGGCCGCGTCCAGGTCGGCGGCGGCGCGCCCGTCGTCGTCCAGAGCATGACGATGACGGAGACGGCGGATGCGACCGCGACGGCGAAGCAGTGCGTCGAGCTCGCCGAGGCCGGATCAGAGATGGTCCGGGTGACGGTGAACACCCCCGAGGCTGCGGCCGCCGTGCCCGAGATCAAGAAAAGGATGCGCGACGCAGGCTGCGAGGCGCCGCTCATCGGCGATTTTCACTACAACGGGCACCTGCTGCTGACGCGCTTTCCCGACGCCGCGCGCGCGCTCGACAAGTATCGAATCAACCCCGGCAACGTGGGCACGGGCAAGCGGCGCGACGAGCAGTTCACGACCATTTGCCGAGTCGCGGTCGACAATCAGAAACCGGTGCGCATCGGCGTCAACGGCGGCTCCCTGAATCAAGAGCTGGTGATGGCCAAGATGCAGGAGAACACCGACCGAGGTCTTGGTCATTCGTCGGAGGACATTATTAATGAGTGCATGGTGCTGTCGGCGCTGCAGTCGACGGACCTCGCGCTCGAAGCGGGCCTGACGAAGAATCAAATCATCATCTCGTGCAAGGTCTCGCGCCCGCGCGATTTGATCGCCGTCTATCGAGACCTCGCGAAGAAGACCGATCAGCCACTGCACCTCGGTCTGACCGAAGCGGGGATGGGCATCAAAGGCGTGGCCTGGTCCGCGTCCGCGCTCGCGATTCTGCTCAACGAAGGGATCGGAGACACGATTCGCGTCTCGCTCACCCCGCGGCCCGGCGGCGATCGGCGGGATGAGGTCTACGCCGCGTGCGAAATCCTCCAGGCGCTCGGGCTCCGCTCGTTCTCGCCCTCGATCACGGCCTGCCCCGGCTGCGGCCGGACCACGTCGACGACGTTCCAGGAGCTGGCCGAGCGCGTGCAGTCCTACGTGCGAACGATGATGCCGGTGTGGAAGCAGACGCACCCGGGCGTCGAGACGATGTCGGTCGCCGTGATGGGTTGCGTCGTGAACGGCCCCGGCGAGTCGAAAGCCGCGAACATCGGGATCTCGCTGCCGGGCACGGGCGAGTCGCCCAACTGCCCCATCTATGTTGATGGCCAGCACGTCACGACGCTGCGCGGGACGTACGAAGAGCTCGCGGCCGCGTTTCAGAAACTGATCGACGACTACGTCGAGCGCAAATATCCCGCGGGCGAGCCGCAGCCCGCGCGCTGAGATTCAAAACGGCGGTCGCCACGCGAGACCGGGAAACCGCGCGTAATCACGGTCGGTCGAGATCCACTCAACGCCAGATTCGATGGCGAGGGCCGCAAACCACGCGTCTTGAATCAAGTTGCCGCTCGCCTTCGCACGATCCACCAGGTCAACGAAGATCGCCCAATGCCGGTCGCCCGGGTGGACGAGCGCGCAGATGTCTGGCTCGAGCAACGCGCGGCAGAATCCCAGCGCCTCCTCACGCGTGCTGGGCTCACGGTAGATGCGCGGATGCGTGCTGATGCGAACGAGCGATGCCAGCACCTGCGTCGACACACCATATGGCGCGTCGCCATTGACGACGCCGTCAAGCCACGCGCGGTACTCCGCGTGGCGATCGGCGTCGCGTCGAAACGCGTACAGCAGGACATTGACGTCGACGAGAATCAACTAACGCCCCTCGAGGGCATCCAGCAGGGCGCTCGAATCGTCGAGATCGAT
>CAYQRM010000174.1:0-14328 GCA_964419785.1 uncultured Solibacteraceae bacterium | reverse complement strand
GATGCGCAGATTCTTGACGAACCCGAGTGCGACGATGTCCTTGTGCAGATCGGGGTCTTTGACGGCGCGCAGCGCATCGAGCACCGCGGCTTCAGTCACGCTGGCCATACAACGATTCTAGTGCCCTTTGCCCTCTGCCCTTTGCCCTATCCCAAATGCTGCTCAGCCCAGTCCCCCACGTACGGCAGCTTGTACTGCACGCCGTTCATCGCTTTGAACATGAGGAAGGCCCAAAGGACTACGACCGAGAGAATGAACGGCACGTTCAGCATCCAGCCGATCACACCGAGGCCCATCAGCATCAAGTCGAACACCAGGACCAGGAGGAACGTGATCGTCGACTGCATGGCGTGGAATCGCACGTAGCGATTCTGCTTCTCGAGAATCAGGAACACGATGCCGCTCAGCACGCCGCCGAGATATGACAGCGCGGCGGCGAGATTCGGATCGAGCTTGAGCGTGTTGCCGCTCGGCGAAGGCGTCGCGCTCATGCGCCCTCCAGCCTCGGACCCGGCGATCCGCGCAGCGGCCGTCCGAACGATCGCCGGGCGTCGTCGTTCATCAGCACCCAGAACGTGTAAATACCGAGCGCGGTGCCAAACGGCACGATTACGAGGTTGGGCACGGCGAGCGCGATCGCGGCAACGCGCCCCGCGCCCTGACGCCGGCCGATCGCGCGGCCAACGAGCATCATGATGCCGCCCAGAACTCCGAGCACCGCCCCGCTCACGACGAACGCCCACACGGCGGCGTGTTCGGTGCCGCCGATCGATCCGAGATCGAGCAGCGCCGCGTTCGTCCCGATCGCCAACACCCAGAGCGAGAGCCCGGCGAACACGCCCATTACGCCCCAGATGCCGTGCAGCCAGGCCAGTGCGTCGGTATGCGCGCGCATGAAGCTACTCGCCGCGGGTTCGCGCACCGAAAAACGCGGCTTGCATGCGCGCGACCACGGCGGCCATGTCGACGAAGTCGATGGCGGCGTCGGCGAGCTCCGCCGAGGCCGGACCGGGCTCGGCCGCCGGCTCACCGCCCGTACGCGGCGGAGCGTCGGGCTCATGGCAGAAATCCGGGTGCGGCGCGGTCGCGCGGCGGCGGCCCGCCTGGCGGATGTCGCGCGCACGCGCGTCGGGAGACACCCCGAGGATCTCGAAGTAATCGTGCACGGCTGACTCGTACGATAGGAACGGGACCGGCGGAAGTCAAGGCGGGCGCCGCGCCCGCGGGCCGGACGGGGCTCAGCGAACGCCGAGCGTCACGAGCAGATCCCGGCGGGTGGTCTCATCGAACGTGTCCAGATCGAGCGTCGTGTCACACTCGTCGCAGAGCACCTCCACGAGCGCGGGCCGGCCCTCCTCCTGCGGCGGCTGAAGCTGGCCGTCGGCCACGCGCAACAGGTGCATTTGCAGCGTTTTCACCAGAAAATTCTCGGCATTCCCGCAATTCGGACACGTCAGCGACAAGAGGCGACTCCCATCGGCCACCCAGGGCCGGCAAGAGTGTATCGCACGATTTGCGGTCAGGGGTACACGATCTTGACGGAAACGCGCCCTTGTCCGACGAGGACGCCCACGGCCTCGGCATACACCGCAGCCTGCGCCTCGTGTTCGGGCCGCGGACGGCCGGTCTTGAACTCGAGGACCGTCACGCCCCCGTCGGGCGCGACGACCAGACAGTCGATGACACCCCGCACCGTCTCGCCGGGGCGGCCGGCCGGCCGGTGCGTGAACGGCACTTCGTAATGACAGATACCCGCGCCGAGCAAGGCGGCAACGTCCGCCCGGCCGCGCATGGCGGCGTATAGCTCAGCCGCCTGCCGCTCGAGCGCGTCGATATCCGCGTCAATGCGCTCTTCGACGCGCGTGAGCTGGCGAATCACCGCGGCGATCGCCGTCGCGTCCACGTTCGGATCAAGCCGCCGTTCGAACAGCCGATGGACGAGCGTGCCCACCAGGCGATCGCTCGAGGTCGACGAGGAAGATGCGTCGGTCACACTCAACCGCTGGGCCGCAGCTGTGGCGGCGATCGGTCCTGACGCGGCGGTGACGATTGGCGGCAGCCTTGCGGGCGCTTCGTCGCGCGGCAGGTCGCTCGGGCCCGGCGCGGCATCGATTGGCCGGATCACTCGGAATGCGAAGTCGCCGGCACGGGCATCCCAGATGAGCTCGCTGGCGTCATCAGATCTTGTCGACATTTTCGCGATCAGGCTTTGTGGCATGAGCGCAGCCAGGCTGGCTGCGGGACTCTTCACGGCGCCCTGCTCTTCCGTTTCGACGGCGAAATAGAGCCGGTCGCGTGCTCGCGTGACCGCGACATACATCAGACGCCGCAGCTCGTCCTGCTCGCGGCGTTCCTCCTCGCGCGTTTCCGGCGAGGCGCCGAAGGACACGTGCGGCTCGCCGTCCGATCCGCGTTCGATGACCGACACCGCAGCGCCGCGCCGGCCGGGGACGTGCAGATTCACGACAAACACGATCGGAAACTCGAGGCCCTTCGCCGCGTGAATCGTCATCAGGTTGACGGCGCCGCGCGCCTGCACGATCGCGTTCGACTCGTCGCCGGCGCGGAGCGTTTCAAAATAATCGGCGAGCCGGCCGAGCGTCGCGTAGCCGCGGTTTTCGACACGACGCATGAGGCCGCGAACCTTCTTGACGTTCTCGCGCGCCTGGTCGAGCCGCCGGCCGCGCATCTCGAACGCGTAGGCCGTGTCGCGCAGTACCCGATCGACGAGCTCGCTCGGCGTGACGCGATCGGCGAGCTCGAGCCATCGGGCGACGGCCGTGCGCGATTGCGCGAGCAGACGCGCGTCGAGATCGCCGAGAGTGGCCGCCGCGGCGTCGAAATCGGCCGCGCGCAGCGCGCGCGCAAACCCGGGCGCGAGTTTCGCGAGGCCTGGATCCGACAGCCGGATGAAACGCGATCGCAAGAGCTCGGCCGCGCGAAGATCCGACTCCGGCTGCGCGAGGTACCGCACGAGCGCCTGCAGATCCTGCACCTCCGGCGCGTCGAAGAAGCCGAGACCCTTGTAGACGTAGGTGCGGATGCCGCGCGACTCGAGCGCTTCCTCGAAGTACTGATGGCCCGCACGCGCGCGAAACAGGATGGCGATGTCCTCCGGCTTCGCCGGTCGCGGCGCGCCTTGTGGATCCCGCACGACGGCGGTGGCGAGCAGCCGCGCGGCTTCCGCGGCGACGGCTTGCGCGCAGAGCGCCATCGACGACTCGGCAATCACGCCGAGGACCGGCTCGCCGTCGCGCCGCGCGCCGGGCGAGACCGGCGGCACCGGAAAGCGGTCGGCGTCGCCGTACCGGAATCCGTCGGCCCGCTCGGCGTCGGAGATCATTTCCGTGGCAAGCGCGTTGACGAAGGCGAGCAGCTCGGGCACCGCGCGAAAGCTGTGGGTGATGGCTCGCCGCGGCGCGGACTGCTCGCGCAAGGCCGCGATCTTTTTCGCGGCGGCATCGAGCAGCGCGGCTTCCGCCTGCCGGAAGCGATAGATCGACTGCTTGCGATCGCCGACGACAAAGATTGACGTCGGCGCGTCGGTGGCGCCCTCGCCTTCTCCCCACGAGTCGATGAGCAGCTCGATGAGCCGCCACTGCGCGCGGCTGGTGTCTTGAAACTCGTCGACGAGCACGTGGTGGTACCGCGACTGCAGCTTCAGCCGGCTCCGCGCGAATTCCTCCTGCCGCTCGAGCAGCGCCACCGCGCGATGGAGCATCCCGGCGAAATCGAGCAGCGCGTCCTCCTCGAGCAGCGACTCGTATCGCTCGACCGCGATGGCGAGCACGCGCAGAAAGCCTCGCGCGAGCAGCCCGCTGAGGTCGCGATCGAGCTCGTCGAGCGCGGCCGCGATCTCCGGCGCCACGGCCGCGATCGCCGATTCGTGACGCCTGCGCGCTTCAGGCGTGGCGAGGCGCTCGCTCACCGTCTTGCTCAGCCGCTGCCGCGGTTTGTTCTGCGTCGTCAGGAAATACGCTTCGACGCGCCGGCGCAGTTGCTGGACGCGCGCCTGATCGCTTTTCGGGAGCGTATCGAGCGAGAGCAGATCGGCGCGCAAGCGCTCGAATTCCGGCAGGCCGCGCGGACCACCGTCGAAGAGCGCGGCGCGATGGGACGTGCCGCGGAGCGCCGCCTCCAGGCGGGCGATGAAGTCGGCCGCGACTTCGCCGGCATCCTCGTGACGGACGCGTGTCTTCACGAATCGCGCGACGGCCGGCAGCGCGATCTGGCGCCGATCGAGGCACTGCGAGATCGCGTCGCGCAGAATGGGCAGCTTCACCTTCGCGAACAGCAATCTCACGTTCCCGTCGTCGACAATCAGCCGCCGCGCGGCGCGCATCGTGAGATCGAGCGCCTCGCCGGCAAACCGCGCCATCTCCGTTTCGTCGGCGATCTCGAAGCCCGGGTCGACGTCGGCTTCGAGCGGAAACTCGCGCAGCAGGCCGAGGCAGAACGCATCGATCGTCGAGATCTCGATGTCGGCGATGCGCTCGCGCACGCGGCGCCAGATCGCGGGCGCGATCTCGTTCCGCCCGGCGCGCTTCGTGAGCTCCGCGATGACGCGCGCGCGCATTTCTGCGGCCGCCTTTCGCGTGAACGTGATCGCGAGGATGTTGCGCGGATCGACGCCTTGCTGGATGAGCGCCGCATACCGGTCGACGAGCACGCGCGTCTTGCCCGTCCCGGCCGACGCCTCGAGCACGACGTGGTTGGCCGGATCGGTCGCGAAATCGCGCGCAGCCTGGTCGGACGGCGCGACCGGCTCGGACGGTTCCGGCGTCGCGTCAAACAGACTCGGCTGCATCGTCATTTTCCAAGCGGTATTCCTTGCGGCACACGCCGGCGTAGCGGCACCAGGCGCAGTCGCCGGTCTTGCGGGGCCTTGGCGGAAACTCGCCCGCCTCGATGCGCTCGACGAGATCGGCGAACTGCCCCGCCCGCGCGACGACGGCTTCCGCGGCCGTGCCGCGCTCACCAAGCGATCCGTCCACGCGGCGATCGTCGCCAAACGCGAGGTACGTCGCCGCCACGACACGGTGCGGGCGTTGGTCCTCGGCCTCGAGCCACTGGCTCGCGCAGTGCGCGTACACGGCAATCTGGACGGATGATTTCAGGTCCGGCATGCGGCCGAGCTTGTAGTCGACAACGCGAATCGAGCCGTCGTGAAAGACATCGATGCGATCGGCCTTACCGCGGACCTCGATGCTCTTCTGTTTGATGCCCGCGAGACGAGCGAATTGAAAGGCGCCGCGCAACGGCTGCTCGAGGAAGCGCCGGACGATGCGGCCGCCTGCATCGGCCTCGACTTCGAAGACGCGCTCGGCCAGCCCGCGAGCGACGAGCGAGCCGAACAAGCGCAACTCCTCGAGAGCGCGGTCCGCGTCGGGCATCCGCGCCAGCGCTTCGTCGGCCAGCCGCTTGAACAGCGCGAGCGCGTCGGGTATGAGCTCGACCGTGATCGTCGATTGCCCGGCCTTCTGCCACTCGCGATAGAACAGCTCGAACAATGCGTGCACGAGCGTGCCGCGCTCGAGCGGCGTGAGACCGGACATTTCCTCCCGCTCTTCCGGAAGATCGAGCACAGTTTCCGCAAAGTACTTGAACGGGCAATCGAGGTAGCGGTCGACGCGGCTCACCGAATATGCGCGCGCCGCCTGGGCCGCGACGAAGCCGCTGTACGCGTTGTCGACGAGCGGCGGCCGCGCGCGGCGAAGCGCCAGCCACGTCGCGGCATCAGCGTCGAGCGCGTCGGGCGCCACGACATCTGCAGTAAGAAATTCGTCCGCGAACAACCCGCGCGGACCGGATCGTGCGGCGCGACCCGGCGGCAGGCCGCGTGCCTCGTCGATCATCGGCGAGAGCCCGACGACCGCGTCGCCTTCGAGCTCGAATGCGTGCAGCTCGAGGCTCGCGGACGCGAGCCTCAGGAGATCGCGGAACGCCGCTTGCTGCGCGCGCGCCTGATCGATCTCCTGCGGCCATCCCAGCGTCTTGAGCAGACCGCTCGCGTAGAAGATGCTGCGGCGCGGGCGCTCGGGCCAGTCGGTTTCGACGAGACCGACAAGATACGCGTGTTGCACGTCGCCGAATCGCGCGGCCACAGCGTCGACGAGGTGCACGCCGGCGCGTCCGCGACGCGGCGTGAACGTCCGCGCCTCGACGGCGTGATGAATCACGCCGACGAGCTCGCCGGGATCGCGAGGTCGATCGTCGTGGCGCCGAAAAGCGTCGGCAAGGCCGTCGAGCACGCCGAGCACCGCCGCGCGCGCCCGCAGATGGCGATCGCCGTCCGCCTCGTCGGGCCGTCGACCGCAGTCCCGTTCGCGCAGCAGCCGCGAGATCGCGTCGACCTGCGCGCTCGCGGTCTCGCCTTCGCGAAACGGTTGAAGCGCAACGCCAATCGCCGCCGCCGCCTCGGCCGCGCGAGCCGCGCGCGGTCGCTCGTACCGATCGCGCCGATCCTGGCCGCGAAAGAACGCGGCGACGTCGGCTGGATAGGTGCCGGCCTCGCCTGTCGCCCGTCGCTCGGCGAGCACGCCATCGAGCGCCGCGGCGTCACGACGGCCCACGCGCTCTCCGTTCACATCGAACTGCAGCCGGTGGCAGCGCAGGAGCTCGACGGCGGCCTCGCGCGTGCCGCCCGTGCGCGCGAACGTCAGCACCAGGTCGAGCACCGCCGCGAACGGCTCGGCGGCAAGTGGCAGCGCATCGAACGTCTGATACGGAATCTGCGCGTCCGCAAACACCTGATGCGCGAGATAGAGATATGGCAGCGGCCGATGACACACGATCGCGATCGACTCGGGCGTCGCGCTCGCCTCCGCGCCCAAGCGCACGCGAACGTCGCGCGCCACGTCGCGCAGCTCCTCCTCGCGATCGCGGCTCACGACGCACAACGCGTCCGCGCCCTCAGGACGAATCAGTACCGGCGGCGCGCTGGCGCGTCCGTTCCAGCGCTCTTCCTCGATACCGGGCAGCTCGCGTTCGACGCGATCGCGGAATCCCGCATCATGCGTTTCGTCGGTCACCACGACATCGAGCCGAGTCAGACGCGAGAGCCGGCCCAGCAAGTTGAAATCGGCCGGCCATAAGCCGCGCGGATCCGACGGATGATCCGCGACCGCGACGACAACTTCGTCGAACGGCAACAACGGCTGGAGCGCGACGAGGCGGCGCCAGAGGACGTGCTCGTCCAGCTGCCCGCTCGTGGCGACCGCCCGCTCGTACGCCAGAAACGCGAACGCCAGGAAGCACGTCTGGTGGATCAGACTCTCGCTGCCGCGGTCGGTACCGCGCTCGACGCGCAATTGATCGAGCAGCGATCCCGCGAATCGCCGGACCGTTCGTTCGCGGCGGCGCAGCTCGTCGTAGAAATCGAGCATGCTCGCCACAAGACCGGGCCGGAGCTGAAACGGACTGCGACGAAGGCTTGACCGCCGCGCCGTGTCGCGAGCTGCCCGCTCGAACAGCACCTCGCGCTCGATCCGCGTGAGCAGCGCTGGAGCGTCCGGCAGCGCCGCCTGAAGCCTGGTGACCAGCTCGTCGCGTGTGGCGAAGTCAGGCAGAAGCACCGTCGCGCGGTCGAGGCGCCGCGCGGACCCCTCGATCGACTGCCGCAGCAGCTCGGCGGCGGCGCGCGTCGGGACGATGACGATGCGCCGGCGGGCGGCGAGCGGATCGCCTGCGGTGGCGCGCTCGACGAGCGCCTGCCGGAATCCTGTGAGGTCGTGGGTACGGACGAGAACGCGGCGTTGCAACGATCTAATCTAATTCTTTGGCGGATAGAGGCGCGCGAGCAACTCCTGTCGTCCCTGCGCGGCCAGCATGAGCGCGCCGGCCGCCGCAGCCGAGGCCTCCCGCGCGAGCGGCATGTCGTTGGCGGCCACCGCCAGCTTCCGGCGCTCGCACGCCTGGGCGGCCATCGCGACGGCGCTCGTCAGCGTCGCGTGGACGTCCGAGAGATCGGCCGGGACCTCCACGGCCTGCATCAACGGCACCAGCGTTTTCAGGCGGCCATCGGCGCGCATCACCCACTCGAACCCCGGACCGGTCATGTCACGGATCGCTTCGAAGATGGGCTTCAAGCCGTCGAGCGCCGACAGCGCAGGCCGGACCTTGAGCTCGTAGGCGAGCATCTGCGGCCGCATCATCGCGTAGTGATCGAGCGTCAGGCGCTTGGACCGCGCCACGTCCAGTTTGGCGTCGAGCATCTTGAGCAAGCTTTCGACCTCGCCCGCGCGGCTCGCGCCGAGCGCCGTGTTGCGCGCCGCGACCGTCTGCTTGAGCGCGAGGACGGCCTTCACGTCGCCCTTGGCCGCGGCCGCATCGGCGCGCGAGAGCACGTCGGTCGAGAGTGCCTTGTACGCGGTATCCGTCGACTGCTCTTTCGCCAGGCGCTTCGCGGCCTCGTCGCGCAAATCGTCCACGCCAGAGGAATCCGCCGAGGCTTTGACGACCGCGCCGAGGATCGCTTCCCGACCGATGGCATCGTCGGTCGCCGAGGCTGCCGACATCGCCAGCTGCATCGACTCGCGCATCGTCGGGCTTTTCATGAGCGGCTCGTGCACGATCGCCGGCGGTCCCATGGAAAGATCGACCGAGAATTTCGACTCACCGGCGGCCGCACGGAGCTCGGCAATCACCTGGTCGAAGAGATTCGTCAGCTCCTGGACATCCGCCGCGCGATAGCCGTAGCTGTCCTTCGACCAGTCGAGCAGGCGCTTGCGCGCCTTCTCGGCGATATTCAGCCGCTGAAACGGGTCGGTCGCCTTGCTGAGCTCGTCGAGCGCTTGCGAGATGTCGCGGGTCATCGCCGCGTAGTCGGTCTCGCCGCGAGTCGAGGCGTAGCGCGCCGCGCGAACGGCCTCGCCATACTTCGAGGTCCGTTCCACATCGATGAGGCCGAGCGGGAGGCTGACGAGCTGGAGCTGCGGCGTCCCGCCCGCATCGCCAATCACTAGGGTGAACACGAGACGGTCGTCGATGAGCGCGCTTTCGCCGAAACTGGGCAGTGCCTGGCCGTCCTTGAGGAAGACGCGCATGACCGGGCCCGTGTCGGGTTCCTGCGCGGCCAGACCGGCTCCGGACACGAGGCCGGCGGCAACGAACAGGGCAAGTACCCGCGTCTTCATGGCCTGTCTATTGTGAGGTATCGGCCGTCGGGACGCCATTCTCTATCGCGGCTGTGGAAAAGCTGTGCAACAACCGTGCACGGCCTGTGGACACCCTGTCGGGCGAAAATTTTTTTCGACGCCATCCGGCACAATTCGCCGCGAACGCACGCGCGTGGTGCAGCTTCGCATCGCGCTTCGCTTGCGCGCATCGCCACGCTCACTAAGATCGTCATCGCACACGCACGCGCGCGTCTGACACCAGGACAAACCGTGGACGCAGTTCGCTTCAACCAAACGATCAACGGGCGGCCGTATGTAATCGAAGTGTCGCCGGTCGGCCGCGGCCGGTGGCGCGCGCAACTGGCGCGCCGGCCCAACCGGACGACCGCGTTGATGCCGTTCTACGGCCCGACCCCGGATGAAGCGGCTAAGCGCCTCGCGGTCTGGCTGGCGCGCGCGGTGCGTGTTGCGTCGTAGCGGTGAGGTCAAGAAGGCGGTCCGCGGATTGAGTTCGCGCATCCTGCTGAGACAGGCTGAGGCGAGATGACCTCGAGACGACTGATTTCGCATGCCGTGACGACGGCACTTTTCGCGGCCTCGATCGCCGCTGCCGGACCGGCGCTCGCGCAGACGCCGCCCCAGCCGGCCCCGTCGCCCGCCACGCCGCCGCCACCACCGAAGATCTGGACCGTGTCGGCAAGCGCGGGCTGGTCGTTCACGCAGGGTAACACCGACACTTCGTCCGTCAACGCCGGCTACAACATCGTCTACGACCCACAGACGAAGAACGTCATCAAGTCTGACGGGCTCTACCTGCGCACGAAGGACCACGGCGAGGTCTCCGCCGATCGGCTCGGCCTCAACGGGCGCGATGAGTACAAACTCACCGATCGCGCGTATGTGTTCGGCCAGGTGCAGTACCTACGCGACCAGTTCAAAGACATCGACTACCTTGTCGCCCCGACCGGCGGCATCGGCTACAAGCTGATCAAGATGCCGAACACCGAGCTCGCAGTCGACGGCCAACGCCACGCTCACGCAGACGTTCGCCGCGCTGTGCAAGACGAGAGACTTCGGCGACGCGCTCTACATCACCGGCTTGAGTCTCGCGGCCGGTTTGAGCGCGCACACGCAGCTGAAGATCGAGTGGCTCGACACCTACAAGCGCAAACCGCCGTCACCGACGATCAAGCCGAACGACAACGCGATCCTGTTCGCGCTGGTGTTCAAGAATTGACAATCGGGCGTCAGCCCGCGCAGCGCGGCTGAAGCGGCCAGGCCTCAGCGTATCGGTCGATGCGCGCCGAGAGTGTGGCGCTATAATCGCCAGCCTTGGACCATGACACGCCAAGCTCCCGCGCCAAGCGGCACCGGGTTGGCCGAGCGACGTCTCACGGCCGAGCACGTCGTTGCGCGCGCGCTCGCGGAGGCGTCCACGTTCGCCGACGCCGCACCGAGGATTCTCGAGGCCGTCTGCAAGGCGCTCGACTGGGAGTACGGTGCGCTCTGGACGATCGATCGCGAGGCTGACGTTCTCCGCTGCAGTCAAGTCTGGCCGGCAGAATCCGTCGACTTTCCCGCGTTCCACGCGATCTCCACCACTTCGACGTTCCCTCGGGGGACTGGCCTGCCGGGTCGCGTGTGGGCGACCGCTCAACCCTCATGGATCCTCGACGTCGTCCACGACTCGAACTTCCCACGCGCGCGCGTCGCGGCGAGCGAAGGCCTGCACGCCGCCTTCGGATTCCCGATCCTCCTGCGCGGCGACGTGCTCAGCGTCATGGAGTTCTTCAGTCGCGAGATTCGTCCGCCGGACGAGGATCTGCTGTCGATGCTCACGAGCATCGGCAATCAGATCGGGCTGTTCGTCGAACGCCGTCGCGCGCAGGAAGAGCTCGACTGCTTCTTCATGCTCTCGCCCGACATGCTCTGCATCGCGGGATTCGACGGCTTCTTCAAGCGCGTCAACCCGGCCTGGCAGCGCAACCTGGGATATTCCGACGCGGAGCTGCTGTCGCGGCCCTATATGGACTTCGTGCATCCCGACGATCGCGAAGCGACGGTTGCCGAAGCGCGGAAGCAGATCGATCTTGGGCAGGAGGTCATCTACTTCGAGAATCGCTACGTCCACAAAGACGGCACGCTGCGCTGGTTGATGTGGACCTCGACGCCGTTCCGCGAGCAGCGGGCGATGTACGCCGCGGCGCGCGACATCACCGAACGGAAGGCCGCCGAGGAAACGATGGCGAGCTACGCGCGCGAGCTCGAGGCGAGCCAGCGCGAGCTCGAGGATCAGGCGGCGCGCCTCGCCCAGCTGGTCAAAGAGCTCGAGATCGCCAAGCGGCGGGCCGAAGAAGCGACCGAGGCCAAGAGCGCGTTTCTGGCGAATATGAGCCATGAAATCCGCACGCCGCTCAACGGCATCCTCGGCATGACGGCGCTCGCGCTGCGGACCAAACTCTCGGCCGAGCAACGAGAGTACCTGACGACGGTGACGTCGTCGGCGGAGTCGCTGCTCGAGATCGTCAACGACATCCTCGATTTCTCGAAAATCGAGGCGCAGCGCCTCGATCTCGAGCGCGCGCCGATCGATCTTCGCGAAACAGTTGGCGACGCAGCCAAGCTGCTCGCGCTCAGGGCCGCCGAAAAAGGGATCGAGCTCGCATGTCACATCATGTCGGACGTTCCGGAGGTCCTGCTCGGAGATGCCGGCCGCCTTCGTCAGGTGTTGTTGAACGTGATGGGCAATGCCGTCAAGTTCACGGCGCATGGCGAGGTGGTCCTGCGCGTCAGCGTTCAGACCGTCAGCCCGGATCGCGTGACCCTGCACTTCGCCGTCAGCGACACCGGCATCGGGATTCCGCAAGAGAAGCTCCCGCACATTTTTCAGGCGTTCACGCAGGCCGACAGCTCCACGACTCGACGGTACGGCGGTACAGGACTGGGACTCGCGATCGCCGTACGTCTCGTCGACCTCATGGGCGGACGGCTCTGGGTTGAGAGCACGGAGGGTCGAGGCAGCACGTTCTTCTTCACCGCGACGTTCGACAAGCCTGAAGCCGCGGCCGCTCCAGCGAAGGCTGCCAAACCCCGCGCGCTCGAAGGACTGCGTGTGCTCGTCGTCGACGACAACGCGACGAACCGCCGCATCCTCGAAGAGATGCTCGCGAGCTGGCACATGACGCCGACCACGGTGAGTAGCGCTCGGTCGGCCGTCATGGCCCTGAGGACGGCGGCGAAGGCCAGAATGAAATTCGACGTCATGGTTTCCGACTGTCAGATGCCCGAGGTCGACGGATTCATGCTCGCGCGCCGCGTGAGACGGGAGCGACGGTTCGCGAAAATGCCGATCGTGATGCTGACCTCGGTCGGGCAATCCGACGAAGGCACGCGGCGCCAGAGGAAGGACGTCGATGCCCTGCTGACCAAGCCGGTGAAGCATTCCGATCTGCTCGAGGCGTTGGGCCGGCTCTTTGGCGTCGCGACGAGAGGTGGCCGCACGGAGCCGACGGCGCAACACATCGGCTCACGGCCGGTCCGCCCGTTGCGCGTGCTCGTCGCGGAAGACAATCCCGTGAATCGCAAGCTGGTGACGACGCTGCTCAGAAAGCGCGGGCACACGGTGAAGGCCGTCGGAAACGGCCGCGAGGCAGTCGCGGCGATCGAGGATCACGCGGACGCGCCGTTCGAGGTCGTGCTGATGGACCTCCAGATGCCCGAAATGGGCGGCCTCGAAGCCACGCGCGCAATTCGCGACCGCGAGGGCCAAAGCGCCCGCCGATTGCCGCTCATCGCGCTCACCGCTCACGCGATGCAAGGCGATCGCGCTCGATGCCTCGAAGCGGGGATGGATGGATATCTCTCGAAGCCGATCGACGTCGATGAGTTGATCGCCACCGTCGAGCGGCTCGGCGCCGGCGAGGCGATCGCTCGCGCACCCGTCGGCGAACACGAGACGAACGGGGCGACCACGGCGATCTTCGACGAGGCGGCCGCGCTTTCGTACACCGGGGGCGATCGCCGGCTCCTCAAAGAGGTCGTTCAGCTTTTTCGAGCGGACTATCCATCGTCTCTGCGCAAGATCAATCGGGCGCTCCAGGGACGCGACTCGGAAGCGCTTCGGTTGGCTGCACACCGCCTCAAGGGGTCCATCGCGACCGTCGGCGCACCGGCGGCGCGGAGCGTTGCCGCGGAGCTCGAAGAAACGGGCCGCGCGCGAGACTTCGACCGGGCCGCGCGCGCGTACGCGAAGCTGCGTGAGGAGATCGAGCGGCTCGAGCGCTCGCTTGCCGCGGCACGCCTGAGCTCGCATCGGTCGCGACGGACGACCGCCGGCCGCCCACGCCAGTCGTCTCGAAAGCGAGCGCGATCATGAGCAAGATCCTCGTCGTCGACGATGACAAGGCCACGCGTCACATGCTGCGGGCCGTCCTGACGAGCGGAGGATTTTCGACAGCCGTCGCCCGAGACGGCGTCGAGGCGCTCAAATCGATCGCCGCCGACCACTTCGACCTGCTGCTGCTCGACGTCTGGATGCCGCGGATGAACGGGCTGGAGCTGTTGGCGAAGCTCCGCGCGATCGAATCCCGGCCCCGCGTGGTCGTGATGACGTCAGACGATGCGCCGGAAACGCTGCTGAAGGCCGTGCGCGAACAGGCCATCAGGTATGTGAACAAGCCCGTGGAGGCTCGCCAGCTCCTTGAAACCGTGCGCGAGGCGCTCGCCGCGCCCGACCCTCCGCACGTCGAGGTGATTTCGGCGCGTCCGGAGTGGGTCGAACTCGTCGTGCCGTGCACGCGCGAGGCGGCCGGGCACATCGAGGTGGTCATGTCGCAGCTCGATGCCGCGCTCGCCCCCGATGTGCGCGAGTCGATCTCTTACGCCTTCCGCGAGCTGCTGCTGAACGCCGTCGAGTGGGGCGGCAAGCTCGATCCGTCGCGGACGGTCCGCATCTCCTGCTTGCGCGCAAAGCGCATGGTCATGTACCGCATCGCCGATCCGGGAACCGGATTCAAGATCGAGGACTTGCCGCACGCGGCGATCGGTCAATCGCCCGACGATCCCATCGCGCATATGCACGTCCGCGAGGCCAAGGGCATTCGTCCTGGTGGCTTCGGCCTGCTCACGGTACGCGCGAGCGTCGACGAGCTGCTCTACAACGAGCAGCGGAACGAAGTCGTGTTCGTGAAGTACTTGGACGAGGATCCCGCGT
>CAYQRM010000173.1:0-5126 GCA_964419785.1 uncultured Solibacteraceae bacterium | reverse complement strand
GTGGGATTACAAGACGCGGCCGATCAATTTCGACAGCGACGTGACGGCGTCGAACCGCGCCGACATTCAACCAGTGAACGCAGTCGATCCGGATCTCAGCAAATTCTTCGCGCGCGGCGGCAAACTGCTGCTCGTCGACGGCTGGGCCGACACGGCCGTTCCGCCGAAAGTCGCCATCAACTACTACAACGCCGTCGTCAAGAAACTCGGCGCGCAGAACGTGAAGCAGTCGATGCGATTTTTCATGGTGCCGGGAATGGGTCACGGTCCTGGCACAAACGGCGCGGAGAACTTCAACTTCGACGCGCTGAGTTTGATCGAGCAGTGGCACGAGCAGAACAAAGCGCCCGATCAGCTCATCGTCCAGCACTATAAAGACGGCCGGCAGATCGGCACCCGGCTGGTGTGTCAATTTCCGCAAGTGGCCGTGTATAAAGGCAGCGGAGATGCCGAGAACTCGACAAGCTACAGGTGCAAGTAGCGAAATGAGGACGGAAGTGCCGCGGATCGGGGGTTTTCGGCCGTTTTCCGGGCCCGACGGTTGGCAGCGAAGTTGCGATTAGGAACGGCATGGTCAAGAAACTTCTCGCCATCGCTACGTTGTCGCTTTGCACGCTTGCCGTGGCGGCGCCGTCGCATGCGCAGCACCGGGGCGGCTCGGCCCCGGCGACCGGCCGCGGCGTCGTGCGCGGAGGCGGCAGCGGAGTCGCTGTCCCTCGTGGTAGCGCGCCGGTGTTTCGAGGCGGCGGCTTCTACCGCCCGTTTTACTACCCGCGCTACTTCTACCCAGGTTTTTCGTTCGGGTTCAACTGGGGCTACCCCTACTACTCACCTTATTACTACCCGTACGGCTACTACGGCCTCTACGGCTATCCGTACGGCGGCTATCCGTACGGCGGCTACCCGTACGGTGGCTACCCGTACTACGGTGGGTACGGGAGTCCTGACGAAGCGCGCGGGCTCGGCGGTCTCCGGATCAGCGACGCTCCGAAGGACGCTCAGGTCTACGCCGACGGCTACTACGCCGGCAATGTGGACGACTTCAACGGCACGTTCCAGCATCTCGATCTGGAAGCCGGTCCGCACCACATCGAACTCAAAGAAGGCGGCCAGACCCTCGGTCAGGTCGACGTGAACATCGTCCCCGGAGAGACCATTACTTATCACGCGAAGTAACTGACACGGGCAGGGCCTTTGCCCTTTGCCCTCTGCCCTTCGTACAATCACGCCGTGCTGCGCCGCACGGCGTTTTTCTTTTTCGCCCTCGCCCTCTCGGCTTTCACGTCTGACGTTCTTCACAGCCAGCAGCAGACGCCGCTGACAGTTCTCGGCAAAGAGAACAACGCGCTCACGCGGCGCACGATTCCGACCACGACGAATAACGATCAGGAATACGTCGCGCTCGACGACCTCGCGCCGATGTTTCAGCTCGCCGTTCGCGAAGACGCGCTCGGCGCGCTGACCGTGACGTACAAAGGCAAGACGATTCTGTTGATGCCGGATCAGCCGCTGGCGTCGATCGCCGGACGCGTCGTGTCGCTGCCCGCGCCGCCGGTGCGCTCAGGACGGCGATGGCTGGTGCCGGTCGATTTCATCGGCCGCGCGCTGGCGCTCGTCTACGACACGAAGATCACGCTCCGTCGTCCGTCACACCTCGTCATCCTCGGCGACCTGAGAGTGCCGCGCGTGCAAGTCCGCTACGACGCCAACGGCGCCGCCAACGGGCGCCTGACGATCGACGCGACGCCGCGCGCGTCCAGCACGGTCACGCAGGAGGGCGATCAACTGGTGGTGAAGTTCGACGCCGATGCCATCGACGTCAACTACGTCAACAGCGCGACGACGCCGCTGGCGGCGGCGGGAGCGCAGGGACTGCTTCAGAACGTGCGCGTGATCGATCCGGTGACGCTGGCGTTCGCGACAGGGCCGCGCTTCGGCGGCTTCAAGGCCGCGAATCAGCTGTCGGACACGTCGATGCGGCAGACGATCGACATCACGGCCGTCGGCACGCAGGCGGCCGAGGCGCAGCAAGTCGCGCCGCAGCCAGGCGCGCCAGCGGCGCCGGCCGCGCCGCCGGCGGACTCGAGTGCAAATCTGCTGTCGCCGTCGCCGGCGGGTCTTCGGACCGTCGTCATCGATCCGGGACATGGCGGAGACGACGAGGGCGCGAAAGGCGCGCAAGGGACGAAAGAGAAAGACGTGACGCTCGCGGTCGCGCGCCGTTTGAAAACCGCGCTCGAATCGCGGCTCGGCATTCGCGTCGTGCTGACGCGGGACGACGATCGCAGTGTCGCGATCGACGATCGCACCGCCGTCGCGAACAACGGGAAGGCTGATGTCTTCATCAGCCTGCACGCGAACGCGTCATGGCGGCCGACGCTGGCGGGCGCGACGATCTCGACGGCCGCGTTCGGCCCGCACGACGAAGAAGCCGCGCACGCCGTCGCGTCCGATGTGCTGCCGTCGTTCAACGGCGTGCCTCGCAGCGTCGACTTCATTCCGTGGGACCTCGCGCAGATTCAGCACGTCGCTCGCTCGGAGACACTCGCGCACTTCATCGCCGACCAGTTGCAGGGGCACATCACGCTCGCGAAAACGCCGGTGGACTCGGCGCCCCTCCGCGTACTTGAGCCGGCGAACATGCCCGCCGTGCTGATCGAGATGGGCTACCTGACGAACGCAGAGCAGGAGAAGCAGATCATCAGCAATGAGTTCCAGGGGATGCTCGTGCAGGCGATTGTCGAAGCGGTCGTCAAGTTCCGCGACGAGGGATCGCGATGAAGCGCGGCTCGCTGCCGATGGTCATTCTTGTCCTCGCCGCGGTGCTGCTCGCAGCGGTGACGCTGGTGACCGTGACGGTCCGTCGTCGTCCGGTCCACTCCGACACGTCCACGACGACGCCCGTGGCATCGGGTGGGCAGGTGTTCGGACGCAAGATCAAAGCGCGGTTGTATTACGTGTCGACGGACGGCACGCGGCTCGTCGGCGTCGATCGCGAGGTCTCGTACTCCGAAGGCCCGACGGCGCTCGCTCAGCAGATCGTCAACGCGCAGCTCGCGCCGGTGCCCGCCGGCCTCGTCTCGGCCATTCCGCTCGGCACGACGCTCCGGGCGTTGTATCTCGACGACAAGGGCGACGTGTTCGTCGACCTGAGCAAAGAGGCGTCGACGGGCCATCCCGGCGGATCGCAGAACGAACTGCTGACGATTTACACGATCGTGAACGCGCTGACGGCAAACCTGCCCGCGGTGAAATCGGTCCAGCTGCTCGTCGACGGGAAGCAGGTCGACACGCTCGCCGGCCACATCGACCTGCGCAAGCCGTTCCAGAAGAACGTGGCGATCATCGAGCCATAGAAGCCACGAGACACGACGATCAACGCAGAGCCGTAGAGCACGCAGACGAAAACGCCACGTTCTCCCTTCAGCTACACTTGTTCAAATGCGCTCCGACAAACGCCCCTCCGATCAGCTTCGTACGATTGCCATCACGCCCAATTACCTCGAACACGCCGAGGGCTCCGTGCTCATCGAAGCGGGACGCACGCGCGTCATCTGCACGGCGAGTGTCGAAGAGCGCGTGCCGCCGTTTCTGCGCAACAGCGGCAAAGGCTGGGTGACGGCGGAGTACGGGATGCTGCCGCGCGCCACGAGCACGCGCACGCAGCGCGAAGCCAGCGCGGGGAAAGTCGGCGGCCGAACGCAGGAAATCCAGCGGCTGATCGGACGCTCGCTGCGCGCGGTCACGAAGCTGACGGCGCTCGGAGAACGGACGCTCTACATCGACTGCGACGTGATCCAGGCCGACGGCGGCACGCGGACGGCGTCAATCACCGGCGCGTTCGTCGCGCTCGCGCTCGCGCTCGAGACGATGAAGCAGCGCGACCTGATCCGCACGAACCCGCTCACCGATTACGTCGCCGCGACGAGCGTCGGCATCGTGGACGGCGAAAATCTGCTCGACCTCGCCTACGAAGACGACTCGCGCGCCGAAGTCGACATGAACATCGTGAAGACCGGCGACGGCCGGTTCATCGAGGTGCAGGGCACGGCTGAAGCAATTCCGTTCGGCCGCGAGGCGCTCAACCGCCTGCTCGATCTCGCCGACGCCGGCATCCGTCAGCTCATCGACAAGCAGCGCGCGATCGTCGGGCATTTGGTGAAATGACTGGGCGGGAAGGGCGGGATAGGCGGGAGGGGCAGGACGGACTCTGCGCGCTCGCCCCACCTGCTCTTCCTGCCTATCCCGCCCTTCCCGCCTCCTCTGCCTCTGCAGCCTGCGCGATCGCTAAGTAATCGCGCAGCCTTCGGAATGCCTCGCCGCGGTGGCTGACCTGAGCTTTGCGATCGCCGGCTTCCGCGAGCGTGCAGCCGTAGGGCGGATAAAAGAAGATCGGGTCGTAGCCAAAGCCCCCTGTCCCGCGTGGCTCCGGCGCGATCTCTCCCTCGACCGTGCCGCGCGTTTCGAACAGCAGCTCACCGCCATTTGCGAGTGCCAGTGCACAGACAAACCGCGCGGTACTCGGTGAGGCCATCTTTTTTCGGTCCAGCGCGTCATAAAGGAGAGCGAACTTCTGCGCGTACGTCGAGTCGACACCGCCGAATCTCGCCGATTCGACGCCAGGCGCGCCATCGAGCGCGGCCACTTCGAGGCCGGAGTCTTCGGCAACCGTCAGCTCACCCGTATGGGCGGCATAAAACAGCGCCTTCAGGCGGGCGTTTTCGGCAAACGTTTTGCCGGTCTCTTCGGGCGGCGCGACGTCCGGAAAGTCGGCGAGCGTCAAAAGGGTCACGGGCGCGCCGTTGAGCAACATCGCGATTTCGCGCATCTTGCCGCGATTCGTCGTGGCGACGACGAGCTTCCGCATGGCGGTATTATCCGACGTAGAATGGCGTTTTCATGGACGCGGCGTTCCGGTTCTTCTTTAAATATCCGCTCCTAGTTTTCCAACAGGGCGACGTCACCCTCGGCGCCTCGCGGCCCGTGCTGTTCGTCGTGCTCACGCTCGCGGCCATCGCCGCGGCGATGCTGATTACGTATCGATCGATCGTGAGCGACGCATCCCGGCGGGACAAAGCCGTTCTGATCGCCTTGCGGCTCGCGCTCGTCGCCGTTCTTTTCTTCTG
>CAYQRM010000172.1:0-14301 GCA_964419785.1 uncultured Solibacteraceae bacterium | reverse complement strand
CGTCCGAGACTATAGGGACGGGGCTTTTTTCCACAGTTTGTGCCCGATGGGTGCCGGAGGTCGGTTGTTCAGCTGACCGAACGACCTCCGGCACCCAAACGGCACAAACTGTGTAAAAAAGCCCCGTCCCTATTTCCACGCGCCGGACCGCTGGCTGCCCGCGGTGATTGGGAACGTGGCAAGGTGCACCGACAGGGCGACCTGGATCCATCCCGCGAGGTATTGCGGGCCAGGACAATTCGGCAACAGCAGACCCGCGCCGCACGCGTACATCACGGCGTCGTTGTTCCGAAAACCCGCGACGCCCAGGAATGTCCGCGCGCGGATGGCAAGCGTCTCGAACAGGTACCGTGTGCCGAAGTTGTACTGATTTGGCGGATAGAAACACTGATACGCCCTTCGAACCACCACCAAGCCGTCGGCGCGATAGGCGGGCTGAAAGTTGGTCCACGCGGGATCTAGACGCCAGAACTGTGGCACCGGCGAGCCCGCCGCCTGCTGGAACATCGTCGAGATCCCTTGACCGTCGTCGCCCACTGGGATCGCGGTCACTTGAATGAGCATGGCAAGCGACTGGTCCGCCGACGTGGCGATGCAGCCCACGCCGTTCGACACCAGGTTGGTGCCCGCCGGCAGCGCAACCGTCGCACCAGACACCGCGTCGGTGTAAACGTCGATGTTGAATTGCGGCGCCGGCTGGTTGAAGAAGGTTTCGAGCTGGATCAAACCAACCGGATTGTCGGTGCTGAGCGAGGCCTGCACGAACGGCACGACGCGTACGCGCCGCAGTGTCGCCGATCCGCACTTGATGGACGGCGCCGTCGCATCAATGAAATCTGCGCTGTAGACTTGCGCGCGCGTGACCTCAGCCGCTGACAAGTTGCCGGATGTAACCACATAGCTATTCGGCGACTCGGTCGATCGGGCGAGATCGGCGAGATACTTCGCCGGAATCGCCCAGCTCGCGTGCCCGATGCCATGGCGCACGCCGCCGTCGGCCACGGCGTTCACGCGGCCCGCCCCGTCGTAGATCGGCGCGCCTGACAGACCGGCCGCGATCGGATCGTCGATCGGCAGAATTTCGACGTCGAGGTCCGGCGTGCCCGCCTTCTGCACGTCCGCGATCACGTCATCCGGCAAATTGACGCGAAGATGGCGATCGACGATGTCGCCGACGCGGAGCGAGAAGCTGCGCATCGACATCGGCGAGTCGCCGTAGCCCCACGCGGTCAGCGTGTCGCTCGGTCTGGGCGCAGTCGTCGTCTCGACGAACGGCGTCGCGCGGACCTCCGCATCGAGCGACAGCAACGCGAGATCCGCTTTACGGTACACGCGCAAGACCGCGGCTCGATAATCCAGGTTGTCGTGCTGCGAGTGCACGAGGAACGACGTGCACCCGGCAACAACGTGCAGCGATGTGACGGCCTGGCGCGCGCCGCCCCAAAGAAAGCCCGTGCCCACGCGATCGGTCGTCGAACCCGCGCACCGGCTCGAATTGATGCGGAGCACGGCCGCGTTCGGGCCCCACGTGATCGGCTGTCTGGCGGCGAGCACGGTCGCCGCGGCGGCCGAGAGACTCACGATCACCGCGCCGATCCGCCGCCGCACCTTACTGGCCTCCACACGCGAGGCTCCACGCGGCCTTGGCCATCGCGAGCTGCTTATCCGGCGGCGATCCCTGCAGCGCCTCCGCAACGGCCGCCCAGTCGCCGCCAGCTTTCCGCCACGACGTGACGATGGCCGTTGGGTCGTCACCGTACTGCTTGGTGTCGCGCTGCCGGCACTCGCTCGCGGCCGGCCCCGCTGACAGCGACGATTGATTGAGGTTGGGCGGCGGCGGCGCGTTGGTGCTCGCCGGATGCACGTGCTGATCGTCGGTCTGCACCAGTCCGAACGTGCGGTACATGTAGAGCTGCAGCGCGACCGGCTTGCTGAAACCGGCGGCCTCGAGGCTCCCCACTTCCACCGCCGGCGTCTCGCCGAGGTAATTGTGCGCGCGGATCGACACGCCGACCAGCGCACCGACCGTGCACATCGCGCCGAAGGCGCCGATGCGCGCGAAGCCGGCCGGATCGGGCGCCGCACCGCCGCCGGTGGGTTTACCGATCTGATCGCCGAAGATCGTGGCGAAGAGCGCCGTGAGCGCGCCAATCACCGTGCCCACGACCGCCGTCGTCGTCATGCCGAGGAGCACGCCGACGCACAATCCGAGCCCGCCGCCCGCAAAGGCGTGCGCGAGCACTCGCCGAGCCGACATGGCTGCCCCCCGAGCGCGATCGGTTGACCGGAGGCGGCTGGGGTCGTCTCCTTCGGTCGCGATTGTCCGGTGGCCCGTATTCTACTCTCGCGTTCGCGGCGTGTCGTGATTATTGCGGACTGACAATTTTGTAGAGGCGGTTGCCGAGCGGATCGCTTGCGAGGAGCTGCCAGTCGCGGTGCTGCCCGAGCGCGCGCTCGATATCGACGACTTCCTGTGGCGTGAAGCGGGACAGATGCACCATCACGTGCGTCGCGCCGTCATGACGAATGGCGTCGAACGCGCGTTCCTCCGGAAAGAACCAGAACGTCTCGGAGCGGCGGCGGTACGAGTCAGGCGTGTAGCCGCTGTAGCCGTTCATCAGCGGCCGCCAGTGCGCCGTGGAATTGAAGACGTATTCTCCGTTCGCAAAAATCGCGTCCGGTGGATAGAACGGTAGCTCGACAAGCCGCACCGGATCCGGCGCGTCGGCGATGATTGAATAGATCGCGGGCACGTGCGTGAACGGCTCGACGCGCACCGGTCCCTGCCACGCTTCAACGGTGACGACCGCCAGCGCGGCAATCATTACGCTCAGCCCGATGCGCGGACGCGAGCCGCCCCGGCGCTCGAGCGCGGCCACGCCCCACGCCGCAAAGAGCGCGACAGCCAGCAGGTACAGATATCCGAAGCGCGCCGCCGCACGGAGTCCGCGCAGCGGCAGGAGCCACGAATAGAGCCACCGATAGATCGCGGTCGACGGACCGAGCGACAGCACGACGCCGATCGCGGCCACCGCGACGATCGTCAGCGCGCGCCGCCTGGTGATTGGATCGAGCGTGAACGCGGACGCCGCGCCGATCGCCGCAAGCAGAAGCGCGCCGACGCCCGCAAAGAAGACGTTGACGTCGTTCGTGAAGAACGCGCGTGTCCATGGCCCATCCAGCCAGCTCGTCGACGCCAGATAGCCGGCGGCCGACGCGGAGAATTGCGCAACGAGCTCGATCGGGCGCGTTGTGCCGCCCGCCGCAAGACGCATATACGGCCACAGCACCGGCGACGCGATGATCAGACCGCCCGCGACACCTCCGGCAATCGCGGCGATCGATCGCCACGAGCGCGAGCCCACGATCGCGACCATCGCGGCGATGAGACAGGCGAACGTCAGGAGGTACAGCGACGTCGCCGCGGTCGCCGCGATGATCAGCGCGAGCGCCACTCGTCCGGGCACGCTCGGACGATCGATGAGCGCGTCGGCAAAGTACCACGTGAGCGGCAAGCCCCAGGCATGCGTCGCGGCAGGATGTGCGAGCCGCGTAAGCACGTGGACGTTGAACGCCACGAGCGCGCCACCGACGAGCGCCGCTCGAGACGACCCCGTCCAGCGCCATGCGACGAACCATCCGCTCCACGCCGTCAGCGCGAGACCCGCAATCGTGGCGAGATTGAACGCGAGCACGGGCGATCCGCCGAGCCACCGCACGGGCGCGACGAGAAGCGCCGGAGCGATCAGGGGATCGGAGTAGCTAAGCGTCAGCGGCTCGGGCGCGAAGATGTTGGCGTCGAAGAGATGCGCCGGAGCGGCCGGCAGTGCGTGCGCGACCCAGCTCAGGATCCACGTGTTGAGCTCGGCGTCGGCGTGATAGTTCATCGACAGCCGCCACGGCGCGCTCGAAAGGGGCCACGTGTGGAGGATCGCCAAAGCGAAACAGACGACCAGCGCGCGCCACATCCGCGCGGCGTCGCTGACCTCGCCGGGCGCGACGTTCACGGCGTCACGCTGAGCATGTAGAAGATGGTGAAGGCGCCGAGAAAATGCGAGCCGAAGTAGCCGGCGGCCTCCTCCGCGCGCAGGCCCATCTCGGCGTGCATGGCGGAAAGGCGGCGCAGCGTCTGGGCGCGGAGGTCACCGGGCGGCAGCACCGACGCGATGCGATTCATCGCTTCGGCGCGCATGAACGCGAGGCCGATCACGTGCGACTTGGTTGCGAGCCGCTCGGGATGCGCCATCAAATCCGGATCGGACGGTTCGGCCAGCGGCTTGAAATCAGCCGATTGCAGGGGCGGAAGAAAGGCGTCGAGCCACGTGAGGTACGCCGCCGGCGTGCGCAGCTGGCTCATGATCGTGGCCTCGGCGAGGCACGGCGACAGAAAGTCGCTGGCCCCCGGCTCCGCAGCCGTCTTGCAGCTCTTGTCGTCGCCGAAAAATCGCGTCGCGGCCTCCTCGAGCGCCGCGCGGAGCGTCGCATCCTTCGCGAGGTCCGTGTAGTCGAGCATCAGGTGCATCGCGAGCGCCGTGTTCGGATGCACACCCGTGCGGTTGGGCCGCGGCGTGTCCTTGAAGTACTGGACCATCCGTTCGGACATGAGCGCGGCGAGCGGCGCGAGATTCGCGGACCACTTCTGGGCGTCAGGATCCTTCCAGTCGAGCAGCTCGCCTTGCAGCTTCAGGATCCACGCGTAGCCGTACGGCAACTCGAACTGACCCGCGTCCTTGAAATACGCCACTTCGCCTTCGATGTTCGACTTGCCGAGATGCGCATCGAGTCGCTGACGAATGAGCGCCTGCAGCGGAAATGCCGGAAACGTCTTGATGACCCTGACGAGCGCCCACGTCGAGTTCACCGACGAGTGCCAGTCGAAGCAGCCGTAGAACGCGCGCGTCTTGTCGAAGTTCTGGACCGGAGTGTAGGTGCCTTCCCACAAGTACGGACGCGCCGCGGGCTTCGCCTGCGGATGATCCAGACACGCGAGCGGCATCGTCGCGAGCCACGTCGCTTGCTCGAGATCGAACGTCACGGGCGTCGCCGATGGCAAGGACTTGTAGAACGCGTCGAGCGTCGCTGGCACGGCGGTGGCCTTTGACGACGAGTTTGCCGGAGGCGCGGCCTGCTGCGCGGAAACGACAGCGAGCGCGGAGAGCGTGACGCTGAATCCGAGAATCGAGCGGGCGATCATGGGCGTCTCTACCTGGTCTGCGCGGGCGCGAGCACGCGCAGTGCGTACCCGCCGAGCCATGGCGCTTCGATGACCGCAGGATCGATGAGCGCGCGGATACCGGCGTCAGCGTGAACCGCCGCGAACGCGCGGTAGGCGCGTACGCGCTCGTCGGTTTCAGGCAACGCACTCGCGAGCCGGGTGAAGGCCTCGGCGCGCGTCAGCGCCAGCGCGATTGGTGTCGCGCGTCCACTTCCCTGGCCTGCGCCGCGACCACGCCCGGGCGTTGCATCACCGGGCGCAGCGGCCGGCGCACCGCCGGCAGCCGGTGTGGCGCCGCGATTTGCGCCTCCCCCGCCCTGCCGACCCGGCGGCGTCATCGACGCGGAGAGCAGCGGCGTGAACTTGGCAGACGTGACCGCAGGCAGAAAGTGATCGAGCCACGTCGCGAACGTCGCCCGATCGAGCACGCGGCTCATGAGCGCCGCCTCGCTGAGACATGGCGTGACGAGATCGCCGGCGGTGACCTCGGCGTCGAGCGCGCAGTCGATGTCCTTCGCGTACCACTTCGTCGCGGACTCGACGACGCTGCCGCGGAGCGCAAAGTCGTTCAGCGTGTCGCTCGCATCGAGCGCGAGCGACAGCACGAGCGCCGTGTTCGTCTGGCCGCCCGTGCGGACCGGACGATCGAGATCCTTCAAATACGCCACGAGTTGCTCAGAAAGATACTTCGACAGCGGAGCGACGTTGGTGGCCCATTGGGCGGCTTGTTGATCGTTCCACGTCTGCAGCTCGGCGCCGAGCGTGAGCAGCCAGACGTAGCCGTACGGCCGCTCGAACGCCCCAGCATCCTTGAAGTAAGCGACCTCGCCATCCAGATTGGACTTGCCAAGATGATCCGCCAGCTTCTCGCGGATCAGCCGGTTCACGGAAATCTCCGGCTTGCGCTTCAACACCGACGCCAGCGTCCACGTCGCGTTGACCGCGGAGTGCCAGTCGCCGCAGCCGTAGAACGCGCGAACCTTGTCGTAGCCATCAACCGGCCGGAACGTCGCGTCCCAGAAGTATGGACGGTTCGTCGGACGCGGCTGCAGCTCGTCGAGGCACGCGAACGGCTGCGCCACGAGCCATTGCGCGCGCGGGTCGTCCAGTGCGGGCGCGACCACCGCCGGCAGGGAGTGAATGAGCGCATCGACGCTCGCAAACGCCGGGGCTGAAGATGAAGGAGGACTCGCGGGCTTCTGTGCGCTGACCGCGGTCACAAGCAGCGCCACCATGGCGAGGACCGCCGCCTGCGCCCCCGTTTGCCTCGTCACGCGCGGCATTCTACCCCCTCTGCGTGCCGCGCCCATTGCCCCGTCGCCTCGCTGCCCCTTGCCTCATTTCTGAATGGCCCACGTCATGGCCTCGGTCGCAATCGCCGGCGGCACCTCGTGCTTGCCGTCGAACTCGCGATAGGTCACCTCGTAGCCGCGGTCGCGCAGCGCGGGCACGATCCGGCGGCTCGCACCGTCGATCGGCAGGATCGGGTCCGACGTGCCGTGCGAGACGAAGAATCGCGGCTGGCCGTGCGCCTGCCCCCTCACGACGAACCCCGGCGAGAAAGCGATCACGCGCGGAAACACGTCGCCGTTGATCAGGCCGAGCGACAGTGCGTACGTGGCGCCGTCGGAAAACCCACCGAGCGTGACGCGGGTGGGATCGACGGCCACCGTCGCGAACACGCGTTGAAGCGCGCGATTGAGGAACTCGACGTCGTCGCCAAAATCGCCACCGATCGCGTCCCAGGTCGGCTCGCGCGAGTCCGGCGCCAGGACCGCGATCTTCGCGGCGTCTACTGCGGGCGCGATCCGCTGCAGCATCCGCGCGCCGCTGCCGCCCGCGCCGTGCAGCAGGACGAGCAGTGGCAACGGACCCGTCACGTCCGTGGGCACGTGCAGAAGCGCGTCGCGGCCCGTGTCGAGACCGAGAGGCTTCGAACCCTCAGCCGTGGTCGTCGTGCCGGCGGCCGGACGCGCCGCGATCCGTCCGCTGTTCTCGATCGGCGACCACTCCAGCGCCCGGCAGGCGTCGCCTACCACCAGCGACCCGAGCGTCGTCCCGACCAGTCCGCCGAATCGTCGCCGTGTGATGCGCAAAGCGGCAGACATACGCGCTGCAATCAGCTCTGCGCCTCGACGACGACCGCGGTGCCGTAGGCCAGGACTTCAGTGATGCCCGCGGTGACCTCGTTGGCGTCGTAGCGCACCGCAATGATTGCGTTGGCGCCGCGCTCGGTCGCATGCTGAAGCATTAGCTCGTACGCGTCCTCGCGAGCCTTCTCGCAGAGTTCGGTGTAGAGCGTGATGTTCCCGCCGATGAGCGCCTGAATCCCCGCGCCGATGTTGCCGACGATGCTGCGGGAGCGCACGACGATGCCGCGGACCAGACCGAGGGTCTTCGTCACGCGGTAGCCGGTCAGATCGTTCGACGTCGTGACCATGTGGTGATCGACTGGCGGCATTGTGAACCTCACCTCACTTCATGAGCTCGAGCACCGCGGCGGTCATCGCCGTGATGCCCGTGCGAATCGTCGATTCGGGCACCGGCGCGAAGAGCGCCGAGTGCAGCGTCGGCAGCGGCACGTGCGTTTCGCGGCTGCGCGCGAGCTTGGCCGGATCGACCGCGCCGAGCCACACGATCGTCGACGGCACCGAGTGATCCTCGAGCGAATACAGCGCGAAATCCTCGCCCACCATCGCCGGCGGCACGGCCGTGACGTGATCGGCGCCAAGCGCTCGTGTCCAGGCGCCCGCGAGCCGCTCGGTGAGCTTCGGATCGTTATAGACGGCCGGATTGACCGCGCCGTTCACTTTGACGATCGGCAAGAGGGCGTCGGGGATGCCAGCGGCGATCGCCGTGCCCCGCGCGATCCGTTCGATCGACGCGAGCATTCGCGCCCGCACGTCTTCGCGATACGCGCGCAGCGTGATCTGCAGATCGACGTCGTCGGGAATGACGTTGTGCTTCGTCCCGCCGTGAATCGATCCGACGGTGATGACGGCCGGATCGAGCGGCGAATTCTCGCGGCTCACAATCGTCTGCAGCGCCAGCACGATCTGCGACGCAAGCACGATCGGGTCTTTCGCCATCTCGGGCCGGGCCCCGTGGCCGCCGATGCCGCGCACTTTCATGTCAATCGACGTCGTGTTCGAAAATGCGTCGCCGATTGTGTACCCGACCTTCCCCGTCTCGAGCTCCGCGCTGTCGTGCAGGCCGATGACCATGTCGGGCTTCGGAAACCGCGTGTAGAGCCCGTCGGCGAGCAGCGCCTGCGCGCCTTCGCTGATTTCCTCCGACGGCTGACCGACGAGCACGAGCGTGCCGTGCCAGCGATCCTTGAGCGACGCCAGCATCCGCGCCGTTCCGATCATCGTCGTCAGATGAATGTCATGGCCGCACGCATGCATCACCGGGACGTCCTGCCCCGCGTCGTTCTTCATGTGGACGGTGCTCGCAAACGGCAGGCCCGTCTTCTCATCGACTGGCAGCGCGTCCATGTCCGTGCGATACATCACGGTCGGACCCGCGCCATTCTTCATGACCGCGACAACGCCGTAGCTCGTGAACTCTGGCTTGGCGTACTTGCCGACGCGCTCGGTTACGGTGAAGCCGGCGGCGCGAAGCTCGTTCGCCAGGACCGCCGACGTCTTCTGCTCGTAATGCGAGAGCTCAGGTGCGGCGTGCAGCGACTGGTAGGTCGCGACGAGCGAGGCGGCCTGCGCGGCCGTAAGCGCGGGAATCGGCGCCTGGGCGGCGCTGGTCGCGCCGAGCGCCGTCACACCAAGCGAAAGACCGAGAATGATGCTCGCTCGCGACATGTCATCTCCCTGGTTGACGGACGCAAACGGCGGCATCATATACGTATTGATGGCTGAGACGTCCGACGCCGATCGTTCGATCTTTCGCCAGCGTCTTGCCGACGCGGATATCGTCGTCTCCGGCCGCGTGACGGGCGTGCGCGATGTACCAGTGCCGAAACGTGGCATCACCGAGCATGACCCGCTGTGGCGCGAGGCCACGCTCACGGTGTCCGCGACGCACAAGGGCGCGCGCGTGCCCAAGACGATCCGTGTCCGCTTCCCCGGCAGCACGGATGTGGCGTGGGCGACCGCACCCAAGCTGCAGCGCGGCCAGAAGGGTGTGTTTCTACTGAAGCGGGATGGAGCCGTCTTCACGGCGCTCCATCCCGCTGACGTTCAACCGCCCGACGAGGTCGGCGCGGTTCAGTCGCTCTCGGCGCCAAAGCGCCGCGCGCGATCTAAGCCCTGACCCGGAAGAAGAACGGGTCGATCGAGGGCGCGACCACCGTCGTCCCGTCCAGCTTCAGGAGCTGGCGCGTGATGAAGTTCGCGTTGCGCTGGTAGATCACACCGTTCGGGAAATTCGACAGGTCCGGCGTGTTGTTGGCGCAGAACACCCCGCAGAAATCCTTCCGGTCCGCCACCAGGTGATCGTAGTCGCCCAAGTACGGATCGAACGTCTTCACCGGCGACGTCGCGGGCGTGTTGGACAAGACGAGGTCGCTCCAGTTGACGCCGTCCTTCGATCGCCGCAGGTGCGTCTCCCATCGCTGCGACGCGCCTGTGCCCTTGATTTGCTGGTACAGGAAGCCGATGACGCCGTTCTTCGTGACCGCGATCGCTGCATTCGTCGCGTTCGGCACCGATAAACAATCGCCAGACCACGTGAGCCCGCGATCTTTCGATACTCGCACGTGCAGCGTCTGCACGCTGCCCGGCTGCCGATCGGCGTAGACGAGATAGACGATCGAGCTGTGGCGCGGATCGACCGCGACCGAGATCGATCCGCCGAGCCGCTGCTGCCCGGTCGCGGCCGTGCCGTGGATCATGAACGGGAAGCTCACGCCCGTCACGACGCGCTTGCCGACGACGAGATCGCCCGGATCGACGAGCGCGTTGAACGGTGGTGACCCGCCGCCGAAGTTGTCGTCGCGCACGACGACCACGTCAGCCGACGTGATGACGAGCGTGTTCGCCGGGAAGCTGCCGGACGACGAACGCCACCGATAGAACGCGGCGTATACCGTGCCGTCCTTGTGGGCGGTCGGTCTGGACTGCGGTCCGTCCTGACCGAGCGTCGTCCGCTTCTCGTCGCGCACGGACGTGAAGGTCGGCGTCGTCGCGCCGGCGTTCAACGACTCGTCGAGCGTCGAGGTCTTGCCGCCCGGCGCGTTGAAGTCGTTGTCGCCGATGTACACGTGCTCCTTCGCGCCCTTCTTGGTCGCCAACGTGAACGGCTGGTCCGCATTCGCGCGATCCGCGAGGATCGTCATCGGCGTTGTCGTAAACGGATCCAGCGTCCGCAGGAACTGCAGGTGGATGTTGCCGGCGTTGAGAATGCCGGCATACAGACGACTGCTCTTGCCGCTGAACCCGGTCGTGATATCCGCCGTGCCGATGCTGCCCGCGACGCTCGGCAGGATCGAGTTGAGCTTCCAGGTGAGCCCGCCGTTCGCCGAGATGTAGATCGGCGCGCGCGGACCGCCGGCCGGATCGGGCGTGAACGCGGTGCCGACAATCTGTTTCGGCTTCGCGGTGTTCACGGTCAGATGCGGCTCGCTGTCCTGCGACGTTTCGCCGCTGAGCGATTTCGGAACCATGTTGATCACGAACGCGAGCGACGGACCCGACGGTTTCGGCCCCGAAGTCCGGCGCGGCGCCGCCGAGCGCGCTCGGCGGGTGGTGGGACGACGACGAAGAGTGGTGGCCATGAGTGGCTCCTTCGAAGACGTGCTAAATGCTGCGTGAGAGATGCCAGGTGCTACTTGCCGCGACGGCTGCGCGACGCGTGGCCGTTGCCGGTCTCGGCGAGCGCGCGCACCGCGTTCGCCTGATCGAGCGGTTGGAAATCCGCCGGGTGCAGCGCCGTGAACGCCGCTTTCCCATCGGCGATGGCGGCGGTGAGCTTGGCGCGCGTGCTGGCTGCAGGTTCCGATCGATGCAGCATGAAGAATCCCTGCTGCCCGGGCTGAAACTTCGGCGCCTTGTGCCACAGCACATCAGTGCTCGCCGGAAAGCGCACCGTCGCGCGTCTTCCCGAGAGCTTGCCCTTGTGCACCGCGTGCACTTCGATCGAGGCGTCGCGCCAGAGCGGCGCGTGCTCGCTCGTCGGCTCCCCGTTGCCCGAGCCATTCGACGCGGCGTGCGACGCCGGAAGCGTGACGCTGACGACTTGCCCGGAGATCACGACCGACGCCTGCTCGAAGCGCGTCTTCGCGTCAGCGCGCTCGAGGTTGGTCGTCGGATCGCTTCCCGGCACGAGCATGGCCGCGTGTGCGGGTTCGACGACGGGATGATCGACCGCGTAGACGGCGAGCCCTTCGCCAAACACCCAACCGTGCGCGTAAAACATCGCCTGCGCGCCCGCCTTGAGCTTGTCCTTACCGCCGAGCTCGACGGTCACATCGTGCCCCGCTAATTCCGCGAGCGCCTCCGGCGCGCGGACAACTTCATCGACGCGAACGACGGCCGTGCGCGACGAAGGTTTCACCTCGGGCTCTGCCGAGGCATGCAGCTTACGAACCGTTCCCTTGAAAACGAACCGCGACTCTTCTCCGCGGCTGGGACGTGCGGATGGCATGGGAACCTCCTCGAGTCAGCGCTCTGCCCGACCGGCAGAGGCCGGCTCATTTGAGCTGAGGAGGGGAGGCCGCAAATCCTACTGCAAGTAATACGCGAGTGCTAGTAAATACGGAGCTTCTCTTCCAGTCGCGCCACCTCTTGCCGGGCTGCGGCGAGTCGCGCTTCACGCTCGCGAAGGTCACCGGCGGCGCTGTCGATCTTCTTCACCGCGAACTGAAGTTGATCTTGTAGACGATCACGCTCCTGGCGAGCGGCGGCAAGAGCGCGGCGCGATGCCTCGACGGCAGCTTCTGCCTGCCGCGCCTCGCGCGACGCGGCACCGAGCGCTTTCTTCGTCGCCGCGAGGTCGCGGCGGCGCGTCTCGGCTTCGCGTTTCTTTTGTTGTGCTTCGTGACGATGGTCGGCGGCGGTCGAGTCGCCTTTTCGCGCCGGCGGCGCAGGGGCGGGTGACGGAGCCAGGGCGCGCAAGGTACGCTCACTCGTCGGCACGAGTCCCGCGAGCGCCTCGAAGCCAACAAGTTTGAGCGGCTCAGTCAGCCGCCCTGGCGGCACCAAGCTCGGCAAGGCCTGCAGCGTCTCCGTCACCGCGTTCATCGTCGCCGACGTTGGCTCGTTGCCAGCGTCGGCGAGCAACGCGCGGATTTCATTCGCGGCATCGCGCAGCGCGACACTGTGTTTGCGTTCCGGGTCATCGACATCACCGCCCTTGCCCTTGAGGCGTTTCGCATGGGCGGCTCGACGAGCGTCAGCCGCGGCGATCAGTCGAATGTAGGCAGACCGCCGGTGCCAGTAGAGCTGATTGACCGCCCAGGCCGCGAGGCTTGGTTTCTCGAGCGCACGAATCGCTGCGGCGTCCGCACCCTGACCTTTCGCCAAGGCGTTGCGCGCCGCTGTGAATTCGGACAGCGGGAGCTGATACAGGCGATCGATCTCGGCGGCGAGGTTGGTCGCGTGAGGTGACGTTCGAGGATCTTACTTCCAGACCTTCGATTTGGCAGCGACGAGCGCCACGATACCCATCGCCACCAGGCTGACGGTGGCCGGCTCGGGTACGGGCTCGGGCACGGGCTCGAGTACGGGCTCGAGTGTCTGGTCGCTGACGACGGTCGGAGTCGGCGGAGGCATCGGCACGTCGCCGAGGCGCGTGAGAGTCCCGTACGCGTCCTGATAGTCGGCGTCGCTGCGACCGAGCGTCATGTCCTCGAGCCCCCAGAGCCAGCTGTCGGCGCCGAGCGTGGCGAACGCCCACTGCGCGCCCGTCGATTCGGCGAACGCCAGGTCCGGCGTGGTCGCCCACAGCGTCCAGGGCGACGTCATCGTGATCGTGTCGGTGGTCCCGGTCGCGATCGCGCCCGGATCAAACAGCGTCTGTCCGGTCGCGCCGATCGTCGTTTCGTCGCGCCAGGCCGTCACGCCGCCCAGCCAGGTCACCTGGTAGACGCCCGAGGTGAAGGCCGACAGGCCGAATGAGAAATCCGTTTGCCCGGAAATATCCGCGAGCGTCCCGGGCGGCGAGCCGTCCCACGAGATGCCGGTGATGCTTCCGGCCGCGGCCGGGCTTGCCAGACAGGCGATGACGGCCAGTGCGATCGGCACGCGCCGCCAGACAGACCGGCTCCTGCCGGTCGACACACGTCCACTGCAATTCATTGCTTCTTCGTCTCCCCTTCGAGCCGGAGCACACGATCAGAGCGTTCTCACGAAGGGGTTGAGGCCTTTACTAAGATCTTGGAGGCGCGTCCCAGAAAGGAGCAGCAGATGGGGGGCTGGAGAGCCTTACTCTGCGGTCTTCTTCGTTCAAACAGCCGTGCACGCGACAGTGCTAATACCGCGCGCAGATATGATACACGAAATGCGGGTCGGCGTCACCTCGACTCATGGTCAGGCAGGCTGTCCCAGAGTCTTTCCTCGTCAAGAATCTTTGTCGCGCGTCGATTGGAGGCCGGCAGTGGTTCGATGCGTTCTTGCCGCAGTCGTCCTTGCCGGTGCGCCAGCGTTGGCGCGCGCGCAATCCGCCTCAGCGCCGCTCCTCGTCACGGCGACCGTCGTTTCCACATGCAGAGTCGAGGTTCCGCGATCGGCGGGGGCCGCGAGCTTCGCGACCATGCCGGTGGTGGTGACCTGCGCGAGGCGCGGCACCACGCCGCGCGTGCAGCGGCCGATCGGGCCCCGCCGCAGCGAAGTCCGCGATGCGGTTCTGATCATCAATTTCTAGATCGCGTCAGAACAGGATTCTCACCGGGACGTTATCGCCGTACGGTCCGGCCGGCACATCCTGCCTGGCAAAGATGCGCCCGAACGCCGTCACGACCACCGGTGTTCTGTTCGGCGGGTGCGTATCGATATAGACCTGGGTAGGCCCCTCGCCGGTGCCCCAGACCGTTCGGCGGGTCGCGTCGAGATAAATGTTGTACTCCAAATCGTCCCCCCCCAGCCCGAACATGTGGCGGGGCGCGAACGAGTTCGAGGAACCCTGCGCCATCT
>CAYQRM010000171.1:0-9620 GCA_964419785.1 uncultured Solibacteraceae bacterium | reverse complement strand
GCCGTCGGCTTCCTGCTGCTGATTGCGTCGGCGAACGCGTCCAACCTGATCTTGAGCCGCGCGCTCGGCCGACAGAAAGAAATCGCGATTCGCGCCGCGCTGGGCGCGAGCCGTGCGCGCATCATCCGGCAGTTGATCGTCGAGACCCTGCTCGTGGCGGCGATCGCGGCTGCGGCGGGTCTTGGCCTGGCGCGTCTGGCGCTGGTCGCTTTCGCGACCTACCTCAACGACCAGCTCCCGCGCGCGAGCGACGTTGCGCTCGACGGACGAGTCGTCGGCGTCACGGTCGGCGTCGCCGTCGTTGCCGGCTTGCTCGCGAGTCTCGGCCCGGCAATCCGTGCGAGCCGCTCCGGCGTTCAGGACACGCTCAAACAGGGACTCGGCCGTACCGACGCGGCGAGCGTGGGACGGCTCGGCCGGCGGATGCTGGTCGGGGTCGAAGTTGCCCTCTCGCTCGCGTTGCTCGCGGGCGCGGGGCTGATGGCGCGCAGCGTGTGGTCCCTCCTGCACGTTGATCCTGGCTTCGACGCCGCCAACGTCCTGACGTTTTCAGTCGGCGTCTCGCAGGCGAAGTATCCGACCCCCGGTGCTCTCAGCGCCTACTTCGACGAAGGGCTCGCGCGACTCCGCGCGATCCCGGGCGTGACCGACGCCGCGTTCGTGGACACGCTGCCACTTGATTCCGGCTCGATGCAGCCGTTCACGATCGTCGGTCGCGCGGCTCCGGCTGCTGCCGACTCGCTCGAGCTGGCGGTGCGACAGATCAGCCCCGGCTATTTTCGCGCGTTTCACATTCCTCTCGTTCGCGGACGCGACGTCGACGCGCACGATGCCAACGCGGTGGTCGTCAGCGAGTCTGCGGCCAGGACGTTCTGGCCGGGCGCCGACCCAATCGGCCAGCAAATGCAGTTCAAGTTCACCCCCGGCGTGACTTTCGACGTCGTCGGCATCGTTCGAGACATCAGGCTCGAGTCGCTCGATAGCGACGACGCGATGCCCACGGTCTATCAGTGGATGCGCGAACGGCCGTGGTCCTTTCTTACCTTCGTCGTGCGGACCGCTGGGCCGCCAGCCGGGGCGAGGCCCGCGGCGGTCGGTGCGATCGAGGATCTCGATCCGAATCAGGCCGTGCGCGACGTCGCGACGATGAGGGATCGCGCGTCGGCGACGACCGCGCCGCGCCGCTTCGAGTTGGATCTGCTGGGCACGTTCGCCGTGCTCGCGGTCGTGCTCGCCGGGGTCGGCTTGTTCAGCGTGCTCGCGCACGCCGTGCGAGGCCGCTCGCGCGAGATCGCCGTGCGATCCGCGCTGGGCGCGTCAACCGCCGAAATCGTTCGCATGGTCGTCGTCGAGGGCCTGAAGCCGACGCTGGGCGGGCTCGCCGCCGGGCTCGTCATCGCGTGGTCGCTCGGGCCCGTCCTCAAGACTTTGATCTTCGGCATCGGGACCTTCGATCCGGCGACGTATGGGGCCGGAGCCGCGGCACTGCTCGGCGTGTCGTGCGTCGCGGCGATCGTCCCAGCCCGGCGCGCGGCGCATCTCGATCCGCTGAAGGTCCTGCGGGAGGACTAGGCGTTGGGCCCCATATCAGGCCCTTGACGCTTCGATAGGGAAGACAGACACTCACCGAGTCCAACACCCTCGGGAGGCGTCGATGCGTCGCGTCCTTTTCATCTCTGCTCTGTCTGTCCTCATTGGTTCGACGGCATTCGCACAGCGGCGTGGCGGCGGGCCGCCTGTACCCGCGGACGGCGGCGCGAATGGCCTCGGGGCGCTGCACTTTCGGGCGCTCGGCCCTGAAGGCAATCGCGTCGCCTCGATCACCGGGGTCCCCGGGGATTCGCAGACCGTCTACATCGGCGCGGCGGACGGCGGCATCTGGAAGACGACCGACGCCGGCATCACGTGGCGGCCGATTTTCGATGACAAGGACGTCTCGGCGATCGGCGCGCTCGCGGTCGCTTCGTCCGCGCACGACACCGTGTGGGCCGGCACCGGCGAGCCGTGGTTGATTCGTCCGTACTACACGCTCGGTGACGGCGTCTACAAATCGACCGACGCGGGACGCACGTGGCAGCACATGGGCCTCGACGCGACGGGTCACATCGCGCGCATCGTGATCGATCCGCACGACGCGAACAGTGTCTACGTCTGCGCGATCGGTCAGGCGTTCCGTCCGCAGCCCGAGCGAGGCATCTTTCACACGACCGACGGCGGCACGACATGGAAGCAACTCCTCGCGGTCGACGAGAACACCGGCTGCTCGGACCTCGCGATGGATCCGGCCGACGCCAGAACGCTCTACGCCGGCATGTGGCAGCTCAGCATTCACCGCTACGATCTGCACAGCGGGGGTCTCACGAGCGGCTTCTACGTCTCGCGCGACGCGGGCGCGACGTGGAACAAGATCTCAGGACACGGCCTGCCCGCGGCAGATCATCCGCTCGGGAAGACCGCCGTCGCAGTTGCGCAGAGCAATCCGAACCGTGTGTACGCGCTCGTGCAGGACGCGCCCGCGCCCGGTCTCTATCGTTCGAACGATCGCGGCGCGACGTGGGAGCTCGTCAATCAATCGCATCTGCCCGCCGAGCGCGCGCCCTACTACACGCGCATGGCCGTCTCGCCCGACGATGAGAATTTGCTCTACTTCCCGGTGGTCGCGTTCACGATGTCGCGCGACGGCGGCACAACGGTGTTCCAGGCCGGAGCTGGCGGCGGTGGGCGCGGTCGCGGCGCCGGAGCGGCCGAGCCCGGTGCGCCCGCACCGATCTCTGCGCCGGGCGGCGACAACCACGACGTCTGGATCGATCCGACGAACGCGAATCGCGTGCTCGTCGCCAACGACGCCGGCGTCGCGATCAGCGACAACCGCGCCGCGTCCTATCGTCACTTCCTGCTGCCGATCTCGCAGGTCTACCACGTGATGGCGGACAACGCCGTGCCGTACAACGTGATGGGCAACATTCAGGACAAGTCGAGCTTCCGCGGCCCGAGCCGCACGCTCGGCGGCCGCGGCATGGGCGTGAGCAACTGGACGAACACGGGCGGGTGCGAAGACGCGTTCGCCGTGCCCGATCCGCAGGACGCCAACATCGTGTGGTCCGGCTGCGACAACGGACGCATCGTCCGCATGGACTACCGGCACGGCATGGCGCGCGACGTGAGCCCGTGGCCGATCACAAGCTACGGCTGGGCGCCCGCAGACATGAAATATCGCTGGGATTGGATCACGCCGATCGCGATCTCCCCGCACGATCACAACCGCGTGTACGCCGGCGCGCAAGTCGTGTTCATGACGACCAACGGCGGCCAGAGCTGGTCGGTGATCAGCCCCGATCTCACAACGAACAACAAGGCGCATCAAGGCAATTCGGGCGGCATCTCGTCCGACAACCTGACGACGTTTGACGGCGGCACGCTCTACGCGATTGCCGAGTCGCCGATGAAAGCGGGCGTCATCTGGACCGGCAGCACTGACGGCCAAGTGAACGTCACGCAGGATGCCGGCGCGCATTGGACGAACGTCACGAAGAACATCCCGAACCTGCCCCCATGGGGCACGGTGTGGAGCATCGCGCCGTCCAAGTACGATGCCGGCACCGCGTACGTCGTCGAGAACCTGCAGCACGAGGGCAACTACGACGCGCTGGCCTACAAGACGTCCGATTACGGCGCGACGTGGAAGCTCATTACCGCGGGCGTGCCCAAAGGCGTCAACTCTAGCGCGCACATCATCGTCGAAGACCCGGTGCGGAAGGGCATGCTCTACCTCGGCACCGATAACGCGCTCTACGTGACCTGGAACGACGGCGGTCAATGGACGCGCGTGCGCAATGACTTGCCGCCGGCGCCGGTGTATTGGATGCAGGTTCAGCCCACGTTCAACGATCTCGTGATCGGCACGCACGGCCGCGGTGTCTTCATCCTCGACGACGTGACGCCGCTCCGCACGTGGGACACCGCGCAGTCGGAGGCGTTTCACCTGTTTGCGCCTCGTCCCGCGTATCGATTCAGGGGTACGAACGACGCGCGCGAGAGCGAGCCGGACGCGCACGTGACCGGCGAGAGCGCGCAGTACGGCGCGGACATCAATTTCTCCCTGACGTCGATGACGCCGGACGTGGCAGTGTCGATTACGGGTCCAGACAAGGAGACGATCCGCACGCTCACGATCCCCGGCCATCCGGGCCTCAATCGCGTGTGGTGGGATCTGCGCTACGAGAGCGGCTCGACGATCACGATGCAGACGCCGCCGCTCTACGAGCCGTGGGCGCCGGCGCGCCGGAACTATGCGGCGTACGGCACGCGGATTCCCCCCGCGGGACCGATCGTGCCGCCGGGCACGTACACCGTGCACGTCAAGGCGGGCGCCAGCGAACAGACAACGTCGCTCACCGTGTTGCCGGATCCGGGTTCGCCAGGGACACAGCAATCGATCGAGGCGCAGGTGAAGTTCACGCGCGAAGTGCTCGCGGAGATCGACGAAGTCGCGCGCATGGGCAACTCGCTGGAGTCGATGCGCAAGCAAGCGCAGGACCTTATGGCGTCGCTCAAGAGCGACCCGTCCAAATCGGTGGTCAGCGAGCAGGTGCAGACCTTCGAAGTGAAGATGAGCGGCGTCGAAGCGAAGATGATCGATCTTCGCAACACCGGCCGAAGTGAGGACGCCTTCCGTCAGCCCGTCCAGCTGTACGAGCGCATCAGCTGGATGATCGGCCAGATGGTCGGCACTGGCGGCTCCGGCGGCGGCGACCTCGGCCCAACCGATCAGCAGGTGGCCGTGAACAACGGCTTCAAGACGGAGCTCGCGGCGATCTCCGAGCAGTACAAGAAGATCACCGACACCGACGTGCCGGCGATCAATGCGCTGCTGAAACAGAATGGCATCAACGTGACAATTTCGCCGACGGGACCGGGGCGCTAGCCGTTCCAGTGCCTTCCGATCCGAGAGATCGCGCTGAATCACCGTCCGTCGACCCGCTCATCGGTCGGCAGCTCGGGAATTACCGGATCGACGCGCTCATTGGCGCTGGCGGCATGGGTGCCGTCTATCGCGCGAAGGACGTCCGCCTCGGCCGCGACGTGGCCGTGAAGGTGTTGCCCGCAGAGTTCGCCGCCGATCCCGACCGCCTGCACCGATTCGAGCAGGAAGCGCGCTCCGTGGCCGCGCTCAGCCACCCGAATATCCTCGCCCTGCACGACCTGGTCACGAGCGATGGCGCCACGTCCATGGTGACCGAGCTCCTGCAGGGCAGAACGTTGCGTGAGGTGCTGGCCGCAGAGCGACTCACGGTACGGCGCGTCATCGCGCTTGCCACGCAGCTCGCCGAAGGTCTCGCTGCCGCGCACTCACGTGGCGTCGTGCACCGCGACATCAAACCGGACAACGTCTTCGTCACCGCCGATGGCGTCGTGAAGATCCTCGATTTCGGGCTGTCGAGGGCCGAGCCTCAGCACGCGAACGCGTCGACGAAGCTGGCCACTGCACCCAATATGGTGTTGGGCACGCCGGGTTACATGTCGCCGGAGCAGGTGCGCGGTCAGCCAAGCGATCGGCGGTCCGACGTGTTCGCCTTCGGCGCCGTGCTTTATGAAATGCTCGCCGGCCAACCGGCGTTCAGAGGCGACTCGGCGTCGGACCTGATGAGCGCCATTCTGCGCGACACGCCGGCGCCGCTCACCTCCACACCCGAGCGCCCGATTCCCCCGGCGCTGGCGCACCTCGTCGATCGGTGCCTCGAGAAGACGCCAGATGCACGCTTCGAATCCACGCGCGATCTGGCGTTCGCCCTCAAGACGCTGTCGGACGTGAATTCCTACGTGCCGGCAGCGTCGAATGCAGCAGCTGAGCGGCGGCGGCCGGCTCGTCGACTGTGGATGCCGGTGGCAATCGGTGCTTTCGTTGTTGGCGCAATGGCTCTTGCGTGGTGGTTGGGCCGTGCAGCTCACGAGGCGCCGGCGCGACCGGTGCAGAGTTTTTCGTGGGCGCTCGGTGATGCTCAGCTGACAGGATTGATCGATCCGTTTGCGCTGACGCCGGACGACACGGCCCTGATCTATGCCGGCCGTTCGGCGGCGTCCCGTGGAAGCGCCGCTGGCGTTGAATTGCCCGGAGGAAACGGACTCTTTCGCCGGCCGATCAGCGCCCTCGAAGCGCAGCTCATACCAGGGACCGAAGGCATGAGCGGGATGTTCTTCTCGCCCGACGGCAAGTGGATGGGTTTCAGTCCGGCGACATCGTCCAGCAAGATTATGAAAGTGCCCATCGGAGGCGGGACTCCGCTCGAAGTCGTTCCCGCCGGCGCCGCAATTCAGGGCGCTTCTTGGAGCAGCGACGATCAGATTGTCTTCGGGCGTAAGGGGCTCTGGCGCGTGGCATCAGCCGGCGGAACGCCTGAAGAGATCGAACGCGCACCCCAAGGGGGCGTGATCGTGTGGCCGCAGGTGCTCGACGACGGAGTGATTCTGTACACGTCGGTGGTGATCGACGGATCGAACGACAGTGCCCCGGCCGCCGTTCTCAGGCTTGCTGACGGCACGAAGCGCACGTTGGCGACCGATGCAATGCACGCGCAGTACATTCAGCCCGGTTATCTCGTGTTCGGACGCGGCTCGACGATCATGGCCGCAAAGCTCGACGTGCGCCGGCCGGAGCTGATGTCGGCGCCCGCCATCGTCAAAGAAGGCGTCTTCGCCTCGCGGCATATTGAAGCGTTCTTCACTCGGTTCTCCGTTTCGGCGCGCGGCTCGCTGGCGTATGCACCAGGCAAGCTTGTCCCCCCGGCGGGCCAGATCCCTCTATGGATCGACCGCGGGCACGGTGAGGAGACTCTGTGGCCGTTTGGTCCGATATCCAGCTCGACTTTCCGGATCTCACCGGACGGATCACTCGTGGCCATTACGGCGCGCGACCCGGATTCATTCGCCAGCACAGCTCTGTGGATCGGGGACTTCGCACGGGGCACCAAGCAGGCGCTGGCGCAAGGCATTCGCGGGGCCGCGGCCTGGACGCGAGAAGGGAAAGTCGTCTATCGAAGGCTTGATGGCGGCGTGTGGCTTCGGCCTGCGGACCTGAGTGAGCCGGCGCGCCAAATTGTCCCATCCGCGCTCGGGCGATCCGGCCTCGAGATCTCGCCCGACGGCAAGACGCTGATTTGGTCGGAGGGGTTGCCCGGCCAGAAGACAGCGCTGTGGGTGCTGACGGGATTCGCGGAAGGCGCCACCAACCCGCGGCTCTTCCGAGACGACGCTGTCGAGCGAACGGATGCTCGTTTCTCGCCAGATGGCAAGTGGATCGCGTACGTCAGCAATAGCGCTGGCGCTCAAGGCGCGCAGAGGCGAACGCTGCAGGTTGAATCGTTTCCTGGTCCTGGACCAGTTGTGACGGTCTCTGCCGAACAAGTCGCGTCGAACTCCAGCACGCCGTCATGGCGCAACAACGAGCTATTCTGGCTGTCGAAGTCGGGGGACGTCATGGGCGTGACCTATACGACGTCGCCGACATTCAAGCCGAGCGCGCCTCGGCTGATCCTCAAGGCGCGCGACGACGTGTCATTTATCGCCAGCGACACGTCGACTGATGGCCGACGCTTTCTCGCGTTCCGCCGGGAGGCGCCCCCGCCCCTACCGTCGCAAATCAACGTCGTCCTGAACTGGGTCGAGGAGTTGAAGCAACGGATCAAGTGAAGATCGTCCTCTACGCGCCGCCACAGAATCGTGTCAATGTGACTATCAAGCCATGAGCGTGAGCCAATTGCGGCAGGGCGTCCGTACAGCGAACGTCGTCGCGGCGGTCCTGCTGCTCGCGGCCATCGGTGCGGCGGAGGCCCGCCAGGCCGCATCGCCGCGCGAGCCGGCGTCGAAGGCGGCGGCGATTCTCACGTGGTCTGTCGAGCAGCGCGAGCTGTACATCGCCGCGCTGGACAAGTTCTTCCTGACGCGCACGGTCAAGGCCGGTCCGCGGGTACACGCGCTGGATAAGGGCCGGCCGCTCGCCGCGTTCGAGGCTGGTGGCGCTCGTGCCGATGCGTTCGATCGATTCCTCGCCACCGAGCGGGTGCGCGGCGTGCTCGTCCTGCAGGATGGAAAGATCCGCCTCGAACGCTACGAGCCTCCGGACAGTCCCACGACGCGCTGGAATTCGTTTTCCGTCGCGAAGTCGATCACTTCGACGCTCGTCGGCGCCGCGATGAAAGACGGTGCGATCCGCAGCCTCGACGATCCCGTCACGCGTTACATCACCGAATTGCGCGGCAGCGCGTACGACGTCGTGACCGTCCGTCAGCTCCTGACCATGACGTCCGGCGTGAAATGGAATGAGGACTACACCGACGTCAACTCGGACGTCGCGCGAATGTACGCGGAGGCACCGGACCCGGGATTCGACATGACGACGAGCTACGTGCGGAAGCTCCCGCGCGAGGCGCCGCCTGGGACCAAGTGGGTCTACAAAACGTCCGAGACGAATCTCGTCGGCGTGTTGGTGGCGGACGCGACCGGGAAGCAACTCGCCGACTACCTGTCCGAGAAGATCTGGCGTCCCTACGGCATGGAGCGCGACGCCGAATGGATGATCGACGACGTGGGCCACGAGCAGGGCGGCTGCTGCCTCGCCGTGACGCTGCGCGACTCCGGCCGCTTTGGCCAGTTCATCCTCGACGACGCGCGCATCAACGGAACACCGATCGTTCCCGATACCTGGTTGCGGCAGGCCACGCGAAGCCAGGTGTCGACCGGCCCAGGCTCAGGGTACGGCTATCAGTGGTGGACCCGGGACGATGGCACGTTTGAAGGTCGTGGCATCTACGGCCAGACGCTCCACATCGACCGCGCGCGCCGGTTGGTCATCGTGCTCAACAGCGCAACCGAGCAGCCGACCGACCGAGCGTCAGGTCAGGCGCGGCAAGAATTCATCGCCGCGATCAATGCCGAGTTGGACGCCGGGAAGCGATAGCGACAGCGGCGATCCTCACTCGTACTTGAGGGCGATCACCGGCTCGATGCGGAGCGCGCGCCGAGCCGGAATGTAGCAGGCCGCGAACGCGACGGCGACGAGCGCAAGCGTGACCGTAGCCATGGTCAGCCAATCGAACACGCCAATGCCGAACAGAACGCCGGCCATCAAACGCGAGACCGCCACCGAGCCCGCGAGGCCGACGGCCACGCCGATGAGAATCACGCGCCAGCCCTGACCGAGCACGAGGCTGAAGATGGACCACCGCTCCGCGCCGAGCGCGAGGCGGATGCCAATCTCGCGCGTCCGCTCACTCACGGTGTACGAGATCACGCCGTAGATGCCGAGCGCAGCCAGGAGCAGCGCGACGCCCGCGAAGAGTCCGACGACTTCCATCGCGAAGCGCCGCGTGGCCAGTGACGCCGACACCGCATCGGTGAGAAACTCCGCGCCGAAAACAGGCAGCGTATCGTCCACGCGCTGGACTTGGTCGCGCACGATCTCCGGCGTTTTAGCGGCGTCCAGCTGTCCGGACAAGAAGATCGCGAGATGCTTGGACTGTTTCTGGTACGCGTCAGCATAGATCTCCGGCGTACCGTCATCGTCGACCGATTCGGTTCGCGCGTTCGCAATGACACCGACGATGGTCGTCCACGCCGTGGTCGGC
>CAYQRM010000170.1:0-15890 GCA_964419785.1 uncultured Solibacteraceae bacterium | reverse complement strand
AGCGGATTCTCGAGCTGCCGATCGCCGCTGTAGCGCTCGTCACCGAGCCACGTCGACTCGGCGCCCCAGTACACGTCCTGCTCCGGCTCCCAGACGTCCTCGCGGCCACCGCCGAATCCAAACGTCTTGAATCCCATCGATTCGAGCGCGCAGTTGCCGGCGAAGATCATCAGGTCGGCCCACGAAACCTTGCGGCCGTACTTCTGCTTGATCGGCCAGAGCAGCCGGCGCGCCTTGTCGAGATTCGCGTTGTCGGGCCAGCTGCCGAGCGGCGCGAACCGCTGCGTGCCCGATCCCGCCCCGCCGCGGCCGTCGTGAATGCGGTACGTGCCCGCGCTGTGCCACGCCATGCGGATGAAGAGCGGACCGTAGTGGCCGAAGTCGGCCGGCCACCACTCTTGCGAAGTCGTCATCACCTTCTCGACGTCTTTCTTCAGCGCGTTCAAGTCGACGGTCTTGAACTCTTTCGCGTAGTCGAACGACGCGCCCATCGGATCGCCCGCCGGCGGGTTCTGATGGAGGATCTTCAAGTTCAGCTGGTTTGGCCACCAGTCGCGGTTCGATTGACCGCGAGAGGCGTGGCCGGAAAACGGGCACTTCTTCTCGGTATCCATGTTTGACCTCTAGCGTGCGCGTGCGATGCGACGCCGCGTGCGGCGTCCTCGTGCGCGCGGAGTGGAATGAGACGCCCGCCGGGATCGCGGCTGGCAGTCCGGACAGCGTCCCCAGAAAATCACTTCGGCTTCGTCGACCTGATACCCCTGTTCGTCGGACGGCGACAAACAGGGTGCGGCGGCAACCGCGCAGTCGACGTCGACCGTGCGTCCGCACACGCGGCAGATGAGGTGATGGTGGTTGTCGCCGATGCGATCTTCGAAACGCGCAGGCGATCCGGCGGGCTGGATGCGGCGAATCAGGCCTTCCTCGACGAGCAGGCCGAGCGCGTCGTACACGGACTGAAGCGAAATCGCCCCAATCTGGGCTCGCACGGCGTCGGCGATGCTGTCGGCCGTCACGTGAGGCGCGCTCGCGACGGCCCGCAAGACCGCCAGCCGCTGCGCGGTGACATGAATGCCCCGTTGGCGAAGGAGCGCAGCCGGGTCGGCGGACACTCCAGCCAGCTTAGATCGACTTTTGGAGTAATTCCAATATTTTATTGTGTCGCGACATCTCGCCGCGGGCGCGCGCGGACGCGCCTAGCGATCGCGGATGCTGAGCGAGCCGTTGCCCGTTCGCAGCCGCAGCGTCGGGCCCCCTTTGCCGAGGTCGGTGTCGATGTCGCGGCCGATCCGGCCAGTCACGGTGATTGGCCGGCTGATGCTGATCGAGCCGTTGCCGGTCCGGGCGGTGAGGTGCGCCGAGTAGTCGCGCGGCAGATCCACGCGCATCGAGCCATTCGAGGTCGTCGCCTCGAGTCCCGCGCCCGACCACGTGGTGCCCGAGAGCGCAAGCTGCATCGAGCCGTTCGACGTCGTGAGCCGGACGTCGCCGGAGAGATCCGTGCCGTGCATGCTGCCGTTGCTGGTCTCGCCCCGAATCGTGCCCTCGAGACCGCTCAGCGTCACCGATCCGTTCGACGTGCTGATCGTGGCGTTCTGCTTCGTCGGCGACTGAATCCGGAAACTCACCCACCAGCTGCGATGATCCGAGGTGTTCGGCCCGTCGGCGCGGACGCGGCCGCCGTCGGTCAGAATCTGGACGCTCTTGGCGAGCGACTTCGCTTCGTCGGCCGTGTCGCCCTGCGCTTCGACCCTGGCCTCGATCGAGACGTCCCGCCGCGACGAGCCCGTGACCGCGATGCTGCCGTTCGACGTCTCGACGTCGAGCGTGGCGGGCGCGGCGATCGTCACTGGCCTCACCTCGCAGTAGTGCTCGTACCGGCCGTTCCGATCCCCGGCGTCACGGCACCAGTCGCTTTGAGACGCTTGTGACTGTTCGGGAACGAACGGCCGTTCGGCCCGCGCGGGCCCCACAGCAAGAATGATCAGGACGGCAATCGGCGTCAGGCGCGTGAGGCTCACGGCACTCTCCTGGCCGATTGGACGAAGACGCCCTGGTGCGGGTTGCCGCTACTTCCTGGCGGGGCCGAGCTCCCACTGCGGCACGATCTCGTCTGCCGGAAACAGGTCCGGGCGGTGCACGAGTTTCAACGGCGACGTGTCGCTCCACGTGAGGTCATCGTCGCACTTCTTGGGCGGGTCCCTCACCGTGAGCTCGAACAGCGTCGGGTGGCCGTCGCGCGTCCAGTTCGGCAACCGCACGACGCTGTCCTGTTGGTTGAGGTCGCACGTGTGATTGTGGGTGACGATGAACGCGACCGACGGCGGAAACATCGACGGAATGACGTTGGGGACGCCGCGAATCGAGCTGGTGATGGTCGCTTGAATCTTGACGAGCGGCGGCCGGAACGAGACCGTCAGCTTATCTTCGCCTTCCGCGTGCTGAATCGTCCTCACGCGGCCCTCGTCGGACACGATGTAGCTCGTCCACCCATCCCTCATTTGGAATTCGGAGTTCCTGATTTCCGCTTCTCCGGGCGAGGCGTCCGCGCCCGTGGGATCGTGGCACGTCAGGCCGATGCCACCAGTCTTCGAGTGACATTTGGTCACCGACGCGATCACGTCGTCCACATCGGACGCGCGCGGGCCCTTCCACACGTGCGGCAGCGCGAGCCCGCCAAGTCCCGCCTGCGGATCGACGTCCGACAGCAGGATGATCGAGCCGTCGGATGTCGAGCCGACGCCGAACTCGGCGCCGTCGATCAAATCCTCCGTGAAGTACTTGAGCTGATAGACGGTGCAGCGCCGGTAGAGATAGACGGCGCGCTCCTCGAACTCGTCGGTCTTCGCGCCGATCAGCTGAAGCTGGCGCATGGTTTCGGTGAGCATGCGGACGATCGCGGCGCCGTTGCCGGTCTGCATGCACGCGTCGTACGACTCTTCGAGGCACCGCTGTTGAGCCGCCATGAGCATCTTGTGCCCGAGCGACTCCGGCTCGATCGATCCGTCGTCGTTCGTTCGCTGACCGTCCGCAAAGAGGTTGAACGCGGGCACGTCCCAACCCAACAGCTGCGCTTGACGCACGACTTGCAGTGTTTTGGTCAGGATGTCGCGCGCGATGTCGCAGGGAATCGCCGGATTGGTCAAAAGCGGCTGCGCGGCGGGGACGACGGTGTTGGCGAACCGGGCGAGCTCGCGGGACGCGATCTCCTGGATTCGCGCGGCGTTCTCCGCGTCGCTGATGGCTCCGGTGAGCTGTTGCTGGCGAAGCGTCGCGATCTCGTTCGCGTCGGCCAGTCGCTGGCGCTCCCAATCGTTGAGCGCGCGGTAGTACGCCATGATGTCGCCGTTGGCGCGCGCGACGTCTTCGTCGGTCGCGCGGCCGGCGCCATAGCCGTTGCCGATCTGCCGCGCCGCCGTCCGCGCCACGTGCGCGGGCACAACGAGCAACAGAATCGTCATCAGGAACGCGAGTCTCCGCACGTCTCTATGGGTTACGCGCGAGAGACCCCGATCGGACGAAACGTCTTGCGCGAGGGCTGACGGACAATAAGACGTGACGTCTCGTCCGCATCTCATCCGCCGACGGTCAAAGATCGCGGGCTCAGGTGTCTTCGCCGGTCACTCGATCGCCAAGAACGCCCGCATCGTCGAGTACAAGGGCCAGTTGATTTCCGAAGCCGAAGTTCTCCGGCGCGAAAAGCGATACCTGCCGCGGCGGCGGATCTGGATCTTCAACATCGACGATCGCTGCGGTCGCGACGCCGCGTTTGGCGGCAACATCGCGCGTTACATCAATCACGCGTGCCGCCCGAATTGCTACGTGAAGATTATCGGCCGGACGATTTGGATTCTGGCGTCGCGGCCGATTCGCCAAGGCGAAGAACTCACCTACGACTACAACACCGAAGGCACCGCCGGCATTCCGTGCACCTGCCGGCCGCGGTGCAGGCGGATCCTGTAACGCTCAGGAGAGCGGCTCGGGGTCGTACCACGGCAGCGCCCGAATGAACCGGCCTGAGAACGCGCCGATGTTCATGCCCTTGCAATACGGGCAGGACCACTCGAGAGGCTGCTCATCAGCATCCGACTGTTCCGGCCACTGCTTGAAGTGCAGGGTGACTGCGGCCTGACACGCCACGCAACGAACGTGAATCACGGACTGCGCCGCCGAATCATTCACGAGCGGCGATAGTAACACCAAATACAACACTAAAGGCCAGTACTTATAGTTCTATAGGACAATTCTTTGAGAAAAGACGCCGGGTGTTTTTTTCTACTTCCGGAACGTCGTCGCGAGCTGGCCGATCGTGCGGCCGGCGAGGGTGACCGTGGCGTGCAGCGCGTACGCGCCGGCGGGCAGGCTGCCGATCCCGATTGACGTTTCGGCTTTGAAAATGTCGCCGTCCGCCACCGACGTCACGGCGTGCGAGTCGTCGGGCGATGGCGATCGATCGGCACCGAGTGGGGTGATGCTGAAAAGCACCGTTGGCGCCGCTGCAGGCACCGTTGGGTACAGTTCGATCGACGCGTGGATCGTCGTCACACCGCTCGGCACGGCTTCGAGCGTGAGCAGCTTTCGCTGCCCGCCGCTGTCCGCCCACCACGTCAGGAGATCGCTCGACGTGAAACTGCCCATCACGTTCAGATCTGCGTCGACGGGCGACTCCGCGCTGCCGACCGCGCCGGTCGCATCGGCGGCGGCCACGCGGAGCACATAACGCCCGCGGTCCGCGCGAATCGGCACGGTCACGCGGTACGGCCCGCTGTCTGCGGCAGTCGCCGTCCACTTGCCGGCTTGGACGTGTCCGGAAGAGTCGACGAGTGCGAACACGCCCTGGAGCGGACCCGGCACCGACGCAGGCACCGAGACGTTGACGTCGACTTCGAGCTGCGTGCTGTGCGGGACGCGGCGAATGACGGCGCCCATGTCGACGGGCACGGCGGTCTCTCGCCGGCCGGTGGTCATGAGCTCTTCCAAGCGATCGGCGACTGATGCGGTCGCCGGCGCGCCAGGCGCCGCGGCGTAGCGGCTCGCAAACGCGGTGAGGCCCTTGCGCTTGACTGCCGCGGTCACGGTCAGCTCAGCGTCCGGCGCGGTGTTGGGCGGAAGCTCGACGCCGATGCGGTAGACCGCGGACGCGGCGACGAGCACTTGATCGAAATATCGATCGGCTTGACCGATCACGCGGTAGAACTGCCCGCCGCTCATGTCGGTCATCGTTTCCGCGCCTTGCATCAGCGCGAGGTTGTCGTCGCGCAGCGGGCGACTCGGAGCCTGCTGCGACATGTCGATCTCTTCGGGCTCGTTATTGAGCACGCTCAGCTGCACGCCGGCTGCCGCGGCGGCTTTCGCGACCGGCACGAAGTCGATGTTGTTGAGACCGATGCCGATGCCGCCGGTGAAGATGATCAGGTGCTTGATGCCGCCAACCGATCGCATGGCCTGAATCGCGGCGACGAAGGCGCGCAGCTGGTCCATGGTCTGGCGCCGCGCGAGACTCGCCGTCCGCCGCGCGGTTCGATCGACGTTCGACGCGCAATCATTCGTTGCGATCATGTTCTCGAGGTTCTGGCCGGGCGGCAGTCCGCATTCCCTCTGGATGACGGTGGTCAGCTCGCCCTTCGAACCCTCATCGATGAGCAGCGCCTCGCGCACGCCGACGAACGGTGCCGTGATGAGGACGGTCCGCGGATCGATCAGCTCCCCGACGGCGTGCTTGAGCGCGTTTTCCACGGGGGCACGATCGAGCGTCGGGTTGATCGGCGGCGTGTGACCACTCGAGGTCGCGAAGCCGACGATGTCGGTCGGCGAGAGCTCGTCGAGAAACTTCTCGGCGGCGACGAAGATGTTCTTGCTGTCGCCGGGCCTGATCGACAAATCGTCGACGAGCACGACGAAGACCCGCGACTCCGGCTCGGGCGTCATGTTCGACGCGCGCACGGGCGTGCGCGCGACGTCGCCGGCGGGTTTCGCGGGCTCGGCCGCTGGCGTCGGCGCCGTCGCCTCGAGGAATGCGACCGCTCGGACCGGCTGCGGCTTGTTGTTGAGACGAATGTCGAAATCATCCGGCGTCAAACCCGGCACCGGATGACCGTCCCGATCGAGCACCGTGACGTCGAACGTCACGAGCGTCGTGCCGGCGCGGAAGGTCGCCTGCTGCGCGCGGCCGTCCGCGAGGAAGATCGCGCTGAGTCCAAGGATCAGCGCGCCGCACGAGCGACCGTTGAGAGTCAACACAACAAGATTAGCAGAGCCAGGTCGCCTATACTGCCAGGAGCCTCCCTGCCGCGGCCGAAGCTTGCCCTTGCGTCACCTCCACATCACATCGCCGATTCTCATCCTGCTGGCACTGTGCGTTGCAGCGATCGCGCGCGCGCAGACGCCGGCCCCACCGGCCGTCGCGGCCCAGCTGGCCGCCGCCGTCGCCGGGTACGACGACGCGAATCGCACGGACGCGGTCGATCTCCTCCGGATGTGGCGCAACAAGCCGCCGCGGACTCCATCTGAGATTGAGCATCACACGGCCTGGGCGATCGTCCCGATCCTCAGCGCGAAGCCGAGCACCGGGGTGAAGTTCGGCGCTGGCGCCGACATGGAGTTCAACCTCGGCCGCGCCGGAACGACGCGATATTCGAGCGTGACGTCGACGATTTCGTACTCGACGCACAAGCAGTTGAGTGTCAGCGCGAACTTCCGGCTCTACGGCCCCGACGGCAATTGGATCGCCGACGGTCAGAATCGGTACAGCGGCAGCGGGTCAGACAACGTCACGCTCGGCACGAGCGCGGAGGTTGGATCGGCGCCGGTGATTCACTTCCAGACGTTGCAATTCTTCGACACGTACTATCATCGCGTCGTCGGTGACCTCTACGCCGGCGGCGGCGTGTACGTCGTTCAGCAACGGGACATCGCGCCGTCTCCCGAGGACAGCCCCGAGTGGGAGGGATCGCCCTTCCGCACCTACAGCGCGGCACATGGTTTCGATCCTGCGGAGCAAACCTCTTCGGGGCTGGGCGTCGCGCTCCGTTTCGACAATCGCGACAACCAGAACGACGCGTCGCGCGGCTGGTACGCCGCGACGACGTTTCACGGTTATATCGATGGATTTCTCGGGGGTGACTCGACGTGGCAAGTCACGTCGATCGACGTGCGCACGTACCGCCGAATGACGCCTGACGCCCGTCACAAGCTCGCGTTCTGGGGACTGGCGAACTTCACGTCGGGCTCGGTGCCGTATCTCTCGCTGCCGACGACCGGGGGCGACGACCTCGGCCGATCCGCGCGCGGCTACCTGGACGGGCGGTTTCGCGGCGAGCGGCTGGTGTACGGCGAAGCGGAGTACCGCGGGCTGCTCACGCGCAATGGCTTCGTCGGCATGGTGGCGTTCGTCAACATGACCACCGTGAGCAATCTCGACACCGGTGAGCACCTCTTCAACTCCGTTGCCGTCGCCGGCGGCGCCGGTCTGCGCCTCCTGCTGCACAAACGATCGCGCACGAACTTTGGGGTCGACGTCGCCTTCGGCAGCGGCTCGCACGGCGTCTACATCAGCCTCAGAGACGCCTTCTGAGTTCTGAGTCTGAGTTCTGAGTTTTGATGTTATTTCTTCTTCGAAAGTCCCTGCTTTTCCAAGTCGGCCCCGACGGTCTTCGCAAGACCCTGCACGAACGTCTGGATGTTCTTCGGGTCCGTCGTCTCGCTCATGCCGGCCCAGAGCAGCTTGCCGCCGGACGGAATGTCGAAGAGCAGCGTCTCGATCGAGTAGGTCGCTTTTTCCTTCGGACTGCCGATCGGAATGATCGTGGCGGTGCCGTAGTCGTAGAACGACCCGAAGCTTTGATAGTAAGACGCGCCGACGACCACCGACGAGTACTGGAATTCCTTGTCGACGTTGACCACGCGGAGCGCGACGACGCCCGCAACGCCGGTGCGCGCAAACCACGCTTGCGCGCGATCCTTGTCGGCGAGTTCCTCCTTTGGAATCGCGCGGTATGCGGCGACGCCCTGCGGTCCGCGGGACGTCACTTCGCGGGCCAGCGCTTCTTCGGCCGACATCTTGACGTTCATGTCCGACACGAGCGCCAGCGCTACGACTTTCTTGCCGGCGTAATCGAGCGGCCCGACACCCGGCGCGGCCCAGCTGGTCTTGAGCTTGGCCGACTGCGCCGACACCACGACCGCGCAGGCCGCGACGAAAAGGATACCGGGAATACTTTTGCTCGTTCGAACCATGGTTAGCTCCTGACGAAACCGTGCGCTACAGCTTATCGTCGTTGGCGTCCGGCGCGTGCGCAGCGCTCGACCGCTGCATGAACGCGTCGACGGCCTGATTCAACGACATGTGCATCCGCTCGCGCCCAAGTCGAGCGCCGAGCGGGGACCGCATGACCGCTTGGAGCGCGGCCGGATTGAGCGCCACGAGCCACAACGTCGTTCCGCCATCGGACAGTTGGCGCTCGCCTTCCATCATCGACTTCAACGCGGTGTATTCGATGTCCGGCACGGCCCGCATGTCCACGGCCAGCACGCGCGGTTTGCGCTCGCGCACGAGCTCCCGCATTCGATCGCCGACGAACCGTGCATTGGCGAAATGCAGCCGACCTTCAGTACGCAGGATCAGCAAGCCGGGCACGACCACATCTTCAGGGTGTTCGGACGACAGCGCCCGGAAGACGGTCGTGCCTGGCTTGTGCCCCAGCTCGTACACCGGCGGACGGTTCGATTCGATAAACAGTACGACGATCGACAGCGCTACAGCGACGACAATGCCGTCGAGGGTGCCGAGAAAGATCACGCCGACGGTCGCGGCGATCGCCCACCAGAACTCGCGCTGCCGAACCCGTTGAATCTCCATGAACTCCGCCGGATTCACGAGCGGCAGCGTCGTGGCAATGACGACGGCCGCGAGCACGGCCTGCGGCAGCAGACTCACCACCGGCGCAAGAAACAGCAGCGTCGCGACGACGACGCCCGCCGTCACGAGGCCCGCGGCCTTGGTGCGCGCGCCCGCCGCGCGGTTGACCGCCGTCTGCGACGTGCCGCCGCCGGCTGGCATCATCTGAAACGGACTGCCTGCGACGTTGGCGACGCCAAGCGCCATGAGCTCGCGGTTCGGTGAAGGAATCGGCTCGTTCGGCAACACGAACGCGCGACCGGCCGCCGCGGTTTCGACGAAGCTCATGAGCGCGATGCCCGCCGCGCCTGGCCACAGCGCCTCGGCCAGCCGCACGTCGGGCCAAACCGGCGCCGGCAACCCGCGCTGAATATGTCCAACCAGCTCGACGCCGGAGTGATCAAGCTTCAGCGCGACGACGGCAAGAATGCCGAGCGCGACGGCCACGAGCGGCGCGGGCACTTGCGGGGCACGATGCTCGAGGACGAGGATGATCGCGAAGACCACAACCGCCAGAATGAGCGTCGGCGTCGACGTCTGTGGCAAGTGCTCGGCGATCGACCAGATGTCACGAAAGAGCCCGACCTTGTGAATGTGAAAGCCGAAGAGCTTCGGCAATTGATCCACGACGATGACGATGCCAATGCCGGCCTTGAATCCAGTGAGCACGGGCGCGGAAATGAACGAGGCGAGAAACCCGAGCCGCAGCACGGCCGACGCGACGAGAAACAGACCGACGATTAACGAGAGCGCCGCGGTGACTTCGAGCAGCCGCGTGCTGTCGGCGCCGGGCGCCACCCCCGCGAGCTCCGACGCAACGAGAATCGCGATCGTCGACGTCGTCGTGACGCTGAGCGGACGGGACGTCCCAAGGATCGCGTAGACGACGAGCGGCACGAGACCGGTGTAGAGACCCGTCTCGACTGGCAGGCCGGCGATGGTCGCGTAGGCCATGGCCTTCGGAATGACGACGGCCGCGGTCGTCAGTCCGGCAACGACATCGAAGCGCAAGGAGCCCGCCGCGGTTGCGCTCACCGGAGCAGTCTACCCCGCGCCCACCGGCGCTGCCGGGTCGCTCTTACGCAATCAAGGCCATACGGAGATGGAGCACCCGCGCCCAAATCAGGGCCGGACTCGACTCGTCGCGCGGTTTTGTCGTCTAATACTCCCCGTGAAATCGCTGGCACCGCTCCTCATTCTGACGATCGCCATTTCCTCCTGCATCTTCCACAAGGCTCCCGACGCGCCGGGTGCGTTTCCTGATGCCGCACAAAGGGCGCTCACCAAGAAATATCCGGGCTGGAAGCCGGCGACGTTCGGCGGTGACGCGACATGCGCGTCGCGCGCGGGCGGCTCGCCGATGATGCTCAACGACGACTTGAATACGGACGGATTCGGCGACTGGGTGCTCGAAATTCAGACGGGCAACACGATCAAGCTCGTGGCCGTCATGGGCTGGCTCGCGGATTTCCGGCCGATCGAAATCGAATCGTTCCCCACGGCGAGCGCGGACCGGTATCTGGCGAAGTTCCCGCGCGGCACGAAGTACGTCAATCCGGTGACCAAATCGGATTCGTACCTCGGCCACAACTCGTTCGCGACCGTCTCGTGCTCGGGCGACAAGATCTTCTACATCTGGGACGGCGACGGGTTCCAGAAAGTGATCCCCGGCACCGCCTCAGCCGCCGCGAAATAAATAACGCCGGGTGTTTTTTTACGTTCCGCGTAAAAAAACACCCGGCGTTATTTATTTCGCCCCTCTCAGCACGGCGCGCAGGTCGACGGGTTTGACCGTTCGCAGCTTCTCCCACAGGTCGCCGACTTGCGCGAATCGATCGAGCGCGGTTCGCACGGTGAAGTCGTGCGGATCGACGCCATCGTCGACTTCCTTCCAGGTGAGCGGCGTCGAGACGCCCGCGTAGTCGCTCGCCCGCGCCGAGTACGCGGTCGCGAGCGTCTTCCCGAGAATGTTCTGAAGATAGTCGACGTACACGGTGGCGCGCGGGCGCTTCTTGACCCAGCGCTCGATCGTCGCGACCCTCGGATGCTTCGTCGACACGACGCTCGCCACCATGTGGCAGAGCAGCTGACCCGTCTCGTACGTCGTGCGCTTCGGCAGCGGAATGTAAATGTGCAGCCCGCGCGAGCCCGACGTCTTCGGCACCGCGGGAATCGACAGCCGGTCGAGCTCCTCTTTCACCCAACGCGCCACGTCGAGCACCTTGTCGAAGCCGGCGCCCTCGCCCGGATCGAGATCGATGGCCGCGTAGTCCTGATGGATCGCGTCGGCGACGCGCGAGAACCACGGATCTTGTGAAATGGCCGCCAGCTGCGTCATGTAGACCAGCGTGGTGAGCGACCCGCCGATCAACCGATCGCGCGGTCCCTCCTCGTCGATCGGCTCAATATCAGGTGGCAGCACCTCGCGCCGCACGCCTGGCGGCACGCTCTCCGGATGGCGCTGCTGGTAGAAGGCCGACTTCACCACACCGTTCGGAAAGCGCTTCATCACGAGCGGCCGGTCGTCGATCGCCGGCAGCAGCATCGGCGAGACCGACACGTAGTACCGCATCAGCTCGCCTTTGGTGATCTTGAGCTCCGGCCAGAACACTTTCGCGAGATTCGTCACGCGCAGCACATCGCCATTCGGCAGCGTGACGTCGCCGTCGCATTTGGCCGCCTCAAGCGCGGCGAGCGCATCGACGACGCCCGCGACGCTCGCCGGACTCTTCGCCACGCGCACGCGTGCCGACGCGACGCTCTTTGTCGCCGGACTCCTCATCTCGGCCGCTGCGCCTTTGCCCGGACTTCTCGGTTCTTCTCTACGGACCTCTTTGGCCGTCTTGTCCTCCCTTCGTCCCAGATACACCGGCTGTCGGAGAAGTCCTTCGTCCGTCCACTCCGTGAACCGCACTTCGACGACGAGCTCCGGCTTGACCCAGTGCGGCTTGCCGGGAACCGCGACCGCGCCCGCGAATGGCTTGACCGGCACGGCTCTCTTTCGCAGCAGCTTCGCGAGGCGATCGAGCTCCTCGTCGTCGAATCCCGTACCGACGCTGCCCGCGAAATGCAGCATCCCGCCGTCATAGTACCCAAGCAGCAGCGCGCCGAAGTGCTGCCGGCTGAGTCGCGGATCGGTCCAGCCGCCGACGACGAATTCCTGTTGCTTGAGGAGCTTGAGCTTGCGCCACGCGGGCGTGCGCCGCCCGCTCTGGTAGACGGAGTTGCCGTCCTTGACGATCAGCCCCTCCCACTTGTCGCGCCGCGCGCGCGACAGCATCTCGCGACCATCGTCGGCCGTGATCTCGCTGAGGCGCAGGACGCGCGCGTCAGCCTTCGCCGGGCGAACGCGCGCTTGCAAGCGCAGACGCCGCGCGGCGAGCGGCAAGCCGCGCAAGTCCTCGTCGCCGTCGCGCAGCAGGTCGAAGACGATGAGCGCCGCGGGCTGGTCGCCCGCGGCGTGCTCGATCTCCGAGGACCCGCTCAGATGAATGCGCCCCTGAATTTGCTGAAAGCCGAGCGGCCGCCCGGCGCGATCGATCGCGACGATCTCCCCGTCGATGAGCACCGGTGCATCGAGCGACCGCGCCACGGCGTCGAGCGCGACCGCGATCTCCGGAAACTGCTTCGTCTTGTCGTTGCCGTTGCGCGAGTAGACGACGACGTGCGCCGGCCGCCCCCGCGCCGAAGGCGGCGCGAGATCGACCAGCGCTCGGATGCCGTCGTACTTGGGCTCGTAGAGCAGCCCGCGCTGGGCCACCGGCGGCTCCTCGAGCGAGGCCAGCATCGGGCGCACGGCGGCCGGGGAGTCGCGCCACAAGGACATAGCTCAATTCTAGGGTGCCAGGTGCCTGGTGCCCGACAAGGCCACTTTTTCTGCCTAGCGGCTGAAATCCTGTGCACTGCTGTGAACGGTATAAGCTTCCCTATTACCGATACTGAAGGAGTCCCTATGGCGGCGCGAGCGACTTGGAAGGGCTATCTCAAAATCAGCCTGGTCAGCATCCCCGTCCGTGTCTTCCCAGCCACGGACGCGGCTGCGACCGTCAGCTTCAACCAGCTCCACCGCGAGTGCCGCACGCGCATCCAGCAGAAGCGCTGGTGCCCGACGTGCGAGGTCGAGGTCCCCAACACCGACCTCGTGAAGGGCTACGAGTTCGAGAAGGGCAAGTACGTCGTCCTCGATGAAGAGGACATCGCGAAGGTGCGTCCCGAGTCGACGCGCGTCATCAACGTCGTGCAGTTCGCCGACGCGAAGACGATCGATCCGGTGTACGTCGAGAAGCCGTACTACCTCGCCCCGGACGGCAACGTCGCGGCAGAAGCGTTCGCGGTGATGCGCGAGGGCATGTCCGGCAAAGCCGCGATCGGCAAGCTCGCGCTGTACGGGCGCGAATATCTCGTCGCGATCCAGCCGCGCGAGAACGGGCTCGTGATGTACACGCTGCGTCACGCGAGCGAAGTGCGCGCGATGAACGCGATCGACGAGCTCAAGACCGTACCCGCGAAGATCAAGCCCGACGAGGTCAAGCTCGCGCGCCAGGTGATCAGCAACTTCGAGACCGGCGGCGATCTCACGCAGTACAAAGACGACTACCAGCAGGAACTGCGGAAGCTGATCGACGCCAAGATCGCGGGCGAAGAGATCGTCGAGCCGAAGGAAGAGGAACCGCCGAAGGTCGTCAACCTCATGGAAGCGCTCCGTCAAAGCCTCGATCGCGTGTCGTCGAACAAGAAGAAGACCGCGAAGATCGGCAACGGCAAAACCGTGCGCATGGCCGCTGCCGGAGGCCAGAAAAAGCGGGCGGCCAGGGGGTGACAGCCGAGGGGCGGCCGTACTAGCATCGTGCCGGTGCCAAGCGACAAGCCCAAGCTCGCCGGACCGACCCGACCCCTCGGGTCACCAGACATCCCGCAGTTCCACTTTCCTGCCGGTGGGACGAAAGGCGTCTACACGCCACGGGTGTATGGCGCGGCGACTATTCAATTTGGCGACCGCAAGCGCAAGCTCGAAGAGAAACGCCGCGTGGCGTTCGTCGCGCCGCTCGACCCGTCGGCTCGCACGCTGGACTGGGATCAGGCGCAGCCCACGACCGTCATGCCCGATGCCCTGCTGAAGGACGCACCGGGCGCCGGCGCCAGCTACTTGCCGCTTCCTGATAGCGCGATGCAGTTGCAGAAGTTCACGCGCTGGGCCAAGAACTTCGACCGCTGGCTGGCGCGGACACAGAAAGCCGAGTTCGTCACCAAGCAAGAACCGCCTGAGACCGTCTCGCTCGGCCCCAAGCGCGGCGGCGTGTCGGTCGAGCTAGTGGCGATCGTCTGGGAGCTGACTTGATCCGCGGCCGAACGTCTCGATCGCCGCGCTGATGGCTTCGTCGGATGGCACAGGGAGTACGGTCGCCAGCTTGAGATCACGTTTCGGAGCCGCAGGCCGGTCGGGTATCACGGGCCCGGCGCTGACCACGCCGTGCGCGTAGTAGCCGTAGCCCAATAGTCCGACGGCCAAGACGACGCCCGCCGCGGCCAAGCCACGATTGCGCCATCCCCTTCCGTTCGTCTGCCAGAACGTGTTCAGAATCGCGTTGGCGTCCTCCGGAGTCGGCGCCTCGTCGGTGGCGACCGGGTCGACACTCTCGACCGGCCGCTCTTCGAGCGCGTTCACGAGCGAGCGCGCGGCCTGCTTGACGATCTCCGGCGTGATGCTCGTCGCGCCTTGAATACGTCCTTCCTGCAGCGCGCGATCGCACAAGACGTTGACGCGGCGCGGCAGCCCGCGTGACAGTTCGGCGACGAGCGCGGAGGCCTCCGGCGTGAACGTCAGCGCCCCGCCTCCCGCAACCTGCAGCCGGTGCTTGATGTACGCCTCGACTTCGAGCGGCGGGAGCGGCGAAAGCGTGACTCGCCGCGTGACGCGCTCGGTGAGCGCATACATCGGCTCGGTCTGGAGCGTCCGGAGCAACAGCGGCTGGCCCACCAACACGATCTGGATCAACCGCCGGCCCTCGCGTTCGTGCGCGGTCAGCAGCCGGATTTGATCGAGCACTTCCGCCGGCAGGCTCTGCGCTTCGTCGATGACCACGACGGCGTGAGAGTCGAGGGAGCGGATGGATGCCAAAAATCCTTCGAGGGCGTCTAACAACTGCGGGACGTCGGCCTGCGCGAGGGCGCCGCGGCGGAGGTCGTCGCGCGAGACGAAGCCGAAATCGCGCAGGATCGCGCGCAGCATCTCGGCGCCCGACATGTACGGGTTGAGGATGAGCGCTGAAAACGTCCGATCGCCGAGCGAGCCGAGCACTTTGCGGCAGATCGTCGTCTTGCCGGTGCCGGTTTCGCCGGTGAGCAGCAGGATGCCCTCATGCCGCCGGAGTCCGCTCACGAGCTCTTCGAACGCGCGCTCGTGCGACGCGCTCATGAAGAGGAATTTCGGGTCCGTCGAAATCGCGAAGGGTTGTTCTTTGAGACCGTAGAAGGCCTCGTAGATAGGATCGGCCAGCGCCTCGAGCGAGGCGAGCGGCTGCACCCGTCGATTATACGGGTTGTCTGCTATAAGGGAGTCGAAACTTGATGCCTCTGCTGCCGACCTGGCGGTTCGTCATGCGCAACGCGCTCGTCTGGATCCTGATGGCAACGATCCTCGTCATCGTTCCCGACGAGCTGAACCGCTGGATGCCGATCGACGTCGCGCGCGTGCTCGGCTGGGCCATCGCCTGCGGCGTCTGGGTCATCGTCGTCGAGAAGGAATGGCAGGCGCGGTTTGGACCGTTCGCGCGGTTCGCGTTTCAGCTGATCCTCTGGGTGAGCGCGGCGCTCGTCGCATTGTGGATTAGCGATCAGGTGCACATAGAAATAGGTTCCTGATCGTCGGATTTCGGACTTTCGGTTGGCGCGCGAGTCCTACCCGCTTGGAAACCAGACATGCTTCGGACGTCGCGCGCGAAATCCTCGCTGCCTTGGCTCCGGTTTCGTGCTGGCGCGGTCGCGGCACTCCGAG
>CAYQRM010000169.1:0-3922 GCA_964419785.1 uncultured Solibacteraceae bacterium | reverse complement strand
TTCATCGCGCGGTACGGCGAGGTCGCCGCCATCGCCACGTGCGCGTCCCAGGCTTTCAGATGTGCGGCGTGATCGCTGCCGGCCGGCGCCTGCGCGCCGATGCCGGCAAATGTGATCAGCAATGCAGCGCACGACGCGGCGAACGTCAGAGAGAGCGTCGTCCGACGGTTCATAGGGTGCCTCCCGGGGATGGTGAGGCCGATGTTACAGCAAGCGCGGGCCCTCTGCCGTCACATCGGCTTCGGGCCTGTCGCGAGTTGTAAGCTGGTCGTCGATTCCGCCAGCGAGCTACCAGTGATAGATCAGGTGTCCCCAGAACGTGTGCGCCGTGTACGGCAAGTACTGGTAGCCGAGCAGAATGGAGCTCGGCGCCAGCGTCAGATTCGCAGGCATGTTGATCTGCGGGATGCCCGTCGGGCCCATCGCGAAGTCGCTCACGGTGTACTTCTCGAACCAGTACTCGAAGCCGAGTCCGATCTTCGTCGTCAGCCAGTACGTGGAATTGAACGTCAGCCGGTTCAGATCGCTCTGCACGTTGGGCAGCTGGCTCGGCGTCGCGAGGGTCGTCGGCGTTGCGAGCCCGTAGACGTAGTTGCTGCTGCCACGGTTGAAGTCGTACGAGAATCGCAAGTCCACCTTGTTGCCGACCTGCCTCGTCTCGACGAGCGCCAGCAGCGAGTACACACGGTCCAGGCTGTCCGTTGACCAGTCCTTCGTCGGATCACGCGGCGGTGTCGGTCCCGTAAACGTGTTCTGGTTCGTGGACCACGACAAGCTGTCGAGGTTGTCGAAGCCGTACGACACGCTCATCGTCACGTTGTCGCGTGGCGTCGAGTCCGCGCCGACCGACCAGACGTAGTGTTTGGCGTGGTTGAGGCCGAGCACGCTGTTCGGATAGTCGTCACTGCCGACGCCGGCTGTGGCATTCAGTGCCAGATTCTTGGCTGCCGCCGGCATGAACGAGGCGGTCACCGTGAACAGGCTCCGATTGCGATCCGCGATGTCGTAGGTGCGCAGCAGCGGCTGCTCGCCGTCCCCGCTCAACTCCGACGTGTCGAGTCCGCTGCCGCGGCGCTGGTCGTATTCGTACTTGGCGTGCAGTCCGAGGTAGTCCGACGTCAGTCGATCGAAGCCGATGTAGAACGAGTTCTCTGCGGACGACGTGAAGATGCGGTCGTTGTAGTTGGCCTGGTTCAGCATGTAGCCCACGCGGACGTTCGAATCGGCGAGCGCGTGGATGTTCACGGCGCCGTCGAAGAAGTTCCGCGCGCCGCCAAACCGCGGGGCATCGACGTTCACGCTCTCGGGCGCCTCGTCGTACGGAATGCGCGTCGTGATCGTCCAGTCCGGCGTCTCATTCTTGTAGTCGAAGAACCGGTACCGCACGTCGACGCCGATGTTCTTCGTCGGCGACGAGGTGTAGGACAGGTTCAGCGCCGTCGTGCGGGCCTTGCCGTCTACAGACGGCCGCGCGAGCGGCGTGACGGGCGTGACCGAGTTGATCGTGTACGGAATGATGGTCGCATCGACGTCGCTCAGCGATCCGAACGACACCGAACCCATCACGCGGCTGTGGTGGCTCATTGTGTACGCCAGCAGACCCGTGACGTTCTGCCAGTCGTTGCTCGGCGGCAGCGTGCCGCGGCCCTGGCTCGAGGCCGCGGACGTGTCGGTCAGGATGCTGGGATTGTCCCAGATGATCGTCGTCGTGTCGTTGCGGAAGAACGAGGCGTTATATCCCAGCCGGTACAGGAAGTGACCCTGTTGGTGTTCCGCAAGCACGTCGACGTCGGTCGCGTGCTGATCGACGGGCGCGGGGTTCTCGACGGAGATCGCGCTGCCGATCCCGAACGATCCGCCCAAGGGAATCGCGCCATTGCGGCTCATATACGAGACCGTGACGTCGAGCTCGGTGTTCGGGTCGAACAGGTACTTCGTCTTGGCCTCGCCGATGTGACGCTGGCTTCCCAGGTCGAACGTCTGCGCATTGTTCGCCGTGAAGGCATTGAGGATGGACGCCTTGCCGGCATTCGTCGTGTTGGCTTGCATCGCCTGCTGCAAGGAGTTGTCCACGCGGAACACGCCCGGACTGACCTCGCGATAGAGAGTCTGGGTCGTGTTGCTCATCAGCATGGGGATCTGATCGAACGTGATCGTGCCGTAGAGCTTGCCCGGCTTGACGACACTGCCCGCGTAGTAGGCATCGTTGCGTGCGACGTTGAGCGCGCTTGCACTGACTTCGACGCCCTTGTCTTCGCGCGTGAACCGTAGAGCCTGCGCGAACAAGCCGTCGCCGAGGTCGCGATAGCGGTTGTACCGGGCGCTGTCGCCGGTGATGGAGGTGCCGCGCATCCCGAAGTCTACCCACCCCATGTTCATGGTCGGCGTGGGTTCCTCGGTGGCGGTCTGCTGCGCCGCAGCTTGCGGATCAGGCGCGGCGGGATCGGGCCGGGGCGTGATCTGCGCGAACGCCGCACTGGGCAGCGCGATGAGCGTCAGCGTTGAAAGAACTCGTGTGAGACGCATAGGTTCCTCCTTCGCCTTCACCGCGTGAAGAACTGCCCACTGGGATGGTTCGACCCGTGGATGTTGTAGTGACAGTTCACGCATGCGCGGCCGAACAGCCGATTGCTCGTGAGCTGGGTGGAGTCGTAGACCGTCGCCGGGTGCCGCGTCGAGATGTGACACCGCTGGCACAGCATGGGGAGCTTGGTCACGAGCATTCGCTCGTTGACCGAGCCGTGCGGATCGTGGCAGGTCGTGCATCCTTCGGAGACCGGTGCGTGCTCCCACAGGAACGGACCGCGCTTTTCCTTGTGGCAGGACGTGCAGAGTTCGGTGATGTTGTCGCCGACGCGCAAGAGCTTGACGTTCGTGGTGCCGTGCGGGTCGTGGCACGACGTGCAGGTCATCTTGCCTTCGCGCACGGGCATATGGGCCGGCAGATCCATCTTCGCGACCTTGTCGCGGTGGCACGTCGCGCAGAGCGCCAGCTCATCTTTCGCCTTGAGCTGGTGGCTTTCCGACTTGAAGTCGTGAACGCTGTGGCAGCTCGTGCAGGCGAGGCCGCGCGTTTCGTGCTTGCTGCCGTCCCACAGGGCGTGCGGCCCTCGGTTGTGGCAACTCGTGCAGGTCGCGTTGATATCGGCGGAACTCGTGGCCTGGGTGAAGACGACCGGCATCTTCACGTTCGCGGGGTCGTCGGCGTGCTTGCTTCCCGGCCCGTGGCACGTCTCGCACCCCTGCTTCGCGGCGGGTGTGCGCACGTCTGCCTTCTGGCCGTGCGGAGTCTTCGCCATGACCTCGCCCTTGTCAGCGTGGCAGACGATGCACTTGTCATCGCCGACGAGCGCGGCCCCTCCGGCCACTGGTTGAGCTGGATTTTGCCGCGGTGCCGTGGATTTTTTCGCAACCTGGGACGTCGCATTTGTGGTGGCGGTACTGGCGCGCATGCCCACGAGCGCCGCAGTCCAGGCCACGAATCCGCAGATTAGCCAGGCTTTCCAGCCCATCTTTCGGATGTGTCGACCCATACGGTCCTCCTGATCGGCTCCGGGGACGCGTACGTCCGCCGACTAGCCGCAACCCCTAGAGCAAGCGTCGTGCCGAGTGCCTGGGGAGCCCAGGGGGAAAACCAAGCGTGCGGAGGGTAGCACGATCGTGGCGACTACAGACGGCCCCAATGGATCAGTAGACGTCTAAGGACCGCGATGGGAGTGCTCATTTCCGGCCACTTTGCCTTGACTCGGCCCACCGGTCGCGGGATCATCGAAATCCCCCGCTCATCCTACTTATCCGCACTGGAGGATGAACATGAAACGAATGCCCTGCACCGTTTCAGTCACTGCACTCGTCGTCGGTTCTCTTACGCTCTCGGTCGCCGCCGATCAGAACGGCGCCGGATCAGCCCGGCTGCAGCTTG
>CAYQRM010000168.1:0-20111 GCA_964419785.1 uncultured Solibacteraceae bacterium | reverse complement strand
GAGGGCGAGTACTTTGTCGCGTCTGATATCCCGGCGATCCTCGAGCACACGCGCGAAGTCGTGTTTCTCGACGATCACGAAATGGCGGTCGTCACGCGCCGCGGCGTGACGTTCAGCGATTTCGGCGGCCGTCCGATCACGAAAACGCCGCGGCACGTGACGTGGGACCCGGTCATGGCCGAGAAGGCCGGCTATCCCCACTTCATGCTCAAGGAGATCTACGAGCAGCCGTGGGCGGTGCGCGAGACGGTGCTCGGCCGGCTCTCGCTCGAGCACACGAAAGTCTTTCTCGACGAGATGCAGATCGATGCGGCGACGCTTGCGAAGATCGAGCGCGTCGTCATCCTCGCGTGCGGGACGTCGTGGCACGCGGGTCTCGTCGGCAAGTTTTTGATCGAAGCGCTCGCGCGCGTGCCGACCGAGGTCGATTACGGCTCGGAGTTTCGCTACCGGCAGCCGATCGTCGACGAGCGCACGCTCGCGATTGCGATCACACAGTCGGGCGAAACAGCGGACACGCTCGGCGCGATGCGCGAGGCCAAGCAGGGACACGCGCGCAGCCTCGCGATCTGCAACGTCGTCGGCAGCATGGCGACGCGCGAGGCCGACGGCACCGTGTACACGCACGCCGGGCCGGAGATTGGCGTCGCGTCAACGAAAGCGTTCACGTCACAGCTCGTCGCGCTGCATCTGTTTGCGATCTATCTCGGTCAAGTACGCGGCACGCTGCCAACTGAACAGGCGCGCGTGATGCTGACCGAGCTCGATCAGCTGCCGCTCAAGATCGAAGAAGTGCTCAAGACGGACGCCGCGATCAAAGCGCTCGCCGCAAAGCTGAAGGACCGGCGCGACTTTCTGTACCTTGGTCGCGGCGTGAACTATCCCATTGCGCTCGAGGGCGCGCTGAAGCTCAAGGAAATTTCCTACGTGCATGCCGAGGGCTACCCGGCGGGCGAGATGAAGCACGGACCGATTGCGCTCATCGACGAGGACCTGCCCGTCGTCGCGCTCGCGGCCGACGATGGATTGTTCGAGAAGACGATTGGAAATATTCAGGAAGCGAAAGCGCGCGGCGGGCGCGTCGTCGTCGTGACCACGGCGTCAAAGGTCGCGGCGTTCGACGGCTTGCTCGACGCGGCCAGGGACGTGATCATCTCCGTCCCCGACGCGCATCCGCTGCTGTTGCCGGTGCTGATGGTCGTGCCGCTGCAGTTGCTCGCGTACCACATGGCCGTGCTCCGCGGCTGCGACGTCGATCAGCCCAGGAATCTTGCGAAGAGTGTGACGGTGGAATAGGGACGGGGGATTTTTCCACAGATCCGGCCCGTTGGGAGCCGGAGGTCGCCAGAGAGACCTCCGGCTCCGATCGGGCCGGATCTGTGGAAAAATCCCCCGTCCCTACACCCCGAAGCCGTAGCCCGCTTCCTGCGGGGCAGCGTCGCGATGGCGCTGGGGAGCCACGCCGCAGACCGCGGCGGCGATGTCGATCAAATTGTCGTCCGTGATGTGCTTCGCGGTGTCGGCCATCGCGACCATCCGGCGATACACCTCGTCGAGGTCGCGCCGCGACAGCGTCAGGCCAAAGTGCGCGAGCCGCTTCTCGACCGCGTGTCGGCCCGAGTGCTTGCCCAGCACGAGCGTGGTCTTCGGGACGCCGACGTCTTCCGGCCGCATGATTTCGTACGTGCGCCGATCCTTCAGCATGCCGTCCTGGTGGATGCCGGCTTCGTGCGCGAACGCGTTGCGTCCGACGATCGCCTTGTTCGCCTGCACACGCTCGCCAGTGATCTCGCTCAGCATCTGACTCGCGGCGAAAAGCTGCCGCGTGTCGATGCCGGTCTCGACCGGCCAGCGATCCGCGCGGACGCGCGTCACCATCACGATCTCTTCGAGCGCGGCGTTGCCCGCGCGCTCGCCGATGCCGTTGATCGTGCACTCGACCTGCCGCACGCCCGCGCCCACGGCGGCCAGTGTGTTCGCCACCGCCAGCCCCAGGTCATCGTGGCAGTGCGCGCTCCAGGTGACGCGGTCCGCGTCCGGAATCCGTTCGATGATCGTGTGGAAGAACGCCGCGATGTCGTCGGGCGTGGAGTAGCCAACCGTATCCGGCAGATTGATCGTGCGAGCGCCGGCGGCGATCACGCCTTCGATGACGCGGCAGAGAAAATCCATGTCGCTGCGCGTCGCATCCTCCGCCGAAAACTCCACGTCGTCGGTGAACGATCGCGCGCGGGCCACGGCGTCGACGGCGGCGGTGAGACACGCCTCGCGCGTCATGCGCAGCTTGCGTTCGAGATGCAGGTCGGACGTAGCGATGAACGTGTGAATCCTGCCGCGGCGAGCTGGACCGATCGCCCACGCCGCGCGGTCGATGTCGGCCGGGGCGCAGCGCGCCAGCGCCGCGACGACGGGCCGCTCCAGTGCTTGCGCGACACGGTGCACGGCCTCAGCGTCCGCCTCGGACGCGATCGGGAATCCTGCCTCGACGATGTCGACGCCGAGCGCCTCGAGGGCGCGCGCCAGGCGGACCTTTTCGTCGATCCGCATCGAGAATCCGGGCGCCTGTTCGCCGTCCCGCAGGGTGGTGTCGAAGATGATGAGCCTGGACGCCATCCCCGCAGTCTGGACGCCTGCGCGGGAGAAAGTCAAAGTTATGTTATTTAGTTTTGTAGTAGAGTTATTTATCGGTCAAATCGTGCCTCTCGGACCGCCCGCCACGCCATGACCTTCGAAGACCTTCGTGTATTCGCCACCGTCGCCGCCGAGCGCAGCTTTTCGCGCGCGGCTCGCAAGCTTCGCCGCACGCAGCCGGCGGTGAGCCAGGCCATCCGCCGCCTCGAGGACGCGTCGGGCGAGCGACTCGTCGATCGATCCTCGCGTGACGGCACGCTCACAGACGCCGGCGAGCTGCTGCTCGACTATGCGACGCGCCTGCTGCGGCTGGCGGACGAAGCGGCCGGGGCGGTTGCGGACCTGCGCGACGTGCGCAAAGGCCGCGTGCTGATCGGCGCGAACGAGGGCGGCGTCCACGGCGTGCTGCCGCTCATCGCCGCGTTTCAAAAGGAGTATCCGGCGATTCTCGTCGACGTGCGGCGCGTGCATGCGCGGCAGATGGCGCAGGAAGTGCTGCTGCGCACGGTCGATTTCGGCGTCCTGACGTTCAATCCGTCCGAGCGCGAGCTCTCGGCGCTCCTGCTCGGACCCGACGAGCTCGTGCTGCTCGTCCCGCCGCAGCATCCGCTCGCCGGACGCAGGCAGATCACCATGGAGGAAATGGGACGACAACCGGTGATCGCGCATAACGATCCCTCGCCCGCGCGCGAGCGCGTGCTCAGACTGTACGAGCAGCGTCACGCACCGCTGAATATTCGGATTTCGCTGCCGAGCCTCGACGGCATCAAGCGCGCCGTCGAGATGGGACTCGGCGTCGCGCTTCTGCCGCGCCGCTGCGCGCAGGGCGAAATCGCCCGCGGACAGCTCATCGAGGTGCGCGTGCCCGAGCTGCGATCGCCACGTCAGATTCGATTCGTGTATCGCCGCGACGGCGAGCGGTCACACGCGGCGCAAGCGTTTCTGAACGTTGCGCGAACACACTCGGGTAGCTAGTTCCTCACGTTGGGTGCTGGTTCGCGTGGCTGACTAGCGAAATGCGTGCGTGTACGGAAGCGCGCGGGTGACACGCTCGACGTCTTCGTAGTGTTGCAGCAGCAGCGACGTCGCGTCCCACTCGCCCGAAATCAGCGCCCGGCGGCCGCTTTCAGGCATGTCGAGCTTGACGGACAGGCCCGGCGCCGAGACCGTTCGCGCCGGAAGATCGACAGCGACCGTCGCAGACGGATCCGCCGCCGCGCGTCGCAGCCGCGCGAGATCGTCGGGCGCGACGCTGACGCAGGCGAGTCCGATCGCGACCGAATTGCCGAAGAAGATTTCCGCGAACGACCGCCCAACGATCGCGCGAATGCCCCAGCGAGAGATCGCCTGCGGCGCGTGCTCGCGCGACGATCCGCAGCCGAAGTTCGATCCGACGATCATGATGCGCGCATGCCGGCGCACCGGATCGTCGAACGGGTGTGTCTCCCCGCGTGACGCCAGCGCGCGGCGATCGTCCTCGAAGACGTGCGCCTCGATGCCCTCGAACGTGATCGCGCGAAGAAATCGCGCCGGCATGATGCGATCGGTGTCGATGTCGTCGCCGCCGAGCACGAGCGCGGGGCCGGAGAGCACGGTGCGCGTCGATTCGCTCATCGCGCGCCTCCACTCGTGGCCGGCGCGCTCGAGAGCCACGATCGCACGTCCACGACTTCGCCCGCGACCGCCGCGGCCGCGACCATCGCCGGGCTCATGAGCAGCGTGCGGCCGGTCGGACTGCCCTGCCGGCCCTTGAAATTTCGGTTCGACGAGGACGCGCACACCTCGCGGCCCTCGAGCCGATCGGTGTTCATCGCGAGGCACATCGAGCAGCCGGCGCCGCGCCACTCGAAGCCGGCGTCGCGGAAGACGACATCGAGACCCTCGCGCTCGGCCGCGGCGGCCACCGCCTGCGATCCCGGCACGACGAGCGCGCGAACGTGCGGCGCGACGCGCTTGCCGGCCGCGATCTTCGCGGCCTCCCGCAGATCGGACAACCGCGCATTCGTGCACGAGCCGAGAAACGCGACGTCGATTCTTGTGCCCGCCATGCGCTGGCCCGCGCGAAATCCCATGAACTCGAGCGCTTCTTCGACGCTGGCGCGCTCGTGCCCGGTTGCCGCCGGATCGGGCAGCGTGCCAGTGACCGGCACGACCTGGCCTGGATTGATGCCCCAGGTCACCGTCGGGGCAATCGTTGCGGCGTCGATCTCGACCCGATCGTCGTAGCTGGCGCCAGGATCCGACGCGACATCGCGCCACCAGCTCACGGCGCGATCAAACGCATCATCCGCGGGCGCGAATCGTCGTCCGCGCAGATACGCAAATGTCGTCTCGTCAGGATTCACGTAGCCCATGCGCGCGCCGCCTTCGATCGACATGTTGCAGATCGTCATGCGCTCGTCCATCGACATGCGCGCGATCGCGTCGCCGGCGTACTCGTACGCGAATCCTGTTCCCGCCTGGATTCCGAGGCGGCCGATGATCGTGAGGATCACGTCCTTGGCGAACACGCCCGGCCCGAGCGTGCCGTTCACGCCGATGCGCCGCACTCTCAAGCGCGACATCGCGACCGTCTGCGACGCGAGGACGTCGCGCACTTGCGACGTGCCGATGCCAAACGCGAGCGCGCCGAACGCGCCGTGCGTCGACGTGTGGCTGTCACCGCACGCGATCGTCATGCCCGGCTGCGTCAGTCCAAGCTCGGGACCGATCACGTGCACGATGCCTTGCGCGCCGCTCGAGAGATCGAACAGCGGAATGTTGTGCTCGCGGACATTTCGCTCCAGCGCTTCGGCCATCGTCTCCGCCAGGGGATCGGGAAACGGCCGCGCCTGCGCGCGCGTGGGCACGATGTGATCGACGGTCGCGAACGTCCGCTCGGGCTGACGCACGCGCCAGCCGCGCGTCCGCAATTCCTCGAACGCCTGCGGGCTCGTCACTTCGTGCACCAGATGCAGGCCGACGTAGAGCTGCGTCTGCCCGTTCGGCAGCGTGCGGACGGCGTGGGCGCTCCAGACTTTCTCGAAGAGCGTGCGGGACATTCACGCTCATGGTAACAGGCGCGTTATCGAGCTGATTGAGGCATGCGGCTTGCTTATACACGGCCGCGCGCGTCAGGCGCCGGGCATCAGGCACCAGGCATCACCGAGTGTCAGGCGTCGCGCAGACCTGCGGAGGAGGATGGCGATGGCAGGTTCTGCAATGGTTCCGAGCGCTGAAGTACGCAATCTCTGCGGCCGCGGAAATCGCGATGATACTCTCATGACCACGGTTGCAGGTTCCTCATCTGTCCATGGACTTTCTCTCCTCTCTTAACCCGTCTCAGCGCGAAGCCGTCCTCACGACCGAGGGTCCGCTGCTGATCCTGGCCGGCGCCGGGTCGGGCAAGACGCGCGTGATCACTCATCGCATCGCGTACCTCATCGGCAACGGCCACGCCGAGCCCGATCAAGTGCTCGCGGTGACGTTCACGAACAAGGCCGCCGAGGAAATGCGCAGCCGCGTCGAGCAGTTGCTCGGCGAGGACTGCCGGCACGTGTGGCTGTCGACGTTTCACTCGCTCTGCGCGCGTTTGCTGCGCCGCGAAGCGCCGGCGATCGGCCTGTCGCGTGATTTCGTCATCTACGATTCGTCCGACCAGCTCGCAGTCGTCAAGCAGGCGATGAAAGCGCTCGACGTCGACGACAAGCTGATCGCGCCGCGGGCGGCACTATCGCGCATCAGCCAGGCCAAGAACAAGATGGAGTCGCCAGACGATCTGCGGACGGCGGGATGGAGCCTCCGCGACCAGCAAATCGGCCGGATTTACGAGCATTACAAACGCGCACTCGGCGAGGCGGGCGCGCTCGATTTCGACGATCTGCTGCTCAAGACCGTTGATCTCGTCGAGCGCAGCGAGCGCGTGCGCGAGTTCTACGCGCGCAAGTTCAAGTACGTCCTCGTCGACGAGTACCAGGACACGAACCGCCCGCAGTACCTGCTGATCCAGCGGCTCGCCGAAATCCATCGCAACCTCTGCGTGGTCGGCGATCCGGATCAGTCGATTTACAAATGGCGCGGCGCCGACCTCCGGAACATCCTCGATTTCGAGCGCGATTTTCCGGACGCGAAGATCGTGCGGCTCGAGCAGAACTACCGATCGACGCAGGTGATTCTCGACGCGGCATCGGCCGTCATCAGCCGCAACCGGAATCGAAAAGACAAGCGTCTGTGGACCGACCGCGCGGGCGGTGAACGGATTCTGTACGTCCGCGCCGGCGACGAGATCGAAGAGGCCGACTTCATCACGCGAACGATTCGCGAACGGCGCGGCGCCAGCCCGGACTCGATGGTCGCCGTGCTCTATCGCACCAACGCGCAGTCGCGCGCGATTGAAGACGCGCTGATGCGCGACGGCGTCGCGTACCGGATCATCGGCGGCGTCCGGTTCTACGAGCGCAAGGAAGTGAAAGACGCGCTCGCCTATCTGCGGCTCCTCATCAACCCGCACGACGATGTGAGCTTCCGGCGCGTGGTGAACGTGCCGGCGCGCGGCATCGGCAAGTCGGTGATCGACGCGCTCGACGCCGTCAATCCGGCCGACTTTGACGACGCGGATCGCGCGCCGCTCCTGCAAGCAACGCTGCCGGCCGCGTCGGCGCCGCGATCGCTCTGGACCAGACTCGGCCTCGCGATCGACAGGCGTCTCGTGCCGGCGCGGGCGCTGACCGCGCTCACCACATTTCGCGATCTGATGACCGCGCTCTCGTCGGACATCACCGGGGCGAGCGTGTCCGCAGCCGTCGGGGTCGTGCTCGAGCGCTCCGGCTATCTCCGCGATCTTCGCGAGCAGCGCAGCGAGGAGGCCGAGGCCCGCATCGAAAACCTGATGGAGCTCGTGTCCGCCGCGCGCGAGTACGAAACGCGCGATACCGACACGTCGCTCGGCGGCTTCGTCGATCGACTGTCCCTCCTCTCCGAAGCCGACGAGGCCGAGGGCGCGCCCGAATCGCGGGTGTGGCTCATGTCGATGCACGCCGCCAAAGGCCTCGAATTCCCGACGGTCGTCGTCGCGGGCATGGAAGAAGGACTGTTCCCGCACGCGCGCGCGACCGAGGACGCCGACGACATCGAGGAGGAACGGCGGCTCTGCTACGTGTGCCTGACGCGGGCCCGCGAGCGGCTGGTGCTCACGAGCGCCGCGCGGCGAAGAATTTTCGGCGAGTACCAGCCGTCGGAGCCGTCGCGATTTCTCGAAGAGATTCCCGACGAGCTCGTCGATCGCGTCGAGCCCGCGTCGCAGGCGCCGCGCTGGACCGGTGGGTACGAGCTGCGCAATCCGTACGGCCGTCGATATCAGCGCGGCACTCGCGTCCGCGAGGGCGAGGCGTCAGCGACGTACGCGTACGAGAGCGAGGATCAATCCGCCGCGCGCGTCCGGCCTGGGATGAAGGTCCGGCACCGCCAATTCGGCGTCGGCACGGTGACGTCGGTCGAAGAGCACGGAGACGATTACAAAGTCACGGTGCGGTTCGCTTCGGTTGGGACGAAGAAGCTGCTCGCGAGCTTCGCGGGATTGGAGCGCGCGTAACGAAAATAACGCCGGGTGTTTTTTTCGAAGACCGTGTCCTCTAAAAAGACACCCGGCGTTATTTATCTCAACGCGGCCGCCAGACGGCCGTGCGCCATCACGACCTCGGGCGCGTCCTGGAGCGCCCGCTGGTACGCGACCTGGTCGACGCCCGCGAACGTGCCTTGCAGCAGGTCGCGGATCTGCGTGCTGAATGCCGTGACGTCCGCGGCGCTGACGCCTTCGTCGCCGTCGAGCCGCTCGTCAGCTTGCACGACGAGCGCGCTCATGGGGCGCAGCCACGCGAACCACGAATCGTTCATCACCAGATTGAGCATCTGGCCAGCGCTTTCGACGCGGCCATGCGCGCGCTCGTACCGCTGGCGCTCGTGATCGAGCAGCGTCTTATGGAGCGCGAGCAGCGCCATCCGTAGCGCGCGGAGTTTCGCAGCGGCGATCGCGGCCGGTACTGCATCCACAACTACGTTCCTGACGGTTCCTCGGGGTTCTCCGGGGTTCCGGGGGTTCCAGACGGGGTCCGGTGGCCGGAGGCGCCGTTCCCCGAGCTTCCCTTTGTTTCGGCGACCTCGTCGTCCGGTTCCGTGAGCGTCGCCACCGACACCAGGCGGTCGCCCTCAGCGAGATCCATCAGCCGCACGCCTTGCGTGTCGCGCCCGATCGGCCGCAGGTCGCCAGCCTTCATGCGAATGATCTGCCCTTGCTCGGTGACGAGCAGCAGCTCATCGCGATCCGTCACGCACGCGATGTCGACGACGAGCCCGTTGCGATCGCTCGTCTGCACGTTCTTGAGGCCGATGCCGCCACGCGATTGGCTGCGGTACTCGCTGACGTCGGTGCGCTTGCCGTAGCCGTTCTCGCAGACGGTGAGGAGCGTCGCGTCCGGACTGACGACCTGCACGGCGACGACCTCGTCGCCCTCGCGCAGCTGCATCCCGCGCACGCCGTACGCGCTTCGACCCATCGGCCGCGCGTCGGCTTCGGCAAAACGGATCGCCATGCCGTTCCTCGACCCGATGACGAGATCCTTGGTGCCGTCCGTCTCCTGCACCGCGATCAATCGATCGTCATCGTCAATCTGAATCGCGATGATGCCGGCCGATCGCGGATTCGAGAACGCGGTGAGATCGGTCTTCTTGATCGTCCCCTTGCGCGTGCCCATGACGATGAAGCGCTTGCCGTCTTCTTCGGGGAAGGTGCCGACGCGCAGCAGCGCCGCAATCTTCTCGCCCTCGCTCATGTGCACGAGATTCGCGATCGACTTGCCCTTGCTGCTACGGCCGACTTCGGGAACGTCGTACACGCGCAGCCAATAGCACTTGCCCTTGTCGGTGAAAATCAGGATGTAGGCGTGCGTGTTCGCGACGAAGAGGTGCGCGACGAAATCCTCCTCGCGCGTCTGCATGCCGATCAGACCCTTGCCGCCGCGCCGTTGCTTCCGGTAGGACTCGAGCGTCGTGCGCTTGATGTAGCCCGTGTTCGTCGCGGTGATCACGACGTCCTCGTCGGCGATGAGATCCTCGACGCGGAACTCGCCGCTCTCCTCGGTGATCTCGGTGCGGCGGTCGTCGCCGTACTTCTTCTGAATCGCGCGCAGCTCGTCGACGACGATGCCGATGAGCAGCTCGTCGCTGGACAGAATCGCCCGCAGCCGCTCGATCGTCTTCGCGAGCTCCGCCAGCTCGTCGAGCACCTTCTGGCGCTCCAGGCCGGTGAGCCGCTGCAATTGCATGTCGAGGATCGCCTGCGCCTGGATCTGCGACAGGCCAAACGTCCTCATCAAGCCGCCGCGCGCCTCGAGCGGATTCTTCGATCCGCGGATCAGCGTGATGACTTGATCAAGATGATCGAGCGCGATCTTGAGGCCTTCGAGGATGTGGGCGCGCGCTTCGGCCTTGCGCAGCTCGAACTCGGTGCGCCGGCGCACGACCTCGCGGCGGAACTCGATGAAGTGCTCGACGACGTCGAGCAGGCTCAGCACCCGCGGCCGCCCGGCGACGATCGCGAGCAGCGTGATGCCGTAGCCCATTTGCAGCTTCGTGTGCTTGTAGAGATTGTTCAGCACGACGTCCGGCAGCTCGCCGCGCTTCAGCTCGACGACGATCCGCATGCCCTCGCGGCTCGATTCGTCGCGAATGTCCGAGATGCCGTCGATCTTCTTCTCGTTGACGAGCTCGGCGATCTCCTCAATCAGGTTCTTCTTGTTCACCTGATACGGAATCTCGGTGATCACGATCGACACACGCTCGCCGCGCTTGTGCTCCTCGAACGCCGCCTTCCCGCGGACGATGATGCCGCCGCGCCCTTCCTTGTAGGCCTTGAGAATGCCGCCGCGGCCGACGATGGTGCCACCCGATGGAAAATCCGGACCGGGCACGGCTGCGAGCAGCGCCCGCGCGCGTTCTTCTTTCGGCGCCGCGCGCTTGTCGATCACCTGGACGACGCCCTCGATGACCTCGCGCATGTTGTGCGGCGGAATGCTCGTCGCCATGCCGACCGCGATGCCGGTCGATCCGTTCACGATCAGATTCGGAAAAGTCGCGGGAAGGACGACCGGCTCGTCGCTCGTCTCGTCGAAGGTCGGACGGAAATCGACCGTCTCCTTGTCGAGGTCCGTCATCATCGCTTCGGCGAGCGCGTCGAGCCGCGCTTCCGTGTAACGATAGGCCGCGGGCGGATCGCCATCGATCGATCCAAAGTTGCCCTGGCCGTCGACCAGGACGTAGCGCATGTTGAAATCCTGCGCGAGCCGGACGAGCGTGTCGTACGCCGGCGCGTCGCCGTGCGGATGGTAGTTGCCGATGACTTCGCCGACGATCTTCGCGCACTTGCGGTACGGACGCGTCGATCCGAGGCCCATCTGGCGCATCGCGAAGAGCACGCGGCGGTTCGCCGGCTTCAGCCCGTCGCGCACATCGGGAAGCGCGCGCCCGATGATTACGCTCATCGCGTAATCCATGTACGAGCGCTTCATTTCGTCTTCGATGTTGACCGCGACGCGGTTTGGAGGTGTTGGTGTAGGTTCCATTCGTATCTTTCGTCGTCCGGGGTCCGAAGTCCGGGGTCCGGAGTTCCCTTGTCGGCCGTTGGTCCTGTGGTCCTGTGGTCCGTTGGTCCTCGGTCCGGCGGTCGACCGCGGCGCGGACTTCGGATCTCGGACTCGGCCCCCCGGGACGACGCCTTAGATGTCGAGGTTCTTGACGTCCAGCGCGTTTTCCTCGATGAACTTGCGACGCGGCTCGACTTGATCGCCCATGAGCGTCGTGAACATCTGGTCGGCTTCGGTGTGATCTTCGGCGCGGACTTCGAGCAGCGTCCGCTTCGCCGGGTCCATCGTCGTCTCCCAGAGCGTTTCCGGATTCATCTCGCCCAGGCCCTTGTACCGATTGATCGCGACGCCGCGGCGGCCGGCGCCGACGAAGTAGTCCATGAGCTCGTCGAGCGATTCGACACGGTCGTCGGTGGCCTTGTCGCCCTTCGCGGGAGCGGCCGGCGCCTTCACAGGCTCCGCGGCCGCCGGCGCGTTCTCGTCGACTTCCGCGTCTGTGGCTTCAACGACGACCGCGCTCGAGCGAATCGTCACGGGTCCCATCATGAGCTCGCGCACGTCCTGATACGCGGTCGCGAGCGTACGGAACTCACCCGTCGTGACGAAGTCGAGATCGAGCCGCGATCGGCGGCCGTAGCCGGCGGTCCGATCCTCGATCTCGACGGCCCACGCCTGGTGCTCGGGATCTTCGACGACCTTCGTCTCGACGGCGGGCGCAGAGAGGTGCGCCGCGAGCGCCTCGGCGCGGGACTTGTCCGCCCAGAACGCCTTGTCTCGCGCCTCGCCCTCGAGGAGCGCGAGAATCGCTTTCCGCGCCGTGCCGCGGCGCTCGACGATCTGCAGGAACTTGCGAAAGAGCATCAGCTTTTCGAGCCGATGCTCGAGGTCGAGGCCGGAAATCTCGCGGCCCGTCTGCAGCACGACTGTGCGCGATTCGGCCGCGCGGCGAATCAAGAACGCTTCGAGCTCGCGCTCGTCCTTGATGAACGTTTCCTGCCGCGAGCGCTTCGCGCGGAAGAGCGGCGGCTGCGCGATGAAGATGCGGCCCTCGTCGACGAGCGCGCGCATCTGCCGGTAGAAGAACGTCAAGAGCAGCGTGCGGATGTGCGATCCGTCGACGTCCGCGTCCGTCATGATGATGATGCGGTGATAGCGCACTTTCGCCGCATCGAACTCGTCTTCGCCGATGCCGGTGCCGAGCGCGGCGATGAGCGTGCGAATTTCCTCGTGGCTCAGCATCTTGTCGAAGCGCGCTTTTTCAACGTTCAGAATCTTGCCTTTGATCGGCAGCACCGCCTGAAAGCGCCGGTCGCGGCCCTGCTTGGCCGATCCGCCTGCCGACTCGCCCTCGACGATGTAGAGCTCGCTTTTCGCGGGGTCGCGCTCCTGGCAGTCCGCCAGCTTGCCCGGCAGCGCCATGTTGTCGAGCGCGCCCTTGCGACGCACGAGATCGCGGGCCTTGCGCGCCGCTTCGCGCGCGAGCGCCGCCTCGACGACCTTCGCGATGATGCGCCGCGCGATCGACGGATTCTCTTCGAGAAACGCGCCCAGCCGGTCGTTGACCACGCCCTCGACGATGCCCTTGACCTCGGTGTTGCCGAGCTTCGTCTTTGTCTGGCCCTCGAACTGCGGCTGCGGGATCTTCACGGAGATCACCGCCGTCATGCCCTCGCGGATGTCGTCGCCGCTCACGCTCTCGGTGAGCTTCTCCGCCAGGCTGTTCTTGCCCGCGTAGTGATTAATCGTGCGCGTGAGCGCCGCGCGGAAGCCGGAGAGATGCGTGCCGCCTTCCGTCGTGTTGATGTTGTTGGCGAAGCTGTACGTCGTTTCCGCGTACCCGTCGTTCCACTGCAGGGCAATTTCGACAACGATGTCGTCGCGCTCGCCGGTCATGACGACCGGCTTCTCGTTGACGGGCGTCCGGTTCTTGTTGAGGAACTCGACGAACTCCCGAATTCCGCCTTCGTACACGAACGCGTGATGCTTGTCGTCGCGCTCATCGTCGATCGTGATCGTCACGCCGGCGTTGAGGAACGCGAGCTCGCGCAGGCGCTGCGAGAGCGTCTCGAAGCTGAAATCCGTGGACTCGAAGATCTCGGGATCGGCCTTGAACGTGATCTTCGTCCCGCGCTTTTCGGTCTTGCCCGTGACGTAGAGATCGGCAGTCGGCGTGCCGCGCTCGTACCGCTGCTGGTGGACGAGGCCGTTGCGCCAGATCTCGAGCTCGAGCCACTCGGACAAGGCGTTGACGACCGAGACGCCGACGCCGTGGAGCCCGCCCGAGACCTTGTAGGCCGAGTTTTCGAATTTACCGCCGGAGTGCAGGACGGTCAGCACGACTTCGGCGGCCAGACGGCCGCTCTCGTGCATGTCCACCGGGATCCCACGGCCGTCGTCGACGATCGTGATCGAGCCGTCGATGTGGATCGTGACGTTGATGTTGCGGCAGTACCCGGCGAGCGCCTCGTCGATCGAGTTGTCGACGACTTCGTACACGAGATGGTGCAAGCCGGTCGGCCCCGTCGAACCGATGTACATCGCCGGGCGTTTGCGGACGGCCTCGAGGCCTTCCAGCACTTTGATTTTGTCAGCGCCGTAGTCGTCCGAGCCGCCGGGCACAGTGGTGCCCGCGGCGGGAATTCCCCGGCCAGGCTGACGAGCGGTCTTTGACATGGTGTGAAATAACGCCGGGTGTCTTTTTGGAGGACATGTCCTCTAAAAAAACACCCGGCGTCTTTTCTTCCTCAGATCCTCATCGGCATGATCACGTACGTGTACTCGTAGCCTTCGGCGCCGATGGGCTTCACGACGGCTTGACTCACTTCGTCCTTGAACTCGAGCTGGACGTTCTCGGTCTCAACGACGCCCAGGAAGTTGTCGACGTAATCGGCGTTGAAACAGATTTGCGTCGCCGCGCCGTTGTACTCGACCGGCAACACCTCGTGCGCTTCGCCGACTTCCGGCGTGCTCGACGTGATCTCGACCTGGTCTTTGCCGATCACGAATTTCACGGCTTTCGATCGCTCGTTCGAAAGCAGCCGCACGCGCCGGACTGCCGACGCGAGGCGGTCGCGATCGAAATCGACGTGCTTGTCGTTGTTCTTTGGAATCACGCGCTCGTAGGCCGGGAAGTTCGCGTCAATCTTGCGCGAGATCAGCAAACGCCCGTCGGCCTTGAAAAACAGGTGATTTTCGCCCTGCGAGAATTCGATCGACGAACCGCCGTCAATCAATCGCGCGACTTCCGTCAGCGTCTTTCGCGGCAGCAACACTTCAGATTTCGCCTGTTTTCCGGGCGACTCGTGGACGCTGATGAAGGCCAGCCGGTGACCGTCGGTCGCCACCATGCTCATCGAATCCGGCCGAAGCACGAGCTGCGCGCCGTTCAGAAAGTACCGCGTGTCCTCGCTCGTGATCGCGAAGCGCGTGTGCGAAATCATCCGCTTGAGCGCTGGTCCCGGCAGCACCGCCTCGGCGGCGCCGCCATCCTCCGGCGGCGTGGGAAACTCGTTGACGGGCAGCGTCTGCATCCGCGACTCGAAGCGATCTGCGGCAACGGTGACGCTCTTCCCGCCTTTGTCCTCGCTGATGCGAATCTCAGTGTCGGGCAGCGCGCTCACGATCTCGAAGAGCTTTTTGGCCGGCAGCGTGAGCGATCCAGGCTTCGACACCTGCGCGTCGCAGCGGCTGCGCAGTCCAACATCGAGGTCCGTCGCCAGCAACGACACGTGATCCTTCTGCGCGTTGAACAACACGTTCGCGAGAATCGGGATCGTATTTTTCCGCTCGACGATGCCCTGCAGCAGGGAGAGCTCTTTCAGCAGATCGGTCTTGCGGACGGCCAGTTCCATGGGCTGGAGGACCTCACACTTGGCCCGCGGCGAGCGGGGATCTTGATTGCTGACAGCAGATCAGAAAAGACTTAAAAATTATAACAGAAAGAAGGGGTTGTTTGTACTCGGAGACGCACCAATAAACATCTAATTTTCAACAACTTAGCCTGTGGACGTTTCTGTGGATGAATTTGACGCGACGGGCCCAGTCAATTGCGCAAAAACCACCCCGAAATGCCCGTCCACAGACGTCCACAGACCGCCCCTGTGGAAATCTCCGAAGCGTCTTCCAAGACGCGAAAATCTCTACTGAAAAGCCTGCGTGAGGGTGTTGATGATCGTGTTGAAGGACGAGTCTTTCTTTCGCATGTCCTCAACTTTTCTGATTGAGTGGATGACCGTCGAGTGGTGCTTGCCGCCGAAGCTGCGCCCGATTTCCGGAAGCGACGCGCTCGTCAGTGCCTTGCACAGATACATCGCCACCTGACGCGGCATCGCGACCGACTTCGAGTTGTTGCGTGACTTCAAATCGGCGAGCTTGAGCTGGTAGTACTCCGCCACGAATTTCTGAATCATGTCGATCGTGACCGCGCGCTCCTCGTGCCGGAGCACGTCGCGCAGCACTTCCTGGGCCAGCGACATCGAGACATCCCGGCCGGTGAGCGACGCGTAGGCGAGCAATCGCACGAGCGACCCCTCGAGCTCGCGGATGTTCGATTTGATGCGCCCGGCAATATAAAGCGCCACATCGTCGGGCAGCGGCACGCCCTCGGACTCGGATTTCCGCTTCAAAATCGCCATTTTCGTCTCGAGATCAGGCGGCTGAATATCGGCGATCAAGCCCCATTCGAAGCGGCTGCGGAGCCGTTCCTCGAGCTCGTTGATTTGATGCGGCGGGCAATCGCTGCTGAGCACGATCTGTTTTTGCGCATCGTGCAAGGCGTTGAACGTGTGGAAGAACTCGATCTGCGTTCGCTCTTTGCCGACGATGAACTGGACGTCGTCGACGAGCAGCACGTCGACGCCGCGATATCGCTCGCGGAACTCGAGGATGTGGTCGTAGCGAATGGCGTTGACGACCTCGTTCATGAACCGCTCGCCCGACACGTAGGTCAGCTTCAGACCATGGCTGTGCTTGAGCACGTAGTGCCCGATCGCGTGCATCAGGTGCGTTTTGCCAAGGCCCACGCCGCCGTAAAGAAACAAGGGGTTGTAGGAGCGCGACGGCGCTTCCGCCACCGCGCGGCACGCCGCGTGCGCAAATTGATTCGATGAACCGACGATGAATGTATCGAACGAGTACCGCGGGCTCAGACCGACGCCGTCCTCCGAAAGGTCCGCGTCGTCTTCGCCGGTCTCATCGGATTTCGTGTCGTCCGGCACGTGCGGCGTCACGGGCGGCGGCGCGTCGTGACTATCGGGCAGAAACTCGACCTGCACGTCTGGCCGACCGATCTCGGTGAGCGCCTCGCGGATGACGCCCAGGTAGTGTTTCGTGAGCCAGTCGACGACCATGCGATCGGTCACGCGAACCGTCAACTGCCGCCCAGTATCGGCAACGAGCGAGGTCGCCTGGAACCAGGTGAAGTAGGTGTACCGGTTGACCTTGGTCTCGATTCGGCCGAGAACGTCGTCCCAAATGGTGCCGGTCATACCAGTAACTTCAACAGTAAGAATGAGTTAACTGTGGCCACCGCCCGAAACCCCCGGAAACCCTAGGATTTCCACAGTTTTTTCCACAGGTGTGGAAAACTAAGTGGCCGGTGGGCACCCGCGAGGAAGGCTGGCGAATCTACCACAGCGAGCCGATCCCCACAACGCTCATTTGACACGCTTTTCCAGCGGAAGCTACGATCGCTTTTTCGGACCGTGTCGTAACCGCCAGCCGGGAGTCCCATGAAGCGCACTTTTCAACCGAATCGCCGCCGCCGTCGTCGCACGCACGGCTTTCTCGTTCGCATGCGTACGAAGAACGGCCGGATCGTTCTCAAGCGGCGCCGCGCGAAGGGGCGGAAGCGCCTCACGGTTTCCTAAGCACGTTGCGCATCGCGCGCAGCGGCGCGGACTCCAAGCATGTCCAGCAAATTCAGTCGCGCCGTCCGAATTTCGTCACACGTCGAATTTCAGACGGTGCAGCGGCGCGGGCGGCGTGTCGCCGCCCGCTACGTGACGCTCATCGGCGAGCCGAACGAGCAGGGACGCGATCGGCTGGGCATCATTGCTTCGAAGCGGATCGGCCCGGCCGTGATTAGAAATCGCGCAAAGCGCCGGTTGCGTGAAGTGTTTCGACGCACGTCGCCGGACGAGGCGCAGCAGTCCGGCCGCCGGCCGTTCGACGTGGTGGCCATTGCGCGTCGCGAGCTCGTTGACGCACCGTTCGAAGCGCTCAGCCGAGATATTCATGGCGCACTCCGAAAGCTCCGCGGTGAGAAGTAACAGCGTCGGTGTCGGCGTGCACGTGGGCGTCGCGCTCGTGCGCGCGTACCAACTTCTGCTCGGATCGTTTTTCGGCGGCGCGTGCCGTTTCGACCCGAGCTGCTCGGAATATGCCATTCAAGCGCTGACCGAACACGGCGTTCGCCGTGGTGTCGCGCTCGCCGTGCGTCGCATCGCGCGGTGTCATCCGTTCGGGCACGCGGGATGCGATCCGGTGCCGCCTCGTCCGCCAGCCGGTGGGCGTGGGTGATTCATGGAAAAACGCGTTTTTCTCGCCATATTTCTCTGTTTTGCCGTCCTCGCGGTCTATCAAGCGTACTTCGCGCCGAAGCCGCCCGAAGAGACCGCGGCCACCGCGCCTGCCGCACAGACGACGCCAGGCGCGACGCCTGCGCCGACGCCGGCCGCGGCCGCCAACGCTCCGACGACTGGTCCCGCGCCGATGGCGCCGCCGGCTCAGGCGCTCGTCGCCGACACGGCCGCGCACGACATCGTCGTCGACACGGACGACGTGCGCGCGGTGTTCACGACGCAAGGCGCCGCGCTCAAGAGCTGGGTCTTGAAAAAATATCGCGCCGAGGACGGCCGCGAGCTCGATCTCGTCCCGCCCGATCTGCCGTCGAATTTTCCGCGGCCCTTCACGCTCGCGACCGAGGAGCCGGTCGTCTCGGCGACGCTCGCGTCGGCGCTCTATCAACCGAGCGCGACGAGCCTCACGCTCGGCAAGGCGCCCGGCACCTTGAGCTTCGAGTACCGCGACGCGTCGGGTCTCAGCGCGCGCAAGGCGTTTCATTTCCAGCCCGAGGGCAAGCCGTACAACCTGACCGTCGATGCGGAGATCAATGTCAGCGGCGCGGCGCGTCCGATCGTGCTCAAGTGGGGACCCGCGCTCGGTCTCGGCTACAAGCCTGACGGCTCGCGCTCCGTCCCGGTCGACGCGATTCAGCAGATCGACGACGGGCCGGAGCGGCTGCAGGCGTCGTCACTCGAGAAGCAGCCGCACTACGAGGGCACCTTCCGCTACATCGGCGTCGAAGAGCAGTACTTCCTCAGCGTCGCGCTGCCGGGCTCGCAGAACGTCCAGGTCGATTTTCAGCCTGTCACGCTGCCCGTGCCGAACGATCCGAAGAACCGCACGCGCGCGTTCGTGCAGTACACGGTTCGCCTGCCTGGCGCGGCGAGCGTCCCGTTTTTCCTCGGGCCGAAAGATTTCGAAATCCTGAAGGCGGTTGATCCGCAGCTGACGCTGGCGATCGATTTCGGCCGCACCTACATCCGCTGGCTCGTCGTGCCGCTCTTCCAGGGGCTGAAGCGCATCAACGACTACGTCGGCAACTGGGGCTGGTCGATCATCGTCCTCACGGCGATTCTCAACATCATTCTCTTCCCGCTGCGGCATCGCGGCATGGTGTCGATGCGCAAGATGCAATCGGTGCAGCCGGAAGTGAAGGCGATTCAGGATCGGTACGCGAAGTACAAGTTCACCGATCCCGAGCGCCAGAAGATGAACGAGGAGATGCGCGCGCTCTACCAACAGAAGGGCATCAACCCCGCGGGCGGGTGCGTGCCGATGCTCCTCACGTTCCCGATCCTGATCGCGTTCTACGATTTGCTGTATTCCTCGATCGAGCTGCGCGGCGCGCCATTCATCGGGTGGATCCACGATCTCTCGCTGCGCGATCCGTACTACATCACGCCAATCATCATGGGCCTGTCGATGTTCCTGCAGCAGCGGATGATGCCATCGACCGCCGATCCGGCTCAGCAGCGGATGTTCATGCTCCTGCCGATTTTCTTCACGTTCACGTTCGTGTGGATGCCCGCCGGTCTCGTCCTGTATTGGTTGTCGAGCAACGTCATGGCCATCGGCCAGCAGTACGTGACCAATCGCATCATCGGCGCGCCGGCTCCCGCCCGGGTGCCGGCGAAGCCCGCCGTCCGGGGAAACAACGCGCCGAAGAAGTCGTAGAACGGATCAGCCATGCAGGAACTTGACGAGAAAGTCGCGGAGTTTGTCCGGAGTATCACTGGCGCCATGGGACTCACGCTCGACGTCACGGTCGAGGAGCTGCCCGACAACCTCCGGCTGAATCTTTCGGGCGAAGGCGCGGACGTGCTGTTGCGACGCAAGGGCGAGGCGCTCGACGCGCTCCAGGTCATCGTCAACACGGCCTTCCGACGCGACGCGCGCGGCGATCGCCACTACGTCGTGGACGCGCTCGGCTTTCGCAAGGGCAAGGACGCCGAGCTCCGTCAAATGGCGCTGTTTCTGATGGACAAGGCGCGCACGACGGGCGTCCCGCAGGAAATGGACCCACTCAACCCGTACGCGCGGCGGATCGTCCATCTGACCGTGGCCGAGGACTCGAGCCTCACGTCCGAGAGCATCGGCGACGCGTTTCTCAAGAGCGTCGTCATCTCTCGAAAAGTCTAGGGTCTTACGTCCCAACTTCCCGACCTCCCGACTTTTCGACTTCCCGACGTTCCGACTTTCGAGTAGTACAAGTCGGTGCCGTTCGATCTGACCGACACGATTGTGGCGATCGCCACGCCGCCGGGCCGCGGCGGCATCGGTGTCGTCCGGCTCTCCGGCCCT
>CAYQRM010000167.1:0-5442 GCA_964419785.1 uncultured Solibacteraceae bacterium | reverse complement strand
CCACCCCGTCGTGTCCGCGCCGGCCGGAGCGAACTTGATGATCTGCCCGACCATCTTGTCGAGTAGCTCCGGCCCCCGCGGTCCCCAGCAGTGCGGTGCCATCGGCTGAAAGACGATCTCGCCGGTCCACTTCGGGTTGTCCGCCTTCGTCAGGAAGTCGTTCAGCATGTGAACGCCCATGTTGAGGTAGTACGTGTCGGCGTCGCCGACGTAGACGTTGATCTTGTTCGCGACCTTCGGTCCGAGCGTCGCCCAGTTCGTCTCGAGGATGTTCCGCAGGTCGTAGTGCTGCTTCCAGTACGCGGCGACGTCCTTGTCGATGACGCCCGTCTTCTTGTCCCAGATGCGCTTGGGGTAACCGTCGGCGCCGACCGGTGAGTAGGTCGCTTCCCAGATGTCCCATTGGCCGCCCGAGCGCGAGTGGTCGCCCTGGACGAGCTCGAACCAATTCTCGTCCTTCATCATCGCGGTGATGTTGCCGTCGGGACGGCGCGTGTCCGGGCGCTCGAGCTTCGTCCAGCCGCGATCCACCCAGTACGCGTTCGCATCGTCATACACGTTGACGATCTGGTGGTACCGGAAATCGACACCGTCGGGACAGAGCGCGAACGAGCCGCCGTAGAAGTCGGGATAGAAGATCTGATGCGCCAGCGCGATCCAGCCACCAGTCGATCCGCCCGTGACCATGCGCGCCCACGGCTCGCGAATGACGCGCAGCTGCGATTCGACCGCGGGAATCAGCTCCTTCATGATCGCGTCGCCGTACGGGCCGTTGTTCTCGGAGTTCACGCCGTAGGAGTCGTCGTAGTACGGTGATGGATGTTGGAGTGAGACCCAAATCAATCGAGGCGCCGGCCCGGAGTCGGCCGGCGCAGCACCCTCTCCACCGCCACGGCCACCGCCGCCCGGCGGATTCAGCGAGAAGTGCCCCTCCGAGTAGACGATCGGATACCTGATGTCCGGATGCGCCGCGTAGTCCTTCGGCAGCGAAATCGTCGCCCCGAGATAGATCGGTTGGCCCCACCACTTGCTCAGAATCTGACTCTGAATCTTGATGCGCTTGACACTGTCGGTGTCGGCGGGCACTTGAATCGGCGGGATGACCTTGTCGGCGACCAGACGAATCGGCGCGGACGATGAGGGATCGAAGTGCATCTGGACGGGATCGCCGTAGAGATTGCCCGGCGACCGGCGCCAGTTCTGTCCCTCCCACTGATCCATGTGCAGCCACACGGTGTGGCCGTCGGCGCGATCGAATTTCGTGTAGATGTTGACGAACGGCTGGATCCAGTAATCGCCGGCGGGAATGTCGCGCAGGCTCGCGACGGGATGCCCCAAGTCATCGGCGTTGATCACGGCCGCGACGCCAGGTGCGAGCGCCTCGACGTTCTTGCCGAACAGCGGCGAGCCGGTCGAGTCGGCCTGCTGAATTGGTGCGCGATCGTTCATCTTGCTGATCGCGACGTAAACGCGCCCGGTGATCGGCTGCGCGTGCGCGCTCGCGGGGTAGCTGATCTCGACGCGCGGGCCTGGGCTCGCGGGCTGCCTCGCAAGAGTGGCCGCGGTCGCGAGACTGACCGCGGCCCCACTTGCGATCGTGAAACGAATCAGTGCCGATGCGCGCATGACGCGCATCGTAGCACTTAGCACTCAGCACCACGCGACCCGGTACCAAAATCGGCGCCGCGCACCGAGTACTATTTCCTCCAGTGCCCGTCCACGAAGTACCAACCGCGGCCATCACGTTCCCAGCGTCCAGGCACCCACGTTGCGTGCGCGTAGGGCGGACGTTGCCAGCGACCCGGTACCCACACGTATCCGCGGCCATCCCACCGGTGATAGCCCTCGACCCAAACGTATCCAGGGCCCGGAGACACCGCGCGCACTTCGTACACCGGCGCTGGTGGACCTGACGCGACATAGACGCGCGTCATGGTCGGCCCGCAGGCTGGAGCGACAAGCAGCGTGGCGCCGAGCAGCCACGCGCCAGCGGTCGTCAGACGAAAGATTCCTGGTCGTTTCGACATGAGGACCTCCTGACGAGTGTCAGTGCAAGATCAATTCCGGCACTGCCGCTTGACCGGGGTCCTCGGTGCTGCTAGAACTCAGACGGGGATTACCAACTATGTGGTCAAAACTGGTCCGTTTCGCGTTCGCCGCCGTGATGTCTGTCGCTTTTGGTGTTCAACTGTCCGCACAAGGGGCCACTCAAGCGCCCGCAACGCCCACGAAAGTGGTCGAGCAAGTCGTGACCGAGACGGCGACGGTCCAGGCGATCGACGTCGCGAAGCGGGAAGTCACGCTCAAAGGACCGCTCGGCGACATCGAAACCGTGACGGTCAGCGACGAAGTGAAGCGGCTCGATGAGATCAAAGTCGGCGACAAGGTCACCGCGAAGTACTACATTGGCATCGCGGCCGAGCTCCGCGCGCCGACTGCCGAGGAGAAGGCCGAGCCATTCAAAGTCATCGACGGCGCGGGCCGTACGCCGGCTGGCTCAACGCCTGGTGCGGCGGCGGTACGCGCGGTGCGCGTCGTGGCGACAATCGAAGGGCTCGATCGTCCTACGCAAACCGTCACGCTCAAGGGACCCGGCGGCCGCTACTTCAAGGTGCGCGTCGCCGATCCGAAGATTCTCGAAAAGCCGCACCTCGGCGACACCGTCGTGGTCACCGCCGCTGAGGCGCTTGCGATCTCGATCGAGAGGGTAAAGTGAACTTCTGATACCATCCGCGCGGTTCGCACGATGCGCCGCGTCTGCGTGTCTCTTGCTGTTGTTCTTGTCGTGTCGGCGCTCTGTGCCCGCGTTCCGCGGGCGCAAGCGACGCTGCCGGATCGGCTGACGGACCAGGAGTTCTGGTCCCTCAGCCAGAACTCGTCTGAGGCTGGCGGCTACTTCCGCGGCGAGAACATCACGAACCTCACGTCGAATGAGCTCTGGTTCGAGTACGTCATTCCCGATCTCGTCGCGAGGACGAAGCCGGGCAATGTGTACCTCGGTGTCGGCCCCGAGCAGAACTACACCTACATGGTCGCGACGCGGCCGCGGTTTGCCGTCATCTTCGATATCCGGCGCGGTAACCTCGATCTGCAGCTGATGTACAAAGCCATCTTCGAGATAGCGAAGGATCGCGCGGACTTCGTGTCGCTGCTGTTTTCGAAGCCGCGCCCGCCGCAGCTCACGGCGAAGTCGTCGGTCGTCGATATCTTCCGGGCGTTTTCCGGTTCGGCGACGAGCGAGACGCTCTATCAGCAGAATCTCAAGAACATCGTCGCGCACCTGACGAAGACGCACATTCTTCCGCTGCCGGCCGACGATCTCGCCGGCGTCGAGGCGGTGTACCAGGCGTTCTACTGGAACGGATTCGCGGTGCGCGCCTCGCCGACGTATGCGGAGCTGATGACGGCGACCGATCAAGCCGGCGCCTATCGCAGCTATCTGGCGACCGAGGACGGGTTCGCGTTTCTCAAAGAGCTAGAGTCGCGCAACCTCGTCGTTCCCGTTGTCGGTGATTTCGGCGGCCCGAGGGCCATTCGCGCCGTCGCGACGTACCTCAAAGCGCACGGCGGGACCGTGTCGGCGTTTTATCTGTCGAACGTCGAGCAGTACCTCTATCAGGACGGCAAATGGGACGCGTTTTGCCGCTCGGTCGCCACGCTGCCGCTCGATGCTTCGAGCACATTCATCCGATCCTCGAACGGCGGGGGCGGGTTTGGGCGGGGCGGCGGGTTTGTTTCGAGTTTGGGCGCGATTTCGGCCGAAACCAAGGCCTGCGGCGGCCGTTGAAAAGTATTCCCGGTATACTTTTCGTGCATTGGGTCGAATGACCAACTTGACTTGGCGGCCGGTCCGAATGGCCCTCGGCGGGAAGCGAGCCTTGACCGCGTTTTCGTGCGCGTGATAACCTCGCAAGGTTATTCGGGTCTAGGACACCCTATCTAGGCCTGCTCCCAGGCGAAGCGGTCTGCTTCCTGGTGGTTTCCGTGCGATCGATGCGGCGCTCTTGGCGTCGCCGGACGATCGCCATGCTGAGCGAACAGCAATAGGGGTTTGTCTCGGGCGCCGAGCTTCGGCTCCTAGGCCTGAGACGCGGAATCGCGACGCGCAAGCGCGCCGCGCTTCCATTTGTTTCTTTGCGTGAGCCTGTATGCCGACGATCAGCCAGTTGGTGCGCCGGGGTCGCGATGCGGTCCTGGCCAAGACGAAGAGTCCTGCGCTGCAGAACAGCCCGCAGAAGCGCGGCGTGTGCGTCCGCGTGTTCACGCAGACGCCGAAGAAGCCGAACTCCGCGCTCCGCAAGGTCGCGCGCGTTCGCCTCACCAACGGCATCGAGGTGACGACCTACATCCCGGGCGTGGGCCACAACCTGCAGGAGCACTCGCTCGTGCTCATTCGTGGCGGCCGCGTGAAGGACCTCCCGGGCGTGCGCTACCACGTCGTCCGCGGCACGCTCGACGCCGTGGGCGTCGCGGGCCGCATGCAAGGCCGTTCGAAGTACGGGGCCAAACGGCCCAAGAAGGCCTAGCGAGGTAGATGCCGCGAGCCCCCGGAGCGTAGCGAGGGCGGCGAGCGTGACTACCAGCGCGGGGGGTGGGGCCCCGCGCCACTTAAAGAATATTGACAGGCTTGCAGGACTAGACAAATGCCACGACGTCGAGAAATTGCGAAACGTGAAACGCCGGCGGACCCGATTTACAACAGTCCGCTCGTGACGAAGTTCATCAGCACCATCATGCGTGGCGGCAAGCGCTCCACGGCCGAGCGAATCATGTACAAGGCGCTCGACATCGTGAAGGAGAAGGCGGCCGACGATCCGCTGAAGGTGTTCAAGAAGGCGATCGAGAACGTCAAGCCGAGCCTCGAGGTGAAGTCGCGGCGCGTCGGTGGATCGAACTACCAGGTGCCCGTCGAAGTGAACCCGAATCGCCGGCTGTCGCTCGCCATCCGCTGGGTCGCGGGCTACGCGCGCGAGCGCGGCGACGGCAAGACGATGCAGGAAAAGCTCGCGATGGAGTTTCTCGACGCGGCGAACCTGCGCGGCGGCGCCGTCAAGAAGCGCGAAGACACGCACCGCATGGCCGAGGCGAACAAGGCCTTTGCCCACTACCGTTGGTAAGGGCAGAGGGCAAAGGGCAAAGGGCAAAGGGCAAAGGGCAGAGGTAGAGAATCGCAATGGCGCGCACCGTTCCGCTGAATCGTGTTCGCAACATCGGCATCATGGCTCACATCGATGCCGGCAAGACGACCACGACCGAGCGCATCCTGTTCTATACCGGCATCACCTACAAGATCGGTGAGGTGCATGAAGGTACGGCCGTGATGGACTGGATGGAGCAGGAGCAGGAGCGCGGCATTACGATTACGTCCGCTGCCACGACCTGCACGTGGCGCGACACCCGCATCAATATCATCGACACGCCAGGCCACGTCGACTTCACGGC
>CAYQRM010000166.1:0-19007 GCA_964419785.1 uncultured Solibacteraceae bacterium | reverse complement strand
GTCGGCGCGTACGAGATTGCCCACAACGTGCCGACCGCGTCGCCGGGGACGAGCGGCTGGGTGTAATGCCACAGCTCGCCGACGACCGCGATCGAACCGAGCGGATGCGAGACCGACACCGTTTGCGCGTACTGCGCGTGGTGTCCGCCGTCCGTTTCGTCGTTGAAGATCGCGTTGGCGTCCATGTGAAAGCCCGCCATGTCATTGCTCACCAGGAGGAGAAACGATTGATTCGGCGATCCGACATCGAGATCGGGTGCGCCTCCTGAGTACACGCCCTTGACATAGCTCACCGAGATTGTCGGCGAGGCGTTCTTCCCGCGCCGCAGCATCACTTGCGCACCAAGGCCAACGCCGCCGGCATGCACCTCGAACGGCAGGCCAGCGTCGTGAGACCAGACGACTGGCTCCATGAGGAGCAACAGCTGAACGCGCTTGTGCACGGTGAGCTTCGTGACTTGATTGATCGAAAAGCGCGTCTCGAACTCGCCGGACGTGAAACTATCGAGCACGCCGTTCTCGAATTGCAGGTAGCCGATCGGCGTGAGCGTCGCTGGCGTCGCGACCGTCGGACGCGCGGGGTTTGCGGCCACGTCCGCCGTGTCGCAGATCGCGGGATCGCACCCGGGGATCTGCGCCGCTGGAAGCTGAGGCGCGGTCAGGCGAAGAACGTAGGTGAGGAGCGCCGCCGAAATCGGTCCCACGCTCATGGATGAAGAGGCAGGTCAAAACGACGGGTGAGCGCGGCTGCGAGCACCGGCCCGATCGCCTCGGCCATGCGCCGGTAGCCGTCGATGTCCGGATGCAGGCCGTCGGGCGATCCGGCGAGCCGATCGGGATCGTCGGGCGCCGCCACCGCGCGCCGCGTGTCCGCAAACAGCACGCGAGGATCGCGCGCCGCCTCGGCGGCGATCCATGTGTTCACAGCGTGCATGCCCGCATTCTGGGCAGGCGTCGCCGTGTTGAAGGGCACGATCGATCCGGCCACGACGGGAATGTTCGCGCTCGCCGCGCGATCGTATATCGCGCGCAGCTGCGCGGTCACCGCGCCCGCCGATCGTCCCTGATAGATGTCGTTGACGCCGGCGATGATGACGACCGCCGCCGGCTGCGCGCTCGTGACGTCGCGGTCGAAGCGCGCCGCGATCTGATCGCTTCGCTCGCCGTTCACGCCGCAGTTTCGTACGTCCCAGTCGGGATGCGCTTGGTGCAGCCAGTACGTGTACTGGCTGTGCTCGTCGCCGCGTCCGCGCGGCGGCGCCTCGACGGGCGACTCGAACAGCGGCGTCCCCGCCGTCGTCGAGTCGCCGAGCGCGACGATGACGACGGACACGTCAGTGCTGCCGCTGCCGCGCCGCGACCTCTTCGACCTGGCGCATTACTCGAAGGAGGTTGTTGGCCGCGATCTTCCTGATGTCATCGTCGCTGTATCCGCGCTTGAGGAGCTCCGCGACGAGATACGGATATTTCGACACGTCCTCGAGGCCCGAGACGACGGCGGTGATGCCGTCGAAGTCGCCGCCGAACCCGATGTGATCGATGCCCGCGATCTGCTTGATGTGATCGATGTGATCGGCGACCTGGGAGAGCGTGGCCCGCGGCGTTGGATTCGCCGAGTGCCACTGCACCATCGCCGCATCGACCGCAGACAGGTTGTTGTTCAGGGCCGACGTCAGCTTCGTGCGCTGATCGGCCTCGCGCTTGTTGTAATCGGCGACCTCCTGCGAGACGAACCCCGGCACGAACGTGACCATGACGATGCCGCCGTTGGTCTTGACCAGCCGCAGCACATCATCGGGTACGTTGCGCGGGACGTCGGTGACCGCGCGCGCCGACGAGTGAGAGAAGATCACGGGCGCAATCGACACCTTGATCGCCGCCGCCATCGTCGCCGGCGACGTGTGGCTCAGGTCGACCATCATGCCAAGCGCGTTCATCTCGCGCACGACCTGCTCGCCGAAGGGCGTCAGCCCGTTGGCCTTCGGCGTGTCGGTGGCCGAATCGGCCCACGGCGTGTTGAGCGAATGCGTCAGCGTCATGTAGCGCGCGCCGAGCTTGTACATCATGCGCAGCACGCCAAGCGAAGAGTTGATCGAGTGGCCGCCCTCCATGCCGATGAGCGACGCGATCTTGCCTTGCTTTCGGATCTTTTCGACGTCTTCGGACGTGAGCGCGAGCGCGAACGTCTTCGGATAGCGCGCCATCATGCCGTAGACGATGTCGATCTGATCGAGCGTTGCGCTGACGGCCTTGGCGGGATCCTGACCGGGCTCGGGCGCCGGCACGTAGACGGACCAGAACTGTGTGCCAACGCCGCCGGACGTCAGACGCGGAATGTCCGTCATCAGCGTGGGCTGCGACATCGTGATGTCGAGCTTGTTGAGATCGCCCTGCGCTTTTTCGCGCACGGCCATCGGATAGTCGTTGTGACCGTCGATGACCGGCGTGTCGTGCAGCAGGCGGCGCGCTCGCTCGAGCAGTTTGTCAGAGGGTTGGGCGCTCGACATGACCGTGGAGAGCGCGAGTGCGCACGCGACCACCGCGACGGGACCGACCCGGCTCATGACCAGCGATTATACGGGCAACGTCGGCGCGACTACTCCGAGCGCAGGGCGAGCGCGGGATCGACGGCCGCCGCCTGCCGCGCAGGCACGAGGCTCGCCACGAGCGCCGTCGCCGCGAGCATCGTCGCGATCGCGACAAAGAGCCACGGTTCGGCCCTGGCCGTGCCGAAGAGTGCCCCTTCCATCGCCCGCGCAAGCGCGATCGCCAGCCCGAGTCCAATCACGAGACCGATCGCCGCGAGCCGGCCGGCCGCGCCAACCGTGAGGCCAATCACCGACGCGTGCGACGCGCCGAGCGCCAGCCGCACGCCGATCTCCTGCCGGCGCTGCGAAACGTAGTACGACATCAGACTGTAGATACCGATCGCCGCGAGTACGAGCGCGAGCCCGCCGAGCGTCGCCATGATCGCGCCAATCATGCGCAGCCCGATCGTGCGCTCTGCCACCATCGTCGACATGAGCATCGTCTCGCCGGGCTGGAACGGATCGACGTCGCGAAGCGCACGCCGCAGATCCGGCGCGATCGTCGCCGGGTCGCCGGTCGTGCGCGCGGCCACCTCGATGACGAGGTTCGGCCGCTGCGCGACCGGGACGTAGAGCATCGAGGCGTTTCGACGATCGAACCAGTCGTCGATGATGTTGCCCGCGATGCCGACGACGGTAATCCAGCGGTTATCGACGGTATCGAGCAGGCGGAGGCGGCGACCGATCGGATCCACGTTCGGCCAGAACGTGTGTGCCATGGCCGCACTCACGATCGCGACCGGCTGCGCATCCTCGCGATCGACGGATCCGAAGTCACGCCCGCGCTGGATCGGAATCCGCATCGTCTGCAGGTAGCCCGGTGAAATCGCGCGGTACACGATCATCGGCGGCGCTTCGCGCGGTCCGATCGTCACGCCTTCAATCGCGATTTGGCGGCCGCTGCTCGCGTCGCTCGACGGCAGATGATTGATCGTGCCCGCCGACTGCACCCCAGGCAGTGCGGTAACGCGGGCGAGCAAGCGATCGCCGAAGTCACGGCGAGCGCGCTCATCGGCATGCTCTGGAAGCTGCAGGTGAAGAATCGCGACGCCCGTCGGATCGAAGCCTTGCGGCCCGTTGGCGAGCGTTCTCGCGGCCAGCGTCGCGAGCCCGGCGGCGACGAGTAGCGGCAGCGCGAGCGCGACTTCCGCGACAACGAGCGCGCGACGAAAGCGCTGGCGTCGCGCTCCGGTCGTCGACCCTCGGCCACCCTGGCCGAGCGCCTGCACGAGCGCCGGGCGCGACGTCTGCCACGCCGGAACGATGCTGAAGACCAGCGCGCATCCGATCGCGGCGATGAATGTTACGACCCCAAGACGCCAGTCCACGCCGATCTGTACCCAGCCGGGGATGAATCGCACGATTCGCGCGGGCATCGTCGCGCGCATGGCCTGGAGCGAAACCCAGCTGAGGCCAAGCGCGAGCGGCACCGCGGGCAAACCGAGCACGAGGCTTTCGATCGCGAACTGACGCAGCACGTGCGCGCGGCTCGCGCCGATGGCGAGACGCAGCGCCGTTTCGCGTTGGCGATCCCACCCGCGCGCGATCAGCAGATTGGCGATGTTGGTGCCGCCGATGAGCAGCACGAGCAGCGCGGCGATCTGGACGAGCGTGACGACCTCGGGCGATCCGTCGTCGCGCATGCCCTCGCTCAGCGTGCGGACCGTGGGCTGAAGGCCGTCGTCGGGATGTTGATACGTCGCGCGCTCTCGCGTGTAGAGCGCGTGCATTTCCTCTGACGCCTGCGCGAGCGTGACTCCCGGAGCAAGCTCGCCCATGACCGTTGCCGAGCGATGCGTGTGATCAGCGGTGGCTGTCGCGTCCGCGATGAACGGGGACCACGCGTCCGACGCGAGTGGAAAATCGAATCCCGCCGGTCCGACGCCAACGACGGTATAGGGCTCGTCGTCGATGCGAAGCGACGAGCCGACGACGTCAGCCCGCGCGCCGAAGCGACGCCGCCACAACGCGTCGCTCAAGACGATGACGTGCTCGGCGCCGGGCTGTTCGTCAGCGGCGCTCAGGAAGCGTCCGGCCTGCGGCGTGACGTGCAGCATCGGAAAAAAATCCGCCGTCACGCGGAAGCCGAGGATTCGCTCGGGCTCGCTGCCGCCGGCGAGATTGACTTCCCACCAATCGAAGAGCGCCAGCCGGCTGAAGCTCCGCGCGTCGCGCCGCCAGTCGTAGTAATTTCCGGGCGCGACCATGTCGCGCGTGCCGCGTTCGCCCGGTGCGGTCTCCGCCATCATCGTCAGTCCGTCCGTGTGGATGCCGGGCAGCGGGTTGAGGATGAAGGCGTTGACCAGCTGAAACGCCGCGGCGTTCACGCCAAGACCGAGGCCGAGCGTGACGATGACGGCCGCAGTCACGAGCGGTTGGCGGGCGAGCGCGCGGGCGGCGCGGACGATGTCGCGCGAGAAGCTGGACACTGGACGATCTCCCAATGCAAGGAAACTACTGAACGACATCCACGCCGCAGACGAGGCGTTCGCGATCGCACCGACGACGAGCGAGATCACTTGCAGCCAATACCAGCACGCCGCGACGAACGTGCCGCGGCGGTGAAGGACCTCGGCGTGCTCCTCGCGCAGATCGCCCTCGAGCGTGCCTGTCCACGGATCGCTCTTGGCGAGCGACGTGACGAGTCGTTCGGCGAGTCGGGGAGGAGCAGGCACGCGAGTCATGGGCGTGGCTAGGGTCGTTCGAGCATCGATTCGAGGCCGCTCGACAGGTTCGCAAGAGCGGCGCGCGCGCTGCGGAGCGCCTCGAGTCCGGCGGGGGTGACGGCGAAGAAGCGTCGCGGGCGGCCGCCGCGGATCGCGAGCGACTCGCCGAGCTCGGACCGGACAAAGCCCTTGTTCTCCAGCCGCTCGAGTGACGTGTAGAGCGCGCCGCGGGCGACTCGTCGGCGGCCGCGATCGGTCAGCACGGTGCGAATCGGCACGGTGTAGGCCTCGTCGCCGCATTGGAGGATGGCGAGGAGCACGAGTTGTTCGAACTCGCCGAGATACGGTGCCTCGGTCTTCATGACTGCATTGTAGTCAAATACGGGTGGGCGATGGATTGCGTTCCGAAAAAAGGATACCGGCAATACTTTCCACAAAAGTGGACACGAAAAGTATTCCCGGTATCATGGCGATACCTCCATGGTCCGGTACGCGTGGCGAAGGCTGCGCGCGACGCCGCTGTTCACGATCTTCGCGGTCGTGACGCTCGCGCTGGGAATCGGTGCGACTACCGCCATCTACTCGATCGTCCACGCGGTGCTCGGTCCGCCGCCGGGCGTGGCGAATCCAGAACGCCTCGTCAACGTGACGCACGCCGACGGCGGTAGCGTTCCAATCATCGCGTTGTCCTACGGCGACTATCGCGACTTGCGCTCGCAGCAAACGGTCTTTCAAGGACTCACGGGCTGGGCGTTCTTCCGGTTCGCGGTCGCCTCGGGCAGCGAAGCGTCGCCCGAGTGGGTCGAGGCCGGCAGCGCCGAGTATTTCCAAGTGCTCGGCGTGCAACCGGAAGCTGGACGCACCTTCACGGCGGCCGACGATGAGATCGGCGCAACGCCGGTGGTGGTGATCAGCGACGGCGCGTGGCATCGAATCTTTGGTGGCGCAGCCGATGTGATCGGGCGATCGATTTCGATCGATGGAACCACATTTCAGATCGTCGGAATCGCCCCTCGCGAGTTCGCGGGTCTGTTCAACAGCGGTCTCGTCCCGACGACCGCGTGGGTGCCGTTGAATTCACTGCGGGCCCTGCCGCAGCAGACGGTCGCCAGCTACAGATTCGACATCAACGATCGCTCGAACCGCTGGATTCAGGTGCGCGCACGATTGAAGGATGACGTGAGCGTCGACCAGGCGCGCGCCGAGGTGCGGGGCATCGCCCGGCAACTCGATCAAGCAGTGCCGCTCCACTCCGATGTGAACTTCCGCGTTCCGCCCTACGAAACCAGCCGGCCATGGCTCGTGCGACGGACGATCGATGTGCCGCTCGGGGAATGGGCCGCCGGTGTGCTCATCGCGATGGCGGCGACGCTCATGCTGGCGGTGGGCCTCGTGCTGCTCGTCGCGTGCACCAATCTCGCCAACCTCATGCTCGCGCGCGCATCGGGCCGGCGCCACGAGCTGGCGGTGCGGCTCGCGATGGGCGCGTCGCGCGGGCGCGTGATACGAGAGTCGCTCGTCGAAGGACTGATGCTCGCCGCCGCCGGCGGCTTCGGCGGAATCATCGTCGCGCGCGCATTGCTCATCGTTCTCGGCAGCGATCTTTCAGTCGGGCCGGCGGTCCTTCATCTCGAACCCAGAATCGATCCTCCGGTCATTCTCATCGCGCTCGCTGCCACGACGCTCGCGCTACTCGTCACGTCGCTCGGACCGGCGTGGCAATCGACGCGCGCGGACGTGCGCACTGCGCTTTCGACCGATGGCGGGCACGCGAGCGTCTCGCGCTGGCGCGGCCGGCGGTGGCTCATCGCGGCGCAGGTCACGGTCTCGTTCGTGCTCGTCGCCGTCGCCGCGCTGTCGCTCGCGCAAGTTCGTGCCGGCAGCCGGCAAGATGCGGGCATGAGCCTCACGCATCTCGCGGTCGCGAGTGTGGACTTCAACGCGCAGAACTACGACGAAACCCGCGTGCGCCAGATCGTTGACGCAGCGCTCGCCGCCGTCAGTCGGCGGCCCGACATCGAAGGTTCCGCGTGGTCCTCGGGCCTGCCCGTCGGTTTGTCGACACCGCCGGCCCTCGTCGGCGTCACCGCTGACCCGAAGGAAGGTTCCGCGGTCATCAGTGCCACGCCGGGTATCTTCTCGACGTTGGGTGTGTCGATCATCAACGGCCGTCCATTTTCCGATCAAGATTCGAACGCCAGCGAGGCCGTCGCCGTGATCAGTCGGCGAACGGCAATGAGCCTCTTCGGTCGCGCCGACGTGGCGGGGCTCTCGATCTTCGTCAAGCGATTTCCGGCCGCTCGCGATGACAAGCCGAAGACGACGTCACTGACCGTCGTCGGCGTCGCCGCTGACACCGACACCGGCGTCGTCGGCCGAAGCGATCGAAACGTTGTCTACGTGCCGCTCGCGCAGGCGTACCAGTCGAGACTCGTGTTGACCGCGCGCGCCTCTAGCGATCCCGAGCCGCTCGTCGGCGTGCTGCACCAGACGCTTGGTTTGGTCGCGCCGGGTCTTGCGATCGATCAATCCGGTACGGCCGAAGCCGTGATCAATGGCCCATCGAATGTGTTCCTGCAGATCGTGGCGGGTCTTGCGGGCGTGCTCGGCGCGCTCGCGTTGATCCTCGCGCTCGCCGGACTCTACGGCGTGCTCTCGCATCTCGTCGAGCGGCGCACGCGCGAGATCGGCGTGCGCATGGCGCTCGGCGCGGCGCGCACGGACATGTATCGCATGGTCGTGCGCGACGGCTTGCGACCCGTCGTCGCCGGCGTCGTGATTGGCCTCGTGATTGGCGTGATCGTGCGGCGCGCGCTGACGCCGCTCTTCTCGCGCCTGCTGCCGGCGGTCGATCCGGCCGTGATGATCGCGTTACCGCTCTTGATGCTCGCCGCGGGCGTCGTCGCCGCGTATCTGCCCGCGCGTCGCGCCGCGCGCGTCGATCCGAACGTCGCGTTGAGAGAGCTGTAGGAAACCGCTAGCGCTTGGTGGCAAGCGCCTCGAGCATCTGCGCGATCTGCTCGGTGGTCTGTGGGTCGAGCTCGTGAAATTTCACCGCGAAGCCGATTCGCGGCTCGACGTAAATCACCGTGCCGGCGAACGTCATGGAGATGTCGCCGCCGAAATTGATGGTGACCTTCGTCTGCTCGCCGGCCGTCGGCGTTGCGAGCGTTTCGACAAAACAGCCGCCAAGACTGAGATCGCCGATCCGGCACTTGTTCCCTCCGGATCCTCCCTCCCAGTTCCCATCGAACGGCCGGGCCAGCCGCTGGTGTTGACGCCGCTCTGTGGTCACGTGGCACGAGACTAACATAGCCGCGCCCCCCGCCCGGTAGGATTACGTCATGACGAAGTTGTCGATGGACTGGAAGGGGGACCTGAGCTTCGCCAGTAGCCCTGGTTTCCCCGCAATCGCGCTCGAGAGCTCGAACCCGCACGTCGCATCGCCGCCCCAGGCGCTCGCATACGCGACGATGGCGTGCATGGCGATGGACGTGGTGCACGTCATCGAGAAAGGTCGCTACGAGCTACGCGCCATGACCGTCCACTTCGAAGGTGAACGCGCGCCCGACTACCCGAAGCGCTTCATCTCGATGGCGATTCGCTTCAACATCGCCGGCAAGATTCCCGACCACGTCGTCGAGCGGGCCATCGAGCTGTCGCGGACCAAATACTGCTCGGTGTGGAACACGCTTCGGACCGACCTTCCGCTCACGACCACGTTTGATATTGAAGATCGGTGATTGGAGATTGCTACCGATCTCCAATCGCCAATCTGAAATTGTTCCACGGTCGTAGTACTGTGTGAGCGGCAAAACCGCCCAACGCTGTGTCAACCGATGTGACGGCTGAATCGGAGGCGACGCTGGTCCGCGCGGTGGCGGAGGGGTCGGCCGAGGCGTTGGGGACGCTCTACGACCGCCACGCCGCGTCGGTGTACGGTCTGGCGCGGCGGATCGTGACGCGTCAGGAAGACGCCGAAGAGGTCATGCAGGACGTCTTTGCGCAAGTGTGGCGGGACGCGCCTCGCTACGATCCGGCACGTGCGACCGTCGCGGGCTGGATCATGGTCCTCGCGCGCACGCGGGCGATCGATCGGCTGCGCGCCCGCACGGCGCGGCCCGACCAGCAAGACGGTGCCGAGCCTGCCGAGGCGCCGCCGCTTCCGGCCGCCGAGCCCGCTCCCGAGGCCGCCGCGATCTCGAGCGAGGCCGCGTCGAAAGTTCGCGCCGCCTTCGCCGCGCTGCCCGAGCCGCTGCGCACGCTCGTCGATCTCGCGTACTTCCAGGGACTGACGCACTCGGAAATCGCCGGGCAGACGGGCGTCCCGCTCGGCACCGTCAAAACGCGCTTGCGCACGGCCGTCGCGTCGCTGCGCCTGGTGCTGACGGCATGACGACTCACAGCGCCTTCGAGGAAATGGTGGCCGCCTACGCGGTCGGCGCGCTCGACGCGGACGATCGTCGTACGTTCGAAGCGCATTTGGCGTCGTGCAGGCAGTGCGCGACCGAGCTCGCCGCGCTGAAGAAGGTGACGACGGCACTGGCGATGTCGGTCGACCCGGTGGTCCCGCCCGCCGACCTGAAGGCGAGAACGATCGCGCGCGCGACCGGCCAGCCGCAAGCGCACCGTCAGACGACGGCGCAGCCGGCGCCGCCTGTGTCGATCGTGCACGTGCACGAGAAGCGCGGATCGTGGGCGTGGCTCGCGGCTGCCGCCGCGATTCTCGTGGCGGTCGGTGCGGGCGTGTACGCGTGGTCGTTGCGCAACGAGCTCACGGCTGTCCAGCAGCTCGCCAACGACGCGTCGACCGACGCGACGCGGCTGCGCGCGCAGCTGCTCTCGGTTCGTCAGGAATCCGCGAAGATGGCGCAAAGGCTCGGCGTATTGGCCGCGCCGGACGTCGTGCGTGTCGATCTCAAAGGACAAGGCGAGCTCGCGACCGCAACCGCGCTCGTCTACTGGAGCGCGGCGCACGGCGTGCTGCTCGAGAGCGGCGCCAATCTGCCGGCGCTCGATCGCGATCACGTACTCGAGTTGTGGGTCGTGCCGCCGGGCGCCGACGCGAAGCCGGTGGCCGCCGGTCTCTTCCGGGTCGATCAGGCCGGACTCGTCACGATGGTTGCGCCGCCGCCGACGACGTTCGCGGTGGCCGACGCGTTCGCGATCACGGTCGAGCCGCCAGCTGGATCGGCGCAGCCGACCAGTCCGATCATCCTCGTTGGTAAAGTCAGGAAAGGCTAGGGCGGTCAAGTTCGAAGTTAGAAGCCAGAAGTTCGAAGTTTCGGAGTGACGGCGTGCCCTCTGAACTTCTAACTTTTGGCTTCTAACTTCTAACTTGTCTATCGGCGGCCCGTTGCCTGCGTCGCGGCCGCCGGCGCCGGTGTGTCGTTCCAGTTCATGATCGAGTTGAACATCATGTTGAACTCGCCGAAGTTCTGCCAGCGATAGACCGGGTTGTTCGAAAAGAGCAGCACGCGGCCGTGGCCGTGGTAGGCCTCCGTGATGTCGATCGCGAACGCCTGGTTCTTGATGTCGTCCGGACTCCGCATCAAGCCGCTCATCACCGAGTCGGCGCCGCCGACGTAGCGCGCAAGCACCGTGTTTTGATCAGGCACGCCCACGCGCAGCAACGGACCGCCGAGATACTTGATCGGCAGGGTCTTGTCCGCGTAGCCGTAGAACACCGGGCTCTCGGGACGAACGATCTCGGATTCGACGATTGGCCGCGGCGCGTAGAAACCGGGCGACGTGCGGTCGGACCATGAATCGATCGTGTGCGCGAAGCCGAACTCCGTCGCGAACGTCACCGCCTGGCCCGCCGTGATGAGCGTGCCGCCCTGGTCGAGGAATTTCGCGAACTCGTCGACGTCCTTCTGGCCCATGCCGCCCGTGATGTCAGGCGACGAGCCGTACATGCCGAGGAACTGATATTTCTCCGTCTTCTCGTACGGCACGGGCTTGGATGCCGGCGGCTGGAGCGACGCCAGCCGGCCGAGATTCTGCGCGGCCATGATGATCACGTCGTACTTGCCGCGAAGATTGCCCTGCGCGACCTGCTCCTTGAAGATCAGGTCGTACGGAATGCCCAGCCGATCGAACGAGTAGCGATACCAGCCGAGATCCTGCGTGTTCGTCCACGCCGAGTAAATGGCGATGCGCGGCGCGTCGCCGTCGTGCATCGGCACGGTCGGCGCCTGCGACATCGTCGCGGCCGTCAGGCCGTACTTTTCGACAGCCGAACGGACCTCGGCGCTCATCGGTCCAGCGATGACGAACGAACCGGCAGGGAACTCGATGTTCTCAGCGCGGAAGCTCTTCTCGGCGATCTTCATCGCCGTACCTTTCAGCGCGTAGCGGAACGAGATCATGTTGTTCGATCCGAAGTGCGCGACGGCCAGATACGCGCCGCCGTCCTGGCCGGTGATCGTGCCTTTCGCCTTGAACTCGGGGACGAGCGGCGCGTTCGCGTCGAGGATCGACTTGTCGTTGACTTCTTTCACGTCGACGAGCGTCGCGAGGCCCTGCGTCCAGCCGCTGTCGTCGTAGGTCGTCAGCGTCGCGTCAGGATAGACCTGCTTGCGCAGCAGCGTCCGTGCGAGGCGGCCGTACGGCTGATCGGTCTTGACGATGAACGATCCGGCCGGATACGTGTCGGTGCCGATCTTGATTTCCGTCGGCGTGCGCCCGACTTCGACGCCCTGCATGCGCAGAATGCCGACGAGCGTCTCGAGCTTCGTCATGTCTCGATTGGGCAGCAGCACGAACGCGTACGGCGGCACGGTCTTGCCCATATCGATCGAGTTCTGCGTCTTGCGATAGAAATTTTCGAGGACGAGATTGGGGAAGGTGGAGGTGAGCTGCAAGGCCGAGAGCACGCCCGTCTCCATGTAGTTCGTGTTGTCACGCCGCGAGAACGAGGCGACCGCGCCTGGAGGCACCGGCAGACCTTCGAACCACTGCCGCGTGTTCGGGTTGTTCGGCCCGCGTCCGAAGCCGCCCGGGGTGCCAGCAGGTACCTCGTTTGCGCCCGCGCCACGTCCGCCCGGACCTCTGCCCCCGGCCTGGAATTGCTGGATCGCGGCCGCTGCCTGTCCGGTCGCCGCGCCACCAAGCTCGTTGGGATTGCCGGCCGCGCCACCGCCAGCCCCGCCTCCCGCCCCCGCCGCTCCTCCGCCACCACCGCGTCCGCCGCCGCGACCAGCCCCTCGGCCGCCGCCTCCAGCGGCGCCACCGCCGCCGGCCGCCCCCGCGGCTCCTCCAGCCCCACCGGCGGCTCCGGCCCGGCCGCCCGCCGCCCCCGGCGCTCCCGGCGTGACGAGGGTGGGCTGAGGCGCGTTCCCGCGCTCGACCCCCGACTGCGTCTCGTACATCTTCATCATGGCGTTGTGGTTATAGGCCATCGAGCCCAGATAGCCCGGCGACCAGCCGTCCATGAAGTTGTGCGTCCAGACGCCGGGCATACCCCACTTGGTCATCTGAGCGACTTCGAAATTGGAGAAGAACGGAAGCTCGAACCACAGGATTGGGTCGAGGTACGGATTCTGCGGCGCGTTGCCGCTGTAGGTGTACATCAGCGGCTCGGCTTCGTGCAGATCGTGCACGATCGGCGCCTTCGATTTCATGTACCAGTCGAACAGCGCGCGCATCGTCATCAGCGACACATTGAAGTCGCGATTGTTGTCGTGGAAGGCGTACTTGCCCCAGTACGGAAGCTGTCCGCCGCCGCGTCCTCCGCCGCCACCGGCGCCGCCGCTGGCTTGCTGATCCGCGAGATTCTTGTAAAACCAATCGACGTTGCGATCGCGGCCATCAGGTTCGGCCGCCGGCGTCACCGAGACGATCACGTTGTTGCGAATCTGGGTGATGAGCGGCGAGGTTTCGGTCGCGATGCGATAGACGAGCTCCATCAACATTTCTGACGGACCGGTTTCTCCGCTGTGCAGTCCGCCCATCAGGTGGTACTGCGGCTTGGTTGTGGCGATGAGCTGTTCGATCTGCTGCGGCGGCAGGCCGCGGGGATCGGCGAGCTTGTTGAGGTTCGCGGTGTTCTGCGCGAGGTTCTTGATGTTCTCGTCGGACGACACGTAGACCGCGACCATGTCGCGGCCTTCGTCGGTCTTGCCGATGACCTCGACTTTGACCCGCGGCGTGGCCTTCTCGAGCGCGCGGTAGTACTTGAGTATGTCCGCGTAGTAGGTGAGCGTCGCCGGCGCGCCGATGTAGTGGCCGAGCACGTCCTTCGGCGTCGGGATGCCTTTGACGAGCGGCAGGTGATCGACGAGCGGACTGCCGTAGTGCGGGTCGCCCGTCCATTCCTTGTAAAGCTTGGCGAATTCCTCGTCCTGGGCCTGCTTGGCGTCGCGGGTTTCGGTGACCATCTGCTGGGCTGGCAGGGTGGCCACGGTCATCAGGAAGAGGCCCAGACCTGTCCCAAGGGCCCATGTCCGGCGCATTGATCGATCGGTCCTCATTTCCTTAACTCCTTGACCCAACTGGGGTTATTTCTGAAATCGCCTCGGGACGGCACTGAAAAAAGCCGGTGGAAATTCGTCCGGACCGCTTGAGATTGTGCATCACTGGCACATACAATCGCGGGCTACGCCGCTGCCCAGGACACTCGGTGTGGGCGCGAAAAGGGGCCCTGCGTACCTATGATCAGCGTCGCCGCACTTCGGATGCAGCAATTTGGCGTGCAATTCTATCAGGCTTCCCTGACGGCCAAGGACATCGACAAGCTCGTCAGGTTCGAAGTCCTGAGCTACGGCGAGCAAGGTGGGGCGCACGGGGTTCGCGGCAGCGCGAAGCAGTCGAAGGTCCACTGGGATCTGCTCGAGCGCCGCATCGCGTCGAGCGAGAAGGCGTATCAACGCCAAATCATCCGTAGAAAGATCGACGAACTCGTCCAGTACTACGAACAATGCCGGCAGGCGCGCGATCTCCCGTCGATTCCTGGCGCGGTGATCATCTCGAGCGACGAGCCGCTGAAGTTCGAGCCGTCGGCCGGCGATCCGTCGCTCGGCATTTTGAAAGTGCCGGAACGCGAGGGCATTCTGCGCGCGATCGACGGACAGCATCGTCTGCTCGCCTTGCACGCGGGGATTGATCAGTTTGGTGGTGAGACGTTCACCGTGCCCGCCGTGATTTTCGATCGACTGCCCGAAGATCACGTCGTGCAGATGTTCGTCACGATTAACGCGAAACACACGCGCCTCAACGCGTCGCACCTCGTCTCGCTCTCAGGGCGGCAGTTGTATCGCGACGAAAATCTTGCGGCCGCGCATGATGTCGTTCGTGCGCTCAGCGAGCGCGAAGAATCGCCGCTCCACGGCGAGATCAAATTGCTCGGCGTGGGTCATGGACGCGTGGCGCAGGCGCCGCTCGCGCAGGAGCTCAAGAAGCTGTTTGCGCAGGACGCGTTTGGCACCGGTCAAAAGGGCGACGAGTTCCGCGAAGAGGCGAAGAAGTTCTTCGTCAATTACTTCAGACAGGTCGCCGTGGTCTTTGGTGCTGCCTGGAACGGCCGGAAGTACAGCATTCGCACGGCGCCGGCGCTGCGCGCGTTTATTCGTGTCGCGCCGGACATCGTCAAACGGCTCGATCAGCAGCACGCGGACCGCGCGGACTTCCGCGCGATCGGCCGCGTGATCGCGCCGTGGGGCCGCCGCATCGGCGATCTCCGCTTCGAGACCGACGGTGCCTGGAAACGGTCAGGGTCCACCGTCGATCAACTCTCCAAAGAACTGCGTCTCGCCCTGCAATACCCCGAAGGCGCGATGGTGTAGCGCGCTTACGCGCGGTACGTCCGTGAAGTGATCAACCGCGTATTTCGCGACGCGGTGTGAATCATTTTCGTAAGAGTGAACACAATCGAGTAGGAGTTACGCGATGGTTTGCGGCGCGAGGTGCGCAGAACTCTCGACAGAACGCAATTCGAGTTAGGCACGACGCTTGCGTACATGAAGCCTGCGGGTAGCCTGAATTTGCGGCATGTGCCGTGAAGAGCTGGGGAGCCAGGTTGCCCGTGAAGGCCCGCGAACACCGCGGGCCTTTTTTCTTTGGACACAGTTTCCGCTACGACCTTAGTACCCGTCGCATAGTTCCTTGGGACGATAGCCGGACTGCTGCGCGAGCCCGGACAAACTACAATCTCCCGCGTGTCACTTCGTCTGGGCGTCGATACCGGAGGTACGTTCACAGACTTCGTCCGGCTCGACTCGAGTGGCCTGGTGGTCTTCAAGCTGCGCTCGACGCCTGACGACGCCTCGCGCGCGATTCTCGAGGGCGTCGCGCATCTGACCGAAGGTGCTTCCAATTACGAGGTTGTGCACGGCTCGACGGTCGCGACCAATGCTGTACTCGAGCGTCGCGGCGCGCGCGTCGCGCTCGTCGCGACCGAGGGGTTCGAGGACGTCGTCCGCATCGGGCGGCAGACGCGGCCCGAGCTCTATAACATCTTTGTTCTCGCGCCGCGGGCGATCGTCGACGCGAATCTCACATTTGGCGTCCGCGAGCGGCTCACTGCGACCGGCACGGTACTCGTGCCCGTCGATGCGGCGTCGGTTGATCGCGTCATTGCAGCGTGTCAAGAGGCGCGCCCCGACATCATCGCGGTGTGCCTGTTGCACTCGTACGCGAATGGCGCGCACGAACACGAGGTCGCCGGTCGATTTCGTGCGGCTGGCTGGCGCGTATCCTCGTCGCACGAGGTGCTGCCGGAATATCGCGAGTACGAGCGCTGGAGCACGACGCTCGTCAACGCGTACGTCACGCCGCTCATCGATCGTTATCTGGGCGCGCTCGAAGCGCGCCTTGGCTCGTCGCGACTTTCGATCATGCAATCGAACGGCGGATCGATCTCGGCCTCGGCCGCACGCGCGCATGCCGTTCGCACCGTGCTCTCCGGCCCGGCGGCCGGCGTCGTCGGCGCGCGCGCTGTCGCGCAGGCCGCGGGATTCCCACGCGTCATTTCGTACGACATGGGCGGCACGTCGACCGACGTCAGCCTGATCGACGAAGCGATTGGGACGACGACGGACGCGAAGATTGGCGATTTTCCCGTGCGACTGCCTGTAATCGACATTCACACCGTGGGCGCGGGCGGTGGGTCGATCGCGCACATCGACACCGGCGGCGCCTTGCGCGTCGGCCCGCGAAGTGCCGGCGCCGTCCCGGGGCCAGTCTGCTACGGCGTGGGCACGGAGCTCACGGTCACCGACGCGAATCTGCTGCTCGGACGCCTCGATCCTGAGTATTTTCTCGGCGGCCGCATGGCCCTCGACGTCGATCGCGTGAAGCGGATCGCGGCAGACGTGGCCAAGCGGCTCGTCCTCGACGTGCCGGCGCTTGCCGAAGGGATCGTGCGCGTGGCCAACGCGAACATGGAGCGTGCCATTCGCGTCGTGTCCGTCGAGCGCGGGCACGATCCGCGCGATTTCGCGCTGCTCGCCTTCGGCGGCGCGGGCGGGATGCACGCGTGCGAGATCGCGAGTCGCCTCGATATCCGCACCGTGATTGTCCCGCGGCACGCCGGCGTTCTCTCGGCGCTCGGCATGCTCGTCGCCGACGTCGTCCGCGACTACTCGGCGAGCGTGCTCAGCGCCAGCCACCGCGGGGACAAGAGTATTCCCGGTATTCTTTTCGCGGATCTCGAAAAGCGGCTGGCGCCGCTGACCGAACGCGCGGCGCGGGAGCTCGAGGCGGAAGGATTTGGCCCACACGCGCGCGCGATCCACGCGCATCTCGACGTCAGATACGTCGGTCAGTCGTACGAAATCACGGTACCGTTCGGGCGCGACTACCGGAAGGAGTTCGATCGCTTGCACGGCAAGCGCTTCGGCTACATGGATCCCGCGCGGCCGATCGAAGTCGTCAACGTTCGCGTGACCGCCGCGGGTCTGACGCCGAAGCCGAAGCTGCCGTTCGTTAAGCCGCGACGCGCGGCCGCGCCGAAGCCCGCGGCGCGCCGCTCCGGCCGCTTCGACGGACGCCCCGTGACGATGTCGCTGTATCGATGGGACGCGCTCGCGCCCGGCGCCCGCGCGCGCGGTCCGGCCATCGTCACCGGCGGCGAAGCGACGGTCGTCGTGCCGCCGAAGTTCGAATTTCGGGTTGATGGATTTCGCAACGTGGTGATCACGAATAAATGACACTGAGCCCTGTCGACTTCGAAGTCTTCAAGAATCTCTTCCTCTCCATCGCGGAAGAGATGGGCGTCACGCTGTGCCGCACGGGCTTCTCGCCGAACATCAAGGAGCGGCTCGATTATTCGTGCGCGGTGTATGACGCCGACGGTGAGACGATCGCGCAGGGCGATCACATGCCCGTGCACCTCGGCGCGATGCCGCTGTCGGTGCGCGCGGCGATCGACGCGGTCGAGATGGAGCGTGGCGACGCGGTTGTCCTGAACGATCCCTTTCAGGGCGGCACGCACCTGCCCGACATCACGCTCGTCTCGCCGGTGTTTCTCGGCAGCGAGAAGCGCCCGGCTTTTTTTGTCGCCAATCGCGCGCATCACTCCGACGTTGGCGGCATGAGCCCGGGCTCCATGCCGGTGGCGCGAGAGATCTTTCAAGAGGGTTTGATCATTCCGCCCGTGCGACTCGTGCGGCGCGGCGAGCTCGCGCGCGACGTGTTCGACATGATCCTGGCGAACGTCCGCACGCCCGGCGAGCGCGAAGGCGACCTCACGGGCCAGATCGCCGCGAATCGTGTCGCCGAGGCGCGGCTCAAGGACACCGTGCGCCGCTACGGCCGCAAGACCACGCTCGCATACGCCTCCGCGCTCCAGGACTACACCGAGCGCGTCGTCCGCGCGGCGATTCGCGAGATTCCCAACGGCCGCTACGAGTTCGAAGACGCACTCGATGACGATGGATTCAGCGAGCGGCCGGTGCGGATCCGCGCCTCGATCGACATCGCGGGCGATCACGCGGTGATTGATTTCTCGGGTTCGGATCCGCAGGTCGAAGGCAGCGTCAACGCGAACTTCGCGATCACGCTCTCGGCGTGTCTCTACGCCTTCCGATGTCTGGTCGGCGAGGACGTGCTCTACAACGCCGGCGTCGGCCGTCCGCTGAAGGTCATCGCGCCGCCCGGAACGATCGTCAACGCGCTCCGGCCGTCGGCGGTGGCGGGCGGCAACGTCGAGACGTCGCAGCGCATCACCGACGTCGTCCTCGGCGCGCTCGGACGCGCGCTTCCGGCGCGGCTGCCGGCCGCGAGCCAGGGGACGATGAACAACGTCACGCTCGGTGGGGCGGATACGACCGGCCGTCGCTTCGCATACTACGAAACGATCGGCGGCGGCATGGGCGGACGCCTCGGCATGCCGGGACTGAGCGGCGTGCACGTGCACATGAGCAACACGCGCAACACGCCGGTCGAAGCGATCGAGCACTATCTGCCCGTGCGCATTCGGCAGTACCGGCTGCGTCGCGACAGCAGCGGCGCGGGCGCCGCGCCAGGCGGCGAAGGCATCGTCCGCGAGTACGAAACGCTCGTCGAGACGTCGGTGACTGTATTGTCCGATCGTCGCCGGCGCCCGCCGTACGGTGCGCAGGGCGGCGAGCCCGGCGGCGTCGGCCGCAACACACTCGTGCGCGACGGCCGCGAGGAGAAACTGCCGGGAAAGATCCAGCTTCAAATGCATCCGGGCGATCGCCTGCGGATCGAAACGCCGGGAGGGGGAGGGTACGGAAAAGTTCAAAGTCGAGAAGTCGAGAGGTCGAGAAGTCGAGAAGTCGAGAAGTCG
>CAYQRM010000165.1:0-3387 GCA_964419785.1 uncultured Solibacteraceae bacterium | reverse complement strand
CGAGGTTTTCACGAAATCCGCGCCGGCGGCCTTGGCAAGCGTGGACGCGGTGACCTTCTCCTCGTCGGTAAGGTACGCGGCTTCGATGATGACCTTGCTCGTCACGCCGCAGTCACGGCATGGCACCGTCACGGCCTCGATATCGCGCTCGACCGCGCGGAGGTCGCCTGACTTGAGCGCGCCGATGTTGATGACCATGTCGACTTCGCGCGCGCCGTCGTAGATCACGCGTCGCGTCTCGAAGTTCTTCACCTCGGGCGTCGTCGCACCGAGCGGAAAGCCGACGACCGCGCAGACGCCGACCGGCGTCGATCGCAGCAGGCTGCTGCAGAGCGCGACCCACACGGGATTGACGCACACCGTCGCGAACGAGAACTCCGCGGCCTCGCGGCAGAGCTGCTCGACGTCTTTCCTCGTCGCGTCGGGTTTGAGCAGCGTGTGATCGATCAGCCCGGCGACGCCCGTGGGCACGCCGCCGGTCGCGTGCAGCCCGAGCCGCGCCGCGCCGGCGTCGATGACGCCGCGCAGCCGATCCGGACAGCAGTCCTCCTGAATCTGATGGCACGCGCACTTCCCCACCGGCCGGCGGGACGCCGACATCACCTCTTCGGCGATGATCGCGATGAGTCGCGCGAGATCGACTGACTGCGCGTCCATCAGAACCGCTCCTCGAGCCGCCGGACCTTGAGCAGCCGGCGCAGGTACCGCGCCTCGTTCATCGGCGTCGAGAGCCACACGTCGACGATCTCGTTCGCCTCGGCGGCGTCGATGAGCGTGGCGCCCAAGGTGAGCACGTTCGCGCCGTTGTGCTGACGGGCGTAGCGCGCGAGCGTCGGCGTCGTGCACATGGCGGCGCGAATCCCGCGAACCTTGTTGGCCGCGATCGCGGAACCAAGTCCGGCGCCATCGATCACGATGCCGGCGTCGGCCTCGCGACGGGCCACCGCCAGCGCGACGGCGCTCGCGATATCCGGGTAGTCGACCGGATCGGTGCCGGTCGTGCCCAGATCGGTCACGGCGCGGCCCGATTGCCTCAGGTGGGCGATGAGCGAAGCTTTGAGCGTAACGCCAGTGTGATCCGACCCAATCGCGACGCGCGCGACCGGCGACACGGGCGCAAGATCCGCCGGCAGGCCGGGATCGCTCGTGCCCGCGGGCACGACCGTCACGCGGCGCGCCTTTAGCGTGTCTGCCGCCAGCGGCGTAACGCGGCCGCCCGGCTCGAGCTCGACCGTCGATCCCGGCTCGATCCGCCGCGCATCCGCTTCACTGATTAATGAGAACCGCAGTACGGCCACATCAACTCCCGGCCATCACGCCGATGTAAGACAGGTTGCGGTAGTGCTCGTCTACATCGAGCCCGTAGCCGACGACGAACCGATCGTCGATCGTAAACCCGACGTACTCGACTTTGACATCGACCTTTCGCCGCGACGGCTTGCTCAGGAGGCACGCGGTCTTGAGGGAGCGGGGGTCGCGCGCCCTGAGAATCTCCTGCAGGTACGAGAGTGTCAGCCCCGTGTCGACGATGTCCTCGACGATGATGACGTCTCGGCCTTCGAGGCTGCGATCGAGGTCCTTGGTCAGTCGCACCTCGCCCGATGACGTCGTTCCCGAGCCGTAACTCGACACGGCGATGAAATCGCACGAGACCGGGCCGTCGATCGTGCGCATCAGATCGGCGAGAAACATGAACGCGCCCTTCAGCACGGCGATCAAATGCACGGGCTTCTCGGGGCCGTAATCCTGACGAATCGCTCGTCCGAGCTCGGCCACGCGCGTCCGGATCGTTGCCTCGTCGATCATGACGATAGGGTCCACGCTACTTCTTCTCCTTGGCGGGAGGCGCCGGCTGAACGGCCGCGCGCACGCGCGAGGCCATCGCCCGCGCATCTCTCAGCACGTCGGCTTTGTTCAGCGTCAGCACCTGGTGATCGCGCATCAGGAACTTTCCCGCCACGATCGTATTTCGCACGTCGTCGCCGTGGCTGACGTAGACGAGATGGGAGATCGCGTCGTACATCGGCGTCTGCCGCGCGTCGTCCATCGACACGGTGATGACGTCGGCTTGCTTGCCGGGCTCGAGACTCCCGATGTCGGCGCCCATGCCGAGCGCGTCGGCGCCGCGCCGCGTCGCGAGCTCGAGCGCCTGCCGCGCCGGCAGCGATTGCGGATCCATCGTCGCGACCTTCTGCAGAAGGGCGGCGACGCGCATCGCCTCGAACATGTCGAGATCGTTGTTGCTCGCCGCGCCGTCGGTGCCAAGGCCCGCCTTCATGCCGGCCGCGATCCATTTCGGCACGGCCGCGATGCCGCTCGCGAGCTTCATGTTGCTCTCCGGGTTGTGGGCGACGCCAACGCCGCGCTTCGCGAGCGTCTTCATGTCCGCGTCGTCCAACCAGACGGCGTGCGCGGCAAGCGCGCGGCCGTTCCACAGGCCGAGCGAGTCGAGGTACTGCGTCGGCGACATGTGGTGCTGCTCGTCAATCGTCTTCACTTCGTCGCGCGTCTCGGCGAGGTGGATCAGCACGGGCACGTTGTATTGATCGGCGAGCTTTCGAACGCTTTTCAGCGTGTCAGCGTCGACGGTGTAAGCCGCGTGCGGCGCGATGGCGGGCGTGATGAGCGGATCGCCCTTCCATTTCTTGATGAATGCCTCGGCACGGACGAGCGCGTCGGCGGGCGTCTTCGCGTCCGCGACCGGAAACTGGATCACCGACTGGCCGAGCACGCCGCGAAGGCCTGCTTCCTTGGTGACCTCAGCGATGTCGTCCTCGAAGTAGTACATGTCGGCGAACGTCGTCGTGCCCGATTCGATCATCTCGAGCGCGGCGAGCCGCGTGCCGACGCGGACGAAGTCGGGCGAGACGGTCTTGGCCTCGGCTGGAAAGATGTAATGCTGAAGCCAGTCCATCAAGGCCAGGTCGTCGGCCAGCCCGCGGTACAGCACCATCGGCGCGTGGGTGTGGCCGTTAATCAGGCCCGGCAGGATGACCTGGCCGCGGACGTCCAGGCGATCGGTCGCCTGATACTTCGTCGCGAGATCGGCGGCGGGCCCGACGGCGACGATCTTGTCGTGGTCGATTGCGACCGCACCGTCCGTGATGACGTCGCCCGCGGCATTCATCGTCACCACGGTGCCGCCGGTGACCACGAGCGACACTGGGGTGCCCGCTTGACCACGCACCGACCACACGAGGAGCGTCGTCGCCGCGGCGAACAGCAGCACCAGCAACGGGAGTCGAAGCGCGCGCATCGCGTGGGAATTCTAACCCGGTACATCAGGTACATCAGGTACACCAGGTACATCGGGTACACCAGGTACATCGGGTACACCAGGTACATCGGGTACACCAGGTACATCGGGTACACCAGGTACATCGGGTA